>JBCDAG010000189.1:0-13882 GCA_039186165.1 Cyanobacteria bacterium P01_F01_bin.53
GCCGAAATCATGCTACATGGACGTTGTCAGTGGGCGGCTGGAACCTGGCAACAATTCTCGCATTCCGTGCTTACCGCTGCTCTATCGTAAACTCCCCCATAGTAGCGGACTGCTCCCAAAAAGCCCTTAGCGCTTCAATCGAAGCACTAAGGGCCATGGAGAGCGTAGACATACTTAACTGAGGAGAGACTTGTGTACCGCTGAGAGTGTTGAATTGTTATTCATGTCCTCAGCGGTAGTTAGGAGGTTTCTTTTTGAGAGTACTCCTTAGAAGAGATAGCCGAGACCGAGCGTGAAGCCAACTTCGTCATTATCAGCAAAGGGAGCGTAGTTAATAGACCCGTTTGCGACGTAGTTTCTAGCGAAGCGATAGTCAGCGCCTGCAACTACTGCGAATTCAACGTCACTGTCGTCACCGATATCACCTGAGACGCCAGCACCTACGAAGGGATTGATTTGCATACTTTGGGTGCCGATGGAGTTGAAGTCGTAAGTAACAGGAACGAGGTAGGAGACATCATCAGCATCGTCGAAGTCGAAGTCAGTAGCTACTTCAGGGCGGATAGAGAGGTTGTCAGTGAGAGAGAACTTACTGTTGATAACAAACCCATCGTCGCCACCGCCAATACCGATGTAGTTATAGTTAGGAGCTTGGGTGCTGCGAACAATTTGAGCTTGGGCACTGAAAGGCGCTGAGAGAAGTACAGCGGCAGCAAGACCAAGTGGAGCCCAAATACGAGAGAATTTCATGGAATTATCCTCAAAAAGGTGTGGAGAACAACAACGTAGAACGCTGTTATATGTGAATTTGGAACTTCTATGGCCTTGTTCTTTTCTAGTGGCGTTTCCTAGGTTGACACTCAAAAAGGCAAGGTTGAGAAGAGTGCGAAAGAAAGTGTTGTTTGGGCCAGTTGTTTGGGCCAGAAACGTTTGCTTTGTTTCGCATGTTTAAGTTATATCGACTGGGAAGATGACTTGCGTTTGAGGTATGGACACTTTTCAAGGGTGGACTAACAAATATGTCGCTTTAAGTCTGTAAATACGTTGTTTCTACGTGTGCCAGTTGAGGGTGATGGCCCGATATTTGTTGTTTGACGATTGGTCATTTTCGGGGCAATTACTGACCCAGGAAAACTTCAATAGTGGGTAGGAGAGAATGGATAGGTCTATTGTGGAGTCATCTAGAGGTTTAGTTTGCCTAAAGTGAGTTTTATAGGTCCTGAGTATGCAGAATATGGGTGATGGTTTGATCACGGGTTCAGATGGTTGTTGCCGTTGCTGGTGGCCGGGTGACAAAGCGGATTATGTGGCGTATCACGATGATGAATGGGGGGTTCCTGTTGCTGATGACAAAAAGCTATTTGAGAAGATTTGTTTGGAAGGATTTCAGTCTGGGTTGAGCTGGTTGACGATATTACGCAAGCGAGAGAATTTTCGTGCGACGTTTGCTGGATTTGACTTTGAGAAAGTGGCTCAGTACACCGATGAAGATGTGGAAAGGTTTCTGCAGAACAAAGGCATCGTTCGACACCGCAGGAAAATTGAGTCGGTGATTAATAATGCAGGGCGTGCGATCGCATTGGTTGAGGAGTTTGGTTCGCTATCAGCGTACTTTTGGCAGTATGAGCCGACAGAGGATGAGCGACCTGAGCGGTGTGACTATGCAACGCTGATGAGCTTGAGTAAGACGGCAGCCTCAACGGCCATGAGTAAGGACTTAAAAAAGCGTGGTTGGTCTTTTGTAGGACCGACGACGGCCTATGCTTTTATGCAGTCTATGGGTATCGTTAATGATCACCTTGAGGGGTGTGAGTGGCGATCGCGCACGGAAAAACTTCGTCAGCAGTTTCAACGCCCAATCGCTTAATTCCAAATTCAAGCTTTTTCTCGACGATTTAGCCTGCGAGGCTGCGGATGCCATGGGTCACGATTGGTCTCAATGGTCGCTATTATTTGTTGACTGTAGAAAATTCTACCCTGCATGACTAGCGGCGATCGCCTGCTGTTTCGTAGTCTCAAGCACAATTTTTGGCATGCCCCCTTAACCACAGCGGCATGATCAGGGAGAATAGAAATATTAAGTTTTTTCAACGCCGCCTCAGGATATACAAAGCGGCGGGTAAAAACGCTGCATTGGTGCGTCTTCGCCCTTTGTCAGCTGTGAAAACATAAAACGTATTAGGACGTAGCTCATGACAGCCACCCAAGCTAAGCCCAAAGCCACTTTCCCCATCGACTTAGGTGCGTATCAGCGCATTACTTTAGATCCTTCCAACAATAAGCTCACAGATGAGCAGCGTGATGCGCTTAAGGCGAACATCCAGCTCTGTCGTGAAGCGATTGTATTTTTTACAGCGACTGGTGGCGCTCGGGGTGTGGGTGGTCACACAGGTGGTCCCTATGACACTGTGCCTGAAGTGATGATTTTGGATGCACTCTTTAGAGGTAATCCTGACAAGTTTGTACCGACTTTCTTTGACGAAGCAGGTCACCGTGTGGGTACTCAGTATTTGATGTCTACTCTCAATGGCGATTTGCCGGCTGAGCAGCTTATGCAGTATCGCGCTGCGGATTCTACGCTGCCGGGTCACCCTGAATTAGGTCTCACCCCAGGTGTGAAGTTTAGCTCTGGTCGCTTGGGTCATATGTGGCCATTTGTAAACGGTGTGGCGTTGGCTAACCCTGGTAAAACCACGTTTATGTTGGGTTCTGATGGTGCGCAGCAGGAAGGGGATGACGCTGAAGCCGCTCGTTTGGCCGTGGCTCAGGGCATTAACGTGAAGCTGATTATTGATGACAATGACGTGACGATTGCCGGTCACCCCTCTGAGTACTTGGGTGGTTACAGCGTTCAAAAGACCTTGGAGGGTCATGGACTGAAGGTACTCGTCAATGATGGTGAGGATCTTGACGCGCTGTACGCGAATATCTGTGAGGCGATCACAACAGATGGTCCTATTGCCGTCATTTGTAAGCGCCCTATGACTGTTGGCATTGACGGTCTAGAAGGCAGCTGCCACGGTCACGACGTTATTCCCACTGATCTAGCCATTAAGTACCTTGAGAAGCACGGTCGCCAGGAAGCGGCTGACTACCTCAAAGCGATTGAGAAGCCCTCCCATAGCTATGAGTTCTTGGGTTCTAGCGATGAAGTGGGCTCTAACCGTAATGTCTTTGGTCAGGCAGCGGTAGAAGTTTTGGGCAAAATGAGCGACGCTGAGCGCAAAGAGAAGGTGTTGGTCGTGGACTGTGACTTAGAAGGGTCGTGCGGCCTGAATCACATTCACAAGGCTTATCCTGAAATCTTTGTCAGTGCCGGCATCATGGAGCGGGGTAACCTCTCTGCAGCAGCTGGCTTTGGTATGGAAAAAGGTAAGCAAGGCATCTTTGCGACCTTTAGTGCCTTTTTGGAAATGTGTATTTCTGAAATCACCATGGCTCGCTTGAACAAGGCGAATTTGCTGTGTCACTTCTCCCACTCGGGTATCGACGATATGGCAGATAATACCTGCCACTTCGGTATCAACAACATGTTTGCCGATAACGGTTTGGATGACGGCTACGAAACTCGCCTGTACTTCCCCGCTGATGCGCATCAGATGAAGGCCTGCGTCGAGAAAATTTTCCACGACCCCGGTCTGCGTTTTATCTTCTCGACTCGTGCCAAGGTGCCCATGTTGAATGGTGACGATGGCAAAGCCCTCTATGCTGATGGCTATGAGTTTATCCCTGGTAAGGATGATGTGGTGCGCGAAGGGACTGATGGCTACATTGTGAGCTTTGGCGATGGCCTTTACCGTGCTTTGGATGCGGTTGAGCGCTTGAAGAAAGAAGGCTTGAACATTGGCTTGATTAATAAGTCTACTCTCAATGTTGTGGATGAGCAGATGATGGAGAAAGTGGGAAAATCACCTCTGGTGATGGTGGTTGAGTCCTTCAACGAGAAGACTGGTTTGGGTGCTCGCTATGGTACTTGGTTGCTAGAGCGTGGCTATACACCTAAGTTTGCCCACGCCGGTACTCATGAAGAAGGGGGCGGTGGCCTTTGGGAGCAGTTCTACCACCAGGGCTTGGATCCTGAGAGCATCATGCAGAAGGTGAAGAAGCTTGCTGGTAAGTAGAGCACTGTACTTGCAGAGGGTAAACGGCTACGTTTGACCTTCTGTTGGTTCATATGGTTGATCTTTTTCTAGGGTCATTTTGTATTGAAAAGTCCTTTCGGTGTCCTTGCCGGAAGGGCTGTTTTTTGGCGGTGAAGAAGTCGCTTGTGTTACGGCAGCTGATCAGTTCTACGTTCAGAACGGCGTGTGTTGTTGTGTCTATGCTAGTGCGTATGGTGAAGTGTGTTAGAGCACTGGGTTTGGAATCTTGGCCGTACAAGGGGTGTATGATTTTAGGGAGCTGTACCTATGATTTTTGGAGCGATCGCACCATGGCCGCAGAATATATTGCTGATGAAGCTGCATTTGACGCCTTGATAAAAGAGGAGTCTGTCGTGGTGGTCGATTGCACCGCAAGCTGGTGTGGTCCTTGCAAGCTGGTAGCGCCCCTAATGGATCAGCTCTCAGATGAGTATGCAGGTAAGGCGACTGTTTCGAAGCTAGATCTCGACAGCAATAAGATGGTTGCGAAGCGATTTGGCATTAAGAGCATTCCAGCGGTGATGGTCTTTAAAAATGGCGAACTGATGGATACCCTAGTGGGTGTAAAGCCATATTCTGCCTTTAGCGAAGCCCTGACTAGCTATTTGTAGATCTTGTTGTAAATGCTTGGGCTTTTCTGAGACTAAGTAAGCTAAGCTGCGTGAGAGCTGTCGTGCATGAAAAATCAATCTGAAATCCAGTTGATCGAGGGTCAGCCGGTGCTACTTTTGATTGATATTCAGAAGGGTTGTTTTTGCCCAGAGATGCCAGGGATTCCGGGTATGCATGATTATTCAGCGCGAATGCAGGCCGCTGCGGAGTTAGTTAAGGCGGCTCGGTCTTTTGATATCCCAATTGTGTTTGTCCAGGAGGCTCACCGGCCAAACGGTGTGGACTTTGGCCGGGAGCTAGATGGGCGCGAGGGGATTCACTGCATAGAAACCGATGAGACCACCCAAATTGCGGATGAGGTGGAGATGCGCTCTGATGACTACTTTATTCGGAAGCGCCGATACTCTTGCTTTTTTGGGACAGACCTAGAGATCTTACTCAAAGGCTTGAAGGCCAGCACTCTGATTTTGGTGGGTGGGCTCACCGATGTGTGCGTGCACTACACCTTTGCTGATGGTCATCAACATGACTACTATTGCCGCGTTGTAGAAGATTGTGTGGCTGGCTCTAGCCAAATGGCCCATGAGGCTTCGTTGCGCGCTATGGAGTATTTGCAGCGTTGGGCTCGATGCTCTGCGAATGATTTGTTGAGAGCCCTCTCTGGCCTATCAGTAACGTCTGATGGCGCTACGGTCGTTCAATAACCAGTGACCCGATATTTTCAAGTTGTAGACTTAAGACATTGCTGTTAGGCCTGGAGTCGATTGTTTATGGCTAACCCCAAAAAAAAGTCAGGTAATGAACCTGATCCAAATTTGATTAAGCTCTCACCTGCAACGGTGATGGTTTTGTTAGTTGTTGCGGTGATGTTGCCGCTTTTGTTGACAGGCTTTATTTCTCAGTAGTTATTTTGTAGTCATTATTTTTTAGTAGATTGCTACCTAGTGGATTATGGCCAGTGAATAGTGATTGGCACCTTTCTTCTTGGCCTAGCAAAATCTGAAAAACCTTTCCTGGTGGGATTGTTACGGCTACGGGAGCCGGACTTTGCTTTATTGAGCTTGTCTTGTTATCTACATTCAGTAGGTTTATGAAGGCTATGTCTGTGAGACAGGCGCATGTGTAACTTTTTAAAGCAACCATCGTCACAGACTGTGGGTAAAGTAGTCTGGTTGAATTTTGCTATCTCTACGAATTTGGTTCACGCATTTGGTTCGTAGAGCATGAGCTCGCTAGGTTTATCACTCAATTTATAGGGGCTGACTTTGAGAATAGGTTGGTCTGGTTGATCGGTCAGTTGCAGTTTGAAAGGAGTATCAGTATGTGCGGAATTGTAGGTTACATTGGCACTCGGACCGCGAGCAGTATTTTGATTGAAGGGTTGAAAACCCTGGAGTACCGAGGTTATGACTCGGCTGGTGTCGCGACCATTTCTGAAGGTAAGCTCCAAAGAACGCGGGCGAAGGGAAAGCTGGTTAATTTACAAACGAAGTTAGAAGGTTTAGAAGATCCGGCGCGTTTGGGTATTGGCCATACGCGGTGGGCTACCCACGGGAAGCCAGAGGAGTACAATGCGCACCCCCATACCGATACGAAAGAGCGCATAGCAGTGGTGCAGAATGGCATCATTGAAAACTACCGTGAGCTGCGCGAAGAGCTAAAAGCTAAGGGCCATGAATTTCGTTCAGCGACGGATACCGAAGTTATTCCTCATCTGATTGCTGAATATTTGGAAGATCCGCTGACGTCAGAGGCGAATGCAGGGGCCTTGACGGAGCAGTCACGGTTGTTAGAAGCGTCTAGGCAGGCGATGACTCGGTTGCAAGGGGCATTTGCGATCGCCCTCGTTTCCACCGATTTTCCCGATGAACTGATTGTGGTTCGTCAACAGGCACCTTTGGTGATTGGCTTTGGCCAAGGCGAATTTTTCTGTGCTTCTGATACGCCTGCGATCATGCCTTACACCCAGGCTGTATTGACCCTTGAAAATGGCGAAATCGCTCGCCTCACTCCCCTGGGTGCGGAGGTCTATGACTTTACGGGTCATCGGCTGAAGAAGAAGCCCCAAACCCTGAACTGGAATCCCATCATGGTGGAAAAGCAGGGCTTTAAGCACTTTATGCTCAAGGAGATATACGAGCAGCCAGGTGTGGTGCGCACGTGCTTAGAATCTTATTTGGATGCGGAGTGGACACCTGATAAGGGCACCTCACCCATTAAGTTAGATTTGCCTGACGTTTTATTAGATGACCTTCAGCATATTCAAATTCTGGCTTGTGGTACTAGCTGGCATGCCAGCTTGGTCGGTAAGTATCTCCTAGAGCAAGTGGCTGGGATTCCGACCTTTGTGCAATACGCCTCGGAGTTTCGCTATGCGCCTGCGCCTCTGATGCCTAACACTCTAACCATGGGTGTTACCCAGTCAGGTGAAACGGCAGATACCTTAGCGGCGCTGGATATGGAGCAGACGCGCCGGGTAGAGAACGGAGAGGATCAATATGCGCCCCGGATGCTTGGTATTACCAACCGGCCTGATAGTTCATTAGGGCGGTTGATTCCTCATGTAATTGACACCCATGCTGGGATTGAAATTGGTGTGGCCGCTACGAAAACGTTTATTGCTCAGCTGATGGCGTTTTACTTTTTATCGCTGGAGTTGGCCTACCGCCGTAAGGCGATTTCGCTGGAGCGGATGGACGAAATTATTCAGGGTATGCGCCAGCTGCCTGCTCAGCTAGAGCTGGTGCTCGAAAGTCAGGAACGCTATGTGGAAGAGCTGTCCCACGATTTTGCTGAAACTCAGGACTTCATCTTTATTGGTCGTGGCGTGAACTACCCGATCGCGTTGGAAGGGGCACTGAAGCTAAAAGAAATCAGCTACATCCATGCTGAAGGATACCCTGCCGGGGAAATGAAGCATGGGCCAATTGCACTGCTTGATGAAAAGGTGCCGGTAGTGGCGATCGCAACCCTGGGTACAGTTTACGAAAAAGTGCTTTCTAATGCTCAAGAGGCTAAGGCTCGGGATGCCCAACTGATTGGCGTTGTGCCCATGGACGATGCCGATGCGGAAGAAACCTTTGATGCTCTGCTGCCGGTGCCTAATGTGGATGAGTTGCTCTCCCCCGTGCTCACGGTTGTCCCTGTGCAGTTGCTGTCATATCACATTGCAGCGCGTCGCGGCTTAGATGTGGATCAGCCACGGAACTTGGCGAAATCAGTCACCGTAGAGTAATCAGGGTTTTGGTGGGTAAGAATTGCTGAGGCTGATTCTCTGAGTCAAACAGAGCGATCGCCTATCCTGGTTGATTAGCCGAATATCTTATGGGTCCCGAGACTTGGCTAACAGGTCTCGGGATTACTTTGTTGGTTGGTCTAATTGCTTATTTTCTGGGAGTTACAGATGGCTTCTCAGACAATCATCATTTTGATTGCACGGTTTCTCATAGAGTCCTTTCGAAGCTTTCAGGTTCGTCTTAGAGCGCGTTTAGATAGGCCTGTCATTGTTAACACCATAGAGAAAAGAAACGCTTGGTCGAATAGGCCAAACCATTAATTTTCTCGTTGTTACCCATGAATGATAAAGGAAACCAACCATGAAACAGATTACACTCTCTGCTTTGACTCTGATGCTCGTGACTGCTGCTTTTGCGCCTACGGCCCACGCTCAAGTCTCAACCCGCGGTGAATTGGGTGAAGGTACAAGTTTTGTTGAGTTTGTTCGGTTTAACCGAGACGCTCGCAATAAGTAAGACAGTTGACTTATCCCTATTCAAAATGCATCTAAAAACGCATTGTTTTGCTGACTACGGTTAGAAAAACGGTGCGTTTTCTCATTTTATTTTCATTTTTCCGCGCTTTTTTCGGGAAGTTGCTGTGATTGCTAATAAAGCCGGTGTTGCGGTCTTTTATGTGCATCCCCTTTGGCTAGCGGGTCATAAGCGGATGTTTCTTGACAAAGAAATTCGCTGTGTAGAGGACAATTTTGGTAAGACGATGTAGTCTAGGTGAGCGCAAGTGTATCTAAGGATTACCTTCGAGTATGAAAGCTATTGTTGTCGGGAGCGGTGGGCGTGAACATGCCTTAGCTTGGAAGCTATTGCGATCGCCCAAGATCACTGAAGTAGTATGTATTCCTGGAAACGGTGGTACTGCCCTGCTCCCTGGCTGCCGTAACGTTGCGATGTCAACGACGGAAGCCGATGGGATTGCGCGATGCGCACTGGTCAACAACATGGCATTTGTCTTGGTAGGCCCGGAGCAGCCTCTGGCAAATGGGCTGGGTAATGCCCTCAGAGCACAGCGCGTTAAAGTTTTTGGCCCGAGTAAAGATGGGGCCCAGATAGAGTCGAGTAAGGCCTGGGCAAAAGAGCTGATGGCGCAGGCAAACGTGCCGACAGCGGCTTCAGAGGTGTTTACCGATGCGGCTAATGCCATTGACTACGTGAATCAGCAGGGTGCACCGATCGTGGTGAAGGCCGATGGGCTCGCTGCTGGTAAGGGTGTTACCGTTGCGATGGAAATTGGAGAGGCTGTTAAAGCGATTGAAGCTGCCTTTAGTGGCCAGTTTGGGGCTGCTGGTGAGCGCGTGGTGATTGAAGAATTTTTGCAGGGGCAGGAAGTGTCCGTCCTGGCGGTGACTGATGGTAAAACTATTCGGCCATTGTTACCCGCCCAAGATCATAAGCAAATTGGGGAAGGCGATACAGGACCGAACACGGGTGGGATGGGAGCCTATGCGCCAACGCCAGTGATGCCCGCTGAGCTATTAGATCGTGTCCAATCAGAAGTGCTAGAGCCGACGCTCAAAGGTCTGAAAGATCGGGGCATTGACTATTGTGGTGTGCTGTATGCAGGGCTGATTGTGACACCTGAGGGTAATCCAAAGGTGATTGAATTTAACTGTCGCTTTGGTGATCCTGAAACTCAAGTGGTGCTGCCGTTGCTTGAAACGCCTCTAGAGGACATCCTGTTGGCATGTTGTGAGCAGCGTTTAGATAGTATGCCGCCGTTTGAGTGGAAAGAGGCGGCTTCGGCTTGTGTGGTGATGGCTGCAAAGGGATATCCTGGTCCCTACGCAAAAGGATTGCCGATTGACGGAATTGAGGCAGTTGAAGCTGAGGACTCTGATGTGGTTACTTTCCATGCAGGTACTCGCTTGGGGAGTGAGGGCTTGAAGAGTACGGGGGGACGTGTGCTGGGCGTGACTGCGATCGCGCCTACCTTTGATGATGCATTGGCTAGGGCATACCGCGCCGTCGATAAAATCGACTTTCCAGGGAGTTACCACCGCCGTGACATTGGTCATCGGGTGAAAAATATGGTGTCGTCATAGCCCTCTACTAGCAGGTCGCCATAGCACAACCCCTATTAGTACAGGCTCCCATCAAAGCTATAGGCAGACAACCTGTGAGTAAAACCACGTGTCAGCAGTCGGTAAACGCCTGAAAGGCCAACACCGTTTAGAATGGACATAGTATTTCGGGCATGTTTACCAAAAATTAGGCCTTAATTTAGGCTGAATTTGATTGCAAGGTGTTCTAGATCGATAGACCGTTTTTGACAATTTTAGGGAAGGGCCGCCGAGTCAGTAACCACAGCAGCTATGCAAATGTTTAGTCAACTCAAAGCGTTACTCGCGAGATGGTGGAGCGACTTTACCCTACAAACCAGACTCATGGCCGGTGCGACCCTGCTGGTGTCTCTTGTCATGAGCGCCTTGACCTTTTGGGCCGTCAATACGATTCAGCAAGATGCCCAGCTAAACGATACGCGGTTTGGTCGTGACTTGGGCTTGTTGCTGGCTGCAAACGTTGCGCCCCTTGTGGAAAACAATGACCGCTCTGAGCTGGCCCGCTTTTCCTATAGCTTTTACGAAAATACGTCTAACGTCCGTTACATGCTCTATGCCGATCAGGACGGCGAGATATTTTTTGGCATTCCCTACTCTGAACCTTCTGTTCAGAACTCCTTGACCCTGCGCCGCCGCATGAAGCTGCCGGACAGTTATAACAATAGTCCTGAGTCACCTATGGTTCGGCAGCATCTGACGCCTGCCGGTATGGTGACCGATGTTTTTGTCCCCCTGACCTTAGAGGGTAAATACAACGGCATGTTGGCGATGGGCATTAACCCTAATCCCACGGTGGTGGCTTCGTCACACTTAACCCGTGATGTCACCATTGCTGTGTTTGTCTCGATTTGGGTGATGGTGATTTTGGGTGCGGTGATTAATGCACTCACGATTACGCAGCCTATTAAAGAGTTGCTGTTGGGCGTTAAAAATATTGCCGCTGGGAATTTTCAGCAGCGTATCGATTTGCCCCTGGGGGGTGAGCTGGGCGAGCTAATTTATAGCTTTAATGACATGGCTGAGCGCCTAGAGCGCTACGAAGAACAAAATATTGAAGAATTAACCGCTGAAAAAGCGAAGCTAGAGAGCCTGGTCTCGACGATTGCTGATGGAGCGATTTTACTGGATGCGGAAACGAATTTGGTACTGGCGAATATTGCTGCCCGGCGAATTTTGGGCTGGGAAGCCAGCCTTCCTGTATCTGGCAGCATTTTAGATCGATTGCAGCCTGAAGTGCGGGCTCAGATCGCGCCGCCATTGGTACAGGCTGTGGCCGGAGAGTCCCACGAGGGCAGTGAATTTCGGATTTCAATGATGGACGGCAATCGTACCATTCGAGTGTTGCTTAATACGGTGCTGGACCAGCAGCGAGCAAATGTGAAGGGGATGGCGATTACGCTGCAAGACATTACCCGTGAGGTGGCACTCAATGAAGCTAAGAGCAACTTTATCAGTAATGTCTCCCACGAGCTGCGGACGCCACTGTTTAATATCAAATCCTTTATTGAAACGCTGCATGAGTATGGCGAGGATTTGAGCGAGCCAGAGCGCAAGGAGTTTTTGGCAACGGCGAATAATGAAACGGACCGGTTAACCCGTCTGGTCAATGATGTGCTGGATCTGTCGCGCCTGGAGTCGAGCCGTCGCTACGAATTTTCGCCGGTTGAGGTTCATCAGCCGATTGATCAGGTGCTGAGAACTTATCAGCTCAATGCGAAGGATAAGCAGATTACCCTTGAAAAAGATATTGAAGAGAAGCTACCAGCTAGCTTGGGTAACTATGACCTTTTACTTCAGGTGTTTGGCAACTTGGTGGGTAATGCCCTGAAGTTTACCCCTGCGGGCGGGAAGGTGGCTATTCGTGCGTACCGTGCGCCTAATACCCTCAAGCTTGATACGCAGCTGGTGCAGAGCGTGCGGATTGAAATTGGCGATACGGGCTTAGGGATTGATGAAGAAGATCAAGCTGCTATTTTTGATCGGTTTTTCCGAGTTGAAAACCGGGTTCACACCTTAGAAGGAACAGGCCTCGGACTCTCGATTGTGAAAAACATTATGGATAAGCACAATTCGCAGGTTCATTTGGTCAGTAAGGTCGGTGTGGGAACGACCTTTTGGTTTGATTTGCCTGTGTATGACGTGGCTGATTATGTCGATGCAGAGTATTCAGAGCTAGATTCTGATGTGGCTGAAGATGTGGCGGATGATCCCAGTGTTCAGGCAGCTTCTTCCAGTGTTGCTTCCTAATAGGTCTTGTCTGAGTGGTTGTTGCTTTAGATTAGTTCTATCGGGAATGGTTGTTTAGGGTTATTTGTCATGTCTGTTGTTGAGACATGTTTTTCGGGTCTGTTGTCTGGAGTGCAGAGCTCTAGTATTTGCGAATAGGTATTGTTGCCTAGCGCTTTGTCGTGAATGTTGTGACAGACGGCAGTTTGTTACTTTAGATGTCGGAGAATCGATAGATTTTATGATGATTTTCTTCTACCTTAAAACTCTCTGAGAATTTCTACAGCTCACTGATAGAGAGGGTTTTGGGCTCAGGTGTGTGTGTGATCTCGTGCACCATAGTTCATTGTGAACCTGCCAAGCGTGAAATAAGTCTTGAGCGCTACTTTAGGGCGATGTTGTTTGGTAGAACCGGTGACTACAATTGGGAACAAATGCACGCTAGTTAACCTAGTTATAGGAGGTCGCTTGTGAGCCTACTTTCTCAGTTAAAAGAAATGACCGTTGTGGTTGCCGATACGGGCGACATTAGTTCGATTGAAGAATTTTCACCGCAGGATACGACAACAAATCCGTCTTTGATTACAGCGGCAGCTAAGTTACCCCAGTATCAGAGCATTGTTGATGAAACGCTTTTACAGGCGAAAGAGACCTTGGGTGAGGGTGCGACGAATCAGGAAATTGCTAAGGAGGCCTTTAAGCATTTGGCGGTGGCCTTTGGTAAGCGCATTTTGGAGATTATTCCAGGGCGAGTGTCTACTGAAGTGGATGCGCGGCTTTCGTATGACACCGAGGGTACGTTGGCGGTGGCGCGTGAGCTGATTGCTGAGTATGAGGCTTCGGGCATTAGTCGCGATCGCATCTTGATCAAAATTGCCTCTACTTGGGAAGGTATTAAAGCGGCTGAAATCCTTGAAAAAGAAGGGATTCACTGCAACCTGACGCTGCTCTTTGGCCTGCACCAAGCGATCGCCTGTGCTGAAGCTGACGTTACCTTGATCTCACCCTTTGTTGGCCGCATCTTGGACTGGTACAAAAAGGAGACCGGTCGTGATAGCTATCCTCCTTCAGAAGATCCCGGCGTTCTTTCCGTAACTGAGATCTACAATTACTACAAGAAGTTTGGCTATAACACCGAAATTATGGGTGCAAGCTTCCGCAACGTAGATGAGATCAAAGAGCTGGCAGGCATTGACTTGCTAACAATTTCGCCTAAGTTGCTCAAGCCACTATCAGAAGCCGAGACTGAGTTGCCGCGTAAGCTCAATGCGAATGCAGCTAAGGACTTGGCGATTGAAAAGCAAACCGTAAATAAGGAGGCTTTTGAGAAAATGCATGCGAGTGATCGCATGGCTTCTGAAAAGCTAGAAGAAGGTATTGCTGGATTTACCAAAGCGCTAGAGGAGCTAGAGCAGCTGTTGGTTGATCGACTAGAGCAGATGGACCAACCTGCGGTGGTATAAGAAGCGGTGAAAAAGAGTGCCTAGGCACTCTTTTTCACCCTTAAATGTCAGATCACCGCAAGGCATGGACGATATGGCGTTTGTAC
>JBCDAG010000190.1:0-13854 GCA_039186165.1 Cyanobacteria bacterium P01_F01_bin.53
GTTTCCTAGGTCCACTTCCAACGGACTATGCACCACCTGACTATTCCTCACCTGACTATTACCCAACTGAGCCGCAGAGCTATTCCGCCAAGGCATTTTGTAGCTTGAGTGGCAAACGAATAATAAACTCTGCACCTTGCCCAGGCGTTGCGTTTACACTCAGCGTGCCAAGATGGTTTTCCATAATAATCTTCCGAGAAATAGCTAGGCCTAAGCCCGTTCCCTCACCGACGGGTTTGGTGGTGAAGAAGTGATCGAAAACTTGGGGCGCAATGTCCTCAGGCACCCCTATACCACTATCTCGAATCCGCACTTCTACTTGTCCTTGGTCAGCCAACTGGGTACTGATCCAAATCTTATGTTTTTGACTACCGGTGGATGCTTCGTGGGCTGACGTTTTCGCTTTTATGGCTTCTTCGATAGCATCTAAAGCATTACTCAACAGGTTCATAAATACCTGATTGAGCTTGGCCGGATAACATTCTACGGGAGGCAGCTCGCCATAGTCCTTGATGATTTCGACCCCGGAGTGAGCACCACCATCCTTGATCCGGTTACCCAAAATCAACAGGGTGCTATTAATGCCTTCGTGAATATCTACGGCCTTAAATTCGGATTCGTCTAATCGAGAAAAGTTACGAAGAGAGAGCACAATCTCACGAATTCGCTCGGTGCCGATTTTCATCGAGCCCAGCATTTTGGGAAAGTCTTCTAGAAGAAATTCAAAGTCGAGGTCATCTTCTTTATCCCGGTATATCTCGACATTCTCCGAGTCAGCAGTCTGTTTCTGGTAGAAATCGATGAGCGTTAGAAGATCTTTAACATATTGACCAATATGGCGTATGTTCCCATGAATAAAGTTAACGGGGTTGTTAATTTCATGGGCGACACCGGCAACGAGCTGGCCTAAACTGGCCATTTTTTCGTTTTGAATCTGCTGAGCTTGAGATTTTTTCAAGTCTTCAAGCATTTGTTGTAGCTCGACGGACTGTGATTGTATTTTCCAAACAGCGTCAGATTGTTGAAGTGCAATCCCCAGTTGTTCACCAATTTGCGTGAGTAGAGTTATCTCATCATCTTGCCAATCGCGGGGACCACTATTTTGAAACGCGGCTAATAATCCCCAGAGACGCTCGCCCTGAAAAATAGGCGCGATCGCATAAGCTCTCGCCTGGAATTCTTCTAACAAGGCCACATGGCAATCATCATGGCCGACGGTGTAAATATCAGAGACGGCAAAGTTTTCATTGTTGGCATACCGCCCGCCTTGGTTATCCATAAGGTGCGTATCGGCAATTGTGCCGGTCACACCAGCCAGGGGCTTCCACTCATCGGCCACCGACTCAGTCACAAATTCCCCACTCCAATCCGAATTGAAGCGATAAACGGCAACGCGATCAGCCCCAAGTAACTGGCGCACATCTTCAGTGGCCGTTTCGCAAATGGTCTCCCAGCCTAAAGAGCGCCGTATCCGGCTAGTAATCTTAAAAAGGGCTGTTTGCTGAGCTTTGGCACGATCGAGTCTGGCAACTTTATCTTGGAGCTGTTCGACGTATTCTGCTTGCTGAAGTGCGATCCCTAATTGCTCGCCAATCTGAGCGAGCAGAGTCCTCTCATCGTCTCGCCACTGACGGGGACCAGAATTTTGAAACGCGGCGAGTAGTCCCCAGAGGCGCTCCCCTTGAAAAATCGGCGTAATCGAATAAGCTCTCGCCTGAAATTCTTCTAGCAAAGCCACATGGCAATCGTCATGGCCGACGGTGTAAATATCTTCCACGGCATAGTTTTCATTGTGGGTGTAACGCCCGCCTTGGGTTTCCGCAAGGTAGGTATCGGTAATCGTAGCGGTCACACCAACCAGGGGTTTCCAGTCATCGGCCACGGACTCGATCACAAAGTCCCCGCTCCAGTCTGGGTTGAAGCGATAAACCGCAACGCGGTCGGCACCAAGCAACTGACGCACTTCTTCAGTCGCCATGTCGCAAATAGCCTCCCAGTCCAAGGAGCGCCGTATCCGGTTTGTAATCTTAAAGAGAGCAGCTTCCTGGGCTTTGGCACGATCGAGTCGGGTAACTTTGTCCTGGAGCTGCTCGACATATTCAGATTGCTGGAGTGCGATCGCAAAATGGCCCGCAATTTTTTTAACAAACTCAATTTCGCCGAGCTGCCAACGTCGGGTCTGAGAACATTGATGCACACACAAAAAGCCCCATAGGCTATCTCCTTGAAGCACCGGCACAATCAAGTTGGCACGTACTTCAAACTGCTCAAGTATTTGAATGTGGCAATCGCTCAGATTAGCCGAATAGATATCGGAAATCGCCTGTACACGCCCCTGGGTATAGGCCGCGGCAAAGTTAGGACCAAAGCAGTGGTCAGAGACCTTCTCTGCAAGCGTCGAAGGGAATCCTGCGGCCACATTTTCTGCGACAAACTCGCCTTCATTCCATCCACTACCTGGTTTAAATTGAAACACGCCTACCCGGTCTGCCTTCAGCAATTCCCGCACTTCTGTCGTGGTGGTTTCAAAGAGCGTAACTAGCTCCATCGACGACCTGATACGGTCCACAATACTGGCCAAGGCCTGTTCCTGCCTGATTTGCAGAAAAATCTGATCAGTACAGGAGGAAAGCTGGTAGGCCGCTTGCTGAAGTGCATTGAAAGAGTTCTCGGACTCTAAAAAAGTAGGCATATAGCGAAGGTAATATCTGATGTCTTATTACGATCAGCATTCCCTCAAGCTATCAGAAATGGATATGCATAATGGTCTACCCATGCTGTTAATAAGTTGACAACCTCACGAAGCGATCAAAAAAAGGAACCTCATCCAAAGATACCGAGATCAAAAAATCATACTATCGAGAATCCTCTATCCCGTGGCCTATAAAGATCTTGCCTAGGAATGTAACAACGCAGATGCACCCTTGACCTCGCATCAAACATCTAATATCGAATTCTCATCAAACTATTTAGTAAGCAAAAAAAATACAGACCTGTATGGAGTGAATGCGCTTACTGCACCAGGTCCATCTCAACAGGCTCACTTCAATAGGTGATTGCGAAATGCGATCGCCTCTTCTGAACTAGGAATCTCTGGTAGCAGGGCCTCCACTAAGGCCGCAGAAGACTGTGGACGATGCAGTGCGATCGCCTCATCCACCACAAAAGCCGCCATGGGACCAATGTACTCGGCCAGCTTTTGCTGACATTGTTCAATGAAAGCTGGCGATAAGCCACCGGTTGGCCGGGAGAAATTCGTTTGGGGCGGTGGTGGTGGTGGAGAGAAAGAGGGCGGTGAAACAGGTGCCGCCGCTGCCGGAGAGATCATCGTCGGCAAAGGGGGAGAGGGTTCAAGCGTTGTTGTTGGAAAATCCAACCCCTCAGCAAAAGCGCCCGATGGACTTCCCGATGCATTCCCTGCCCCATTCGCAGGCCCATCAACAGCAGTCACCGTCACATTTCCAAGGGCAGCCAAATCAGCAGAGACTTCAGGCGCCGTTTGATATCTATTAACAGGGGTATCGGCCAGCATTTTATCGATGATGCTACCAAAAGCAGGACTTACATTCGCCCGAGTCCGCCACTCCCATTGCAAGGAATACTGGTTCATCAGCGACGAAGGATCTTTGCAAGTCAGTAGGACGACAGCGGTCACCCCCAGCGCGTACAAGTCACTGCTCGGAGAACAAACGCCCAAGCGGATTTGTTCATGGGGCGCGTAGCCCACCTTTCCCACCAGCGACATTTTGCCGACATAGGAAATCTCTTCACCATCACCATTGCCGTCCGCAAACTGGGACGATTCAACAATTTGCTTACCCACCCCAAAATCGATCAGCACTGGCAAGTGGTTATTCACCGGCAGCATAATGTTGTCCGGTGAAATATCGCGATGAATAATGCCGCACTCGTGGATATAGTGCAACACGGGCAGGAGATGGTTAAGCCAATCAATCACCTCCTGCTCAGAAAAAACAGCATTCCGCAGGCGACGCGCTTTTAGCAGGTCAGAGTAGGTTTTACCGTTCACATACTCTTGAACCAAAAACAAGCGTCCATCGTCTTCAAAACACGCCAAAAAATCGGGAATTTGGGGATGCTGAACGTGATATAAGATCTCAGCTTCGCGCTTGAACAGTGCCCGTGACTTTTGAATGCTGTGCTTGCCGCTACCACTCGGGGCAAATTCCTTTAACACACAAGCTTCATTAAAGCGCCGGGTATCAAACGCCAGATAGGTTCGCCCCAAACCGCCTTGGCCCAATACCTTTTGGATCAGATACCGACTATCAATTAGGGTTCCGCTAGGAATAACTGGCTTACTCATGGTGACGGGGAACATCTGGCTAATCCCCACAAAACGAACTATCGAAATCGAGAGAGCAGGGCTGAGGCTTCAGCGTATTATTAGCTGACTGATGGAAAAGGGGTGTACTGACTACAAACATCATCCCACACATCTCAAAGCGAGATCGTTCCACTACTTACATTACCAAAAGACATTCGTCAGGCACCTCCCGCTAAAACGGGACAAGAGGTGCCTGACGAGTGACCTACCCTTTAATAGGGTCAGAACGCCGAAACTATGCAGTTTAATTTTAACCAACTTCACTTAGCTGGCTGAAATTTAGCTGGTTGGATAGTCCGGTTACATGGTCTGTCTTTGAGATAGTAGGAGGCGATAGTAGGAAGCATTAACGACGTCGCTTTAGCAACAGCCCAGCCCCTGTCACCATTCCCAGCGCCAACAGGCTCATGGGCTCTGGGGTACTGACCGCGTCTTTAACCGACTTGAGTGTGAAGTCAAGGTCAGCTGTGATATTGGTATCCGAGCCCTGACGCAGCCAAAACGTATACTCTCCCGCGCCTAAGGGCTGATCAAACCCTTCTGCACCCGGTACCCACTGCTCACTGAGCGCCCTCAGATTATCGGGAAGCTCAGGAAACGCAGCTAGCTGCTCAGGGGAATACGTCTCGGCCTCTTCGTTATAAAAGGCATCTACGCCCGCCTCTGCCGGTGACTGATTAGACCGCGCCAACTCGGTGAGCACCCTATTCCGATTCACCTGGGTAGACCGCAGGTGTGTCCAACCCAAAAGCCCATTTGCATTGCTCCTGTCCTCAGGGACGACAAAATCAAACACATCGCCCTTTTGAACCGCAAAAAAAGCAATGTCTTCAAAGGTAGGTTTGGATTGCCAATCGCGCAGGTCAATACCGGTCAGAGCAAATCCATCCGGCACTTCGAGGGTGAAGTAATCAGGGGAAGGGCTAACAGCCCCTGCATTAAAGGTCGCGCTCAGCCGGTTGCTGCCAGCGGATAGGGGGCCAAGCTGGGTGGGCGTCAGGCCATTGTCAGAAAGGTCACCATCTGTGGACTCATTCCATAAAGAGGCCGCTTGCGCTTGAGTCGCAAGCCCAAAGGATAAACCCAACGGTAGGGCAATCAAGGCCATGCGTTGCCAGGGTAAGGCCTGCGCAAGCACGGCTTTTATAGGGTTATTCATGTTGTGGGATTTGTAATTTTTATAGGCAGATCACGAGGGCCGTGACCTTAAATGACTGGAGCTTTAAAAGATCTGGCTCCTTAAGGAAAAACCAGATCGACATCACCCTGAAAAAGCCAAGCGTGATAGGCCTACCCAATAATTGTTTAGTGCAGATATTTAGTTTTTTGTGTAATAGATTGTGTTGGCAGCTGATACCGGTAGACCTATCAACATGCAGACCTCTTAATAGGCCTTTTCAACTTTTACCAACTCAAAGCTTAGTCGAGGACTTTAAATCTCGGCACGGCGCTTTAAAAAACCTTAATTGTTTACAGCAAGCTATAGGATTTCCCGGCCGATGTTTCGATCACTGCTGATCCCATTAGCAAGCCCTTAAAGGAGTCACTTACTATCCACCTCCAATCGGCTTGGATTAGGTCAGATTCTACAGCCTGTTTTAGAAGCTATTTAATTGGCACCTGGGACAGTTTAATTGTTACCTGGGACAGTTTCACCAGCACCTTGAACGGCCTCTGATGGTGCCGCTTCAGAGGGTGTCTCTTTCGAATCGAGATGCTCTAAGGTCAAAATAGCGGGCGCTTTCTTCACCTGCGTTTCGAGTGGCTTAACCCGTTCCACGACTTTGACCATGTCGCCATAATTCGGCAGAGGCGCTGAGGGTACATATCTGGCATCACTAGTGATATTAGACGGGGCATCCTGCATCACCCGCTTCACAAATTCGCCCTGCCCACGCTCCACCACACCGAGCAACACCACGCCAGAAGGAATGTTGCGTTTGCTCTGGTGAATGACTCGAAACGGGGAGCCAGGGAACTGACCTTTGTATTGTTCAAAGTCTTTTTCAGAAATGGCACCAGCGGCGACAGTACCGTCTTCCACCCAGCTCAAAAGCTGCTTGGGAGTCGGTGCGAACTGAACTTTTTCCAAGGTAAGGCCATACAGATTGTAAAGAGGCAAATAATAGCCCGCTGCCGACCCTGGCTCACCCATACCAACTGTTTTATAGGCCAGATCGGTGAGCGTTTCAATTGAACTGCCCGTGGGTACCACCATCAAAGAATGCTCAGACTTGTCAGCATCGTCTAGCGTAAAAAGCTGGGAGTAACCCCGCTTACCGGCAATCACCGCCAGCCCTGGCGGGGCAAACACCAGCGACCAGTTACCACTTTCAACTTGTTGCACGGCCTGGAGTTCGTTGTAGGCAACTTCCAGTTCAAAGGCAATTTTGGTCTGTTCGGCCAGATAGTTTTGAAACCGCTGGTACTGTTCTAGTGACACTTCTGATTCGCCGTAGCTAACCACACCAATGGTCATTTTGTCAGTGGACTGGGTGTCTACATCGGCGCAGCCCACCACGCCCATCATCATTACAGACAGTACGAAATGGCGGATTCTCATAGGTTGTTTGCCCCTGCAAAAGGGGGAGCTGCTGTCATAGCGGTGTTGTCGGGAGGCTAACGGAATAGGGGCTTTGGCACATCATTATGCCATCGAGGTTTGGGGTCCTTTTATCAGCTTGGTAGAAATTAACGTTCATCGCCATTAGCCCGACTCAATGAGCCAGCCCAATGGCGATGAATGGCAAGTTCTCAATTGCTCCAGATATCTGGTGGATAAGGCTATCTGAATAAGGCTATCTGAATAAGGCTATTTGCATACATGACGGTTAATGAAAAAGTCTAGAGCGGAATGTTGATGGGCGGCACATTCACGGTCACCTTAGGCTGATTGCCTGGGCGAGGGGCACTCGCAGCACCTTGGGGAGGACGTGCGCCCTGGGGAATGCCTTGAGGAATACCTTGGGGGCGGGCCTGGGGAGGACGGGCACCCTGGGGAATACCTTGGGGAGGACGTGCACCCTGGGGAATGCCCTGAGGAATACCTTGGGGACGGGCCTGGGGAGGACGGGCTGCGGCTGCGCCGGGAAGGGGACCGCAGGTCAGTGCGCAGACGTTGACGTTATTGCCTTGAACGTTATCGTGGAAAAAGTCTAGCTCTGAGGGCAGCGGTGGCGCGGGGCGGGTGGCCTCGATTAAATCGCCAACGATAGGAAGCGCTTGGAGAGGATTGGCAGATGCTTTTTGAGCAGTACCACCAAAGGCCATCAGGCCGAGCAGCGTACCGAACAAAAGTTTAGTTGGGCGGGAAATAGGCTGGGAAATTGGTTGGGAAATCATCACGTTGACCTCGTTATCTTCTCTCCTTAGTACGAGCACTTTGGTAGAAGTATGCAGGGGTTTAAAAAATTCCACCCCAAAAAAGTTGAGCTAGCCCTGCCCAGATGCAGCCAGCCAGATGCAGCTAGCCAGATGCAGCCAGCCAGAAAAGCTCAGCGAGAAAAGCTCAATTGTCACAGAGGGTTCGGGCCTCAGGGGTCAGTGTGGGATTGGTACGCAAATAGCTACCAAGGCGATCGCATCCCGAGTCCATCAACATCGGCAGCTGCATATCCCACAGGCCAAGCCCCCCTTGAATTGCACCACTCACTAATAGCTGCCCATCAGAACTCAGGCCCAGCGCATTCACCGCTCCAGCTTCGCCAAATAAACGCTTCAGACGTTGCCCTGACTGGGAATCCCACAGCTGCACCATCCCACTAGCACTGCCCGACACCAGAGTTTGACCATCTGCGCTAAAGGTCAACGCACTCACACCGCCGTTGTGATCAAGGGTTTTGTGCAGCTGGGGTGAGAGCCCTTGCAGCTGCCATATATAGAGCTGACTATCCCAGCTCGCCGCCGCTAAGCGAACTGACGAGTCAGCGCTATCGCTATCGCCCATCGGACTAAATTGCACCGCCGATACCCCCTCATTGGGCTCAGTCATGGTTTGAATCAGCGTCGCCTTAGCATTCGCAGTAGGCTTGGCGAGAATTTGCCAGAGGCGAACTGTCTTGTCATAACTGCCCGAAAGCAACAGAGGTTTTCGGGGGTGAAAGCTCACACTGGTAACCGCATCCGTATGACCCGTGAGGGTGGCCAATGGCGTTAGCGAATCCTCTGTCACCGACCATAGTCGTATGGTTTTATCAGCACTACCAGTTGCTAGCAATTGACCATTGTGGCTAAACGCTACACTCGTGACGCGATCGCCATGATCGGTGACCGCAGCCAGCCGGGTACCACCCGCCACCCGCCATAAAATAACTTGAGAATCTGCTCCGACTGAGGCCAAGTGAGTCCCTGCTGGGTTAAAGGCGACGGCCTCCGCAGCCCCTTCATGACCCTTGAGGGTTTTCAGCACGGTTGCTTCAGAGGTAGTTTCTGACCCAGATCCTGGCCTGTGCTCCCATAGTGTCACACCCCCTTCATAATCAGCGGTCGCTACGAGATAGGGCTGTTTAGCAGACTTCGTTGCAGTGGGGCTCACGGCAACGCCATGAATTCCCAAATCAGCCAGGGAAGAAGGCGATCGCAATTGCCAAAGTCGCAGGGTGCCATCAGCACTGGCAGAGGCCAGCTCACCCTCAGGGCTAAAGCTCAGATCTGTGATTTCTCCGGTATGCCCCCGTAGTGGATCGAGCTTCAGTCCATCAGCAGCTCGCCAAAGCTGAATTTTTGCATCGGCACCGGCAACCGCAAGGGTCGCCCCATCAGCACTAAACGCGATCGCAGTGAGCCGATTTTGCTTCACAGAGGTATCGGTTTCGGCCTGCATAATCTCGTATTGCAAGGCACCAGTGGCCAGGTTCCACACACCGAAAGAACCATCGTTACGAGTTGCCGCCAGGGTCTGACCATTCGGGCTAAAGGCAACATTGGTAATGCGCACGGATGCAACACTGGATGAGATCGCCCCCTGTTCAGCCCTCTGTTCGGTCGAGGAGGTCTGCTTAGTTGAGGGCGTCTGCCCAGTTGGAGCCGAACCCAGCGTTTTTACTAACGAGCCGTCTCGCTTCCAAATCCGAATGGTGCCATCTTCTGAAGCTGAGGCCAGGGTTTGGCTATCGGGGCTAAAGCGTACGCGATTGACCCAGCCAGTGTGGCCGCTGAGGGTTCTGATAGGGGTGCCGTCTCGCTTCCAGAGGCGGATAGTGCGATCGCGACTTGCCGATGCCAGCACCGCACCATCTGGGCTGACGGCTACACTGGTCACCCAGTCAGAATGGCCGCTAAAGGTCTTTTGCAGAGTACTCTGACCTTTCGGATCGACTTGCCATAGTTCTACTGTCCCCTCGTTAGTGGCAATCAACAGGGTCGCTTCAGCCGTTTCCGTGGCACTGGTTGCACCGGGGACCCAACGCACATCCGTCGCCCTAGCCCCTTCAGTAGCCAACATCAGCTGAGCCAACACCGAGCCATCGCGTCGCCACACGATCACACTGCCATCGTTACTGGCAGACGCTAATCGCTGACCATCCACACTAAACTGCACCGCGTTAGCCGCCTGGGAATGGCGCTCCAAACGGTTCGCTTCACGGCCAAAGCGCAGCGCCTGCTCTAGAGTCCCTGCCGTTTGTAGCTGCAAGTGTGACCAGCGACGCTGGCCGACGATTTGCCGCGAGAGCCAGCCCATACCTTGAAGCCGACGCCCCGATTGAATGCCCTGCTGCAAAGCATCGAGCTGTTGGTGGGAAGAAAGCAAGGCTTCGGATGAGGCATTCAGTGCCTTCACGTTTTGCAGCTGCGCCCGCACATTTTGCCGATAGGCCACACCGGCCATGCCCATAGACACTAGCCCCAGCAAGCCAATAGCGGCGGCGGTGAGCTTCACCCGGCGGAGACGACGCTTTTCCAACTGCTGTCGCTGCTGCCGTGCCGTCAGGCCTGCCTCAATAAATCGCTGAACCGTCTCGGACAATTCATCGGTGTACTTAATGTACAGATCTTCAGCTTCGGCCAATCTCACGCCGGTCAACAAAAAGTCAGGCTGTTCTTGAACTTGCCAATCAGCGGCTAGCTGAGAAAGCTGCCGCTGGAGCTGGAGCCGAGAGCGGTTTTCTTCCAGCCACCAGCGCAGGGTAGACCAGTGGCGAATCAGGCTCTCGTGAACGACCTCTACGGTTGGTTCGGGTGTTGGTTCAGACGTCGATTCAGGTATTGAATCAGGCGTCAGGTCAGACGATTGCAGTGGAGCGGGAAGCTCGGATGCGTCCTTTTTAGGTTTGTTGTTCTCAGTATTGTTGTTCTTCTCAGCCTCTTTCTCCGTAACCTCTTTATTCTCAGCCTCTTCCCCAATATCTTCTGTGGCATCATCTGGACCACGGCTGTATCCAACGGGCGGCGTTTCATCGGCGCGAATCACCACTAGCTTTGCCGCGCTCAGCACTCGCAGGGTTTCATCGACAAGCGATCGCGGATATTTTGCCACCACCAAATCAGACTTCAATACCCGTCGTCGAGTATCTTCGGTGCCATCGCCCAGCTGGGTCAAGGCCAGAAAAATCCAACGCGCACAGTCCTGAGCCTCAGGGGTTAGGCTCTCGTATACGGCCTGGGCCTGCCTTTCTAGCGCGCCCCGCAATCCGCCCAGCTGCTGATAGGCGACAAGGGTGAGTTTGCCATCGTGCCGATTTTCCCAGAGTTTTTCTAACACAAACTCTAGCAACGGCAACTCACCGGCTGCCTGGTCCACTTCTTGCAACAGCAGCTCAACCAGACCCGATTCTATCTGCAAGCCGACCTGTTCAGCGGGCTTAAAAATGGCCTCGCGGTAGGCGTCAGGGGTGAGCCGGGGTGGCACCAGCATACTGTTGTTTTGGAGAAGATCTGCCAGGGCCGGATAGGCTAAACAATTGGGCACAAAGTCAGCGCGAATTGCCAGCACTAGCTTAAAGCGATCGCTCGCATAGTGCAGCGCCTCAAACAACAGATCCAGAAATGGCCCACGCTCACTTTCAGGGGCCAGGGTGAAGAGTTCTTCAAACTGATCGATCATCAGGGTAACGGTGGGTTCTGGGCGCGATCGCAGCCACTGCACAAAGCCATCGCTGCCCTGATACAACAGCCCTTCAATCTGCATGGCCTGGTAGCTACGCTCCCGCTCCGTACCGGGATCGATCAGCTGTTGCGCCAAGGTTTTGAACGGCGTTGCCCCTGGCCGCACCACCCGAATCCACCACTGCTCACTGCCGGGAATTTGCTTGCCCTGATACAGCTGGGCCAATACCCCCGCCTGCAACACCGACGACTTGCCGCTCCCCGAAGCACCCACCACCGCCAGGGAGGTCCCCTGCCGCAGCCCCTCTATTAGCTGCTGAGTGAGCCCGTCACGCCCATAAAAGTACTGGGACTGCTCCAGGCCAAAGGCGCGCAAGCCCATGTAAGGACACACGCCCAAATCCAGGTTCTGCGTCCGCCCAACCGCCTGAATACCGACTTGGGAGGGCACCACTTCAATCACACCCTGTGTCCCGGAAAGCCAGCTAAGGGGCAAAATATCTTGAATTCCCTGGGCCAGCGGCGTTCCCGCCAGCTGGAGTTGGAGCTGGGAGATCCAGGCCGCGACAGGAAGCCCCATCTGGCTATCGGTTTCGCTCAGGGTTTCTAGCAGGGCCTGGGCGAACTGCTCGGGCTGGTCTTTCAATGAAGCCGCAGCAATGATGCACTGACCTCGATCGCCCTCAATCTGTAAGTCCTCTATCCAGTCTGTGAGGGTCGTTGTGGAGTCAGTTGCTCCAATGGCGGCTCCGGCTGATACCCCAGGGAATACCCCGGAAGAGGTCCCGGAAGGGGATTCAGGGCAATCCAACACAATCAGCTGTTGGGTGTCCTGCGCTTGCCGCAGCGCTCGCCGCAGCCAGGATCGATAAATTCGCACACCATCACCCAATTCCAACCAGGCTTCGCCTTCCGAGCTTTGCCCCAGGTGACCACGCAAGTAAAGCAAAACTGTTGGTGGCAGACTATGTTCGCCTGCGGGCATCGGATTTAAGCAGGTTTGAATCGCCTCTTTGACAGCCTCCCAACCCTGTCCCGGCTGGGGCCAATAGCTAATCGCATACTGGCCCAAATTTTGCAGCACTTTGCTCAGTGCCAGCGTTTTTTGGTATCCCCTCAAACCATCAATAATCAGGGCACGGCGGCGGGGCGCAGCCGAGACCTCCGGGGGCCGCATACCCAGCACCATTTCCCCCATGCCTTCAACAATCCGTTTGGGGGTTTGCAAAGAGTATTCGATATAGAGTTCCGTATTCTCTTTGCTCCGGTTTCGGCCATTTTTCCGGCCATTCTTCTGGCCTTTGTTCTGACTTTTTTGCTGGCTCTTTGTTTGGCGGTTCACTAGCCGAATTTGCTGATTGGCCTTATCGATGTAGCGCAGGGTCTGGTGATACACATACTTGTACAGACCATCGGCATCAATCGTCCCCTGGGCATCGGCAGCTTCCCCGCGTAAGCCCTGCATCAGGAAATAGGTAAACACCCCATGCCCCAGCTCTGGAAATTCCCAGGAGCGCTGGGTTTGATCGCAAGAGAGCATGGCATAAAAGCCCTCTCCCTGGGCCGCGCGTTGGCGCAGCACATCTACCATTTGGGGGGTGGGGTCGTTGACGATAGAAGGGGCGATCACATCTTTACGTTTAGGACCGCCCCCTTTGGGACGCCCCCTTTTGGGACCGCCAATTTTAGCGCTGCCCATCAGCGTCAATCCACCACTATGGCAAGCATCGAGCCACAGCAGCTGCCGCCGAGCTAAGGACTGATTGAGCACCTGCAACAGTTCCTGCAAAGGCAGTCCCGTTTGGTGCAGCGATTGTTTGCGGGTATCGCTCAAGCACAGCACCACCTGCTGTGCTTCATCGTCAAAAATGCCATGCCCAGAAAAATACACCAGCACAGTATCTTGCGATTGGGCGGCGCGGGTAATCTCATCCAGGCGCTGGCGAATTGCGATCGCCGTGGGTTGCGCTTGGGCAAAGTCGTGATAAATGTACAGCTCTTTGCTCGGGAAAGCTTGCGTGGCTTCCTCCAGGGCTTGGGCTAGTCCCTGCGTATCTGGCGCAGGGTATTGCAACGAAGGCAAGGTATCCTCTTGATAGTGATTCACCCCAATCAACAGAATCCATAGCTTAGCCGCCCCTGTTTTCAGGGCCTGAGCCGGTTGACTTGTCCCGAGTGAGATGGGCATTTCCCTTAATCCGGTGACCGGTTTACTTTACTGTTGTCTGTGACGTTACCGTCACTATGTTTTGAATACGTTGGATTCTATTGAGCTATGCACATTTGAATCTATGCATATTTAAGCTATGCACATTTGAGCTACGCATATTGATCTATACATATTGATCTAATGCAGGTTGATCTCATACAGGTTTATGCAGATCTCCTGAAGGGGTGACACAATGGCTACAAGGCTTGTAATACAGCTTTCATAGCCCTCAGGCCCCTCAGATAATATTCGA
>JBCDAG010000191.1:0-13746 GCA_039186165.1 Cyanobacteria bacterium P01_F01_bin.53
TAAGTAGTCATGCAAAATTAATTACAAATTTTTCTCCATAGCCTACGAGCATTTCTTCAACATACGCTTTGAGGCTTTCCCAACTCTGGTATGCCTTAATCTCAATCCATTCATATTTCATGAATCGCCAAACAATTTCAATCAGATTTAATTCTGGTGAGTATGTGGGTAAATCGAACAGATAAACACCCCGTTGAGCCCAGTCCTGTCGTCGTTCGCTCACCGACTGGCCGACATGTATTGAGGCTTGATCCATCACAATGACGGTGGGCTTATCGACCACAGGGAAGAAAGCCTCAATGCAAACAGCCACGACCTCACCGGTCACGGTTTGCTCTGAGACATAGCTTTCAAGCCTGTTTTGGCGGTTCATAAAGCCCAAAACATTGAAGCGCTTACTCTTGCGGCTAGGGACCTCAATGGGGATTCCCTCGACTTGCCAAGCGTAAGGAATCGGGGGCACTAAGGTAAAGCCTGTTTCATCCATGTAATACAAGTCAATCTGGTCAGCAGTGTCTAGGGTTTTGAGGCTATCTAGGGCGGCCTGTTTACGCGCATACTCCGCTTGGGGAGGGCGCTTGGCCGTCACCCGTCGCATTCGCCGCCAACGCATCTGGCACGCTTTGAGGACACGCTTAAGCGTATCGGTACTGACCTCTATATCCCAAGTCTCTTTGACTTTCTGAACTACCGACTTTAATTGTCGCGGTGAGGCTAACACCCAAGCCTTGACTTGGGCCTTTTGCTCAGCATTCAGCTTAGGGTTACGACCTCGGCCTGGCCGGTCATAGAGGCCCACCAAGCCGTTTTTATTCCAGGCATTAAACCAGTTGTAGAGCGTTTTCTCAGTGACCGGAAAAATGGCTCGCAAGTCTACTGGTTTCATCCCTTGACTGCGCAGCAGAAGACAATGGGCGCGCTGACGGACACGATGATGATGGCTTTGGCGATACAGCCGTTCGAGCAAGTGCTGGGTTTCCGGGCCGATTTCACGAGTTAATGGCATTACAAATAACAACGATAGGACGGGCTTCTAGGTTCGCCTTTTTGGGACCTGAAACACTGTAAATATTTTTGCACACCCACTTATAGCCCTCAGGTCTCCTTTTCTAGGCTAAAGAATTGAATTCATAGGCTAAAAAGTGGAAATCGATTTATTAGGATAATTCGCTAGGTAGGTCTTCCGGTGCCCTTCGAGTTCTATGCTGAAAGGGGATGATACTGTTTTAAGGGCAATTCCAGTTCCAGGCATTTTATTGGTGAGATCTTATGTTTAAGCGTGTGCTCATTTGTACTGATTTTTCCGATAGTCTTCAGCGTTTGGCCCAGTTTGTACCCGATTTGGCTAAAGGCGGCATGGAACATATTGTGTTTTTTCACAATGTGCCGTTAATGACCTCTCGTGAAATTCCCTGTATAGATGAGGACAAAGTTAGCGAGGCGCGTCAGATTCTATCTGTTGCTGAATCGTCAGTGCCTGCGGGTACAACGGTAGAAATTGAGATTGCTTCGGGTCGTCCTAGCGACAATATTGTCAGAGCTGCTAAAAAGCATCAGCCCGACATTATTTTTTCAGGGATGCCTACGCGCTCAGCCCTGAATGAAAAGCTATTTGGTAGTACCACGCTGGCGATTGCCGACAAGGTCGATGTGCCGATTTTGGTAATGCGTCCTCAGTTGGTGGCTACCTACCGTGAGTCTGAGCTATCCCAGCGTTGTCAGCACTTATTTGAGTATTTACTGGTGCCCTACGATGGCAGCAGCAGTGCTAAAAAGCTAGTAGGTGAAATCAAAAAACAAATTCAAAATGATCCAGAGGGCGCTTTGGAAACCTGCCGGTTATGCTGGGTCGTGGATGACGGAGGCCGCATTGCTAGTAACAATCCTGCTGAGGCAGCACAGCAAGTACTTGATGAGGTAAAGGCTGAACTAGATGGGTTTGGCACCGATATTAGAACAGAAGTCCGGATTGGCAATCCATTAGAGGAACTCATGAAGTCTGGTGAGGTTCATGATATTAGTGCGATCGCCATTTGTTCTGGAAAAAGCAAAGGCATTCTTAAGCTGACTGTTCCAAGCTTTACGAATGCCATCCTCAGAGCATCCTGGCACCCGATTATTCACTTCCCTAGGGCAAAGTAAGTCAGTGTAATTATTGCAGTGCAATCATTGCAGTGCAATAATTCAGGAGAGTCTGCCGGTCCTCTTAAAGTTGGTTGGCTACTGCTCGCTATATGACGTTGACTGTCAAGGCCTAAAATCCCAATGATGCATCTATACCGGGTTTCGCATCTGAATGCATCGCCTCAAAGTTCATCAGGATTTTGGGCTTTAAGTTGTTTTCCATTTCTCGCTTGAGCAGTGCTTTACTCTCCTGCGGTTTCCCAATAGATGGGAATGCTTTGGCTGTGGTTGCCCACTCTTTAAAGAGCTTTCGTTGGCTCGCCGCTACGTTGAGCTTGCGTACATGCAAGCAGTGGTTAGGGGCTTCCTTTTGGAAAAACAAAATTCGATATTGCCTTGCCTCGGCCAGAGCCCATAGGAGCTTTTGAGAAGCGTTCGTTTTTAAGTCTAAATAGCAAGGCAGCCAGCGTGGTCCTTCGGCCTTGTGATAAAAAGCCGTGAGCCAAAGCACCATGGGATGGGGCGCCATGGTGCACATGAAGTTGTTATAACGTGTGTTGCGAATACGTGTGTGGATCTCGTCAGTGGGCATCATGGCCCACAATGTTGGGACCTGCTCGCTGCCTGGTGTAAGCAATCGCGGAAAGACAATTTGGGCGACTGGCATTTCTGCTGGCCAGGGTTGCCCTAAGTAAAAGCTATCCTCCGAAGGCGGAATAGCGGCGGCAGGCGGCTTGGGAGCCACAGCTTTTTCAGCGGCCTTGCTAACGACTTTTTCAGCAGTTTTACCAACGACCGGCACCTTAGAGAGGGCGCTATTAATGCGTTGTGAAATCTGAAACCCTGAGCCAAAGCGATCTTCTAACGGTTCAATGGCCTCCAGGATGTAGTCTACACTGGCCGGGCGATCTTCCCGCTGCTTGGCTAGGCAGGCCATGATGATATCTTCTAGCGCTTTCGGGACCTTTAGCTCTAGGTCAAACTCAGCCAGTGACTTTGGTTGAGCTAGCCGGTGCACTTTATACCAGCTGCCAAAGGTATTGTTAACCGGTTTTACGGGCAGTGTTCCTGAGAGCATTTGGTACATCATCACGCCCAGGCTGTAGATATCTGAGCGGCTGTCCAGTTCACGGCCTTCCATTTGTTCGGGTGACGCATAGGCCAGTGTCCCCATGAAGGTACTGGTTTGTTCGCTACCGGCCTGTAGCAGCTTGGCAATCCCAAAATCTAAGATTTTTACCAATTCCCCCATGGAGGGATCAGAGGTAACCAAAATATTGCTGGGTTTAATGTCCCGGTGAATAATGGGAACCACTTCTCCTTTAACCAGAATGCCATTATGGGCTGTTTTGAGGCCTAGCAATATTTGACGGACGAGCCCTAGAAAACGCGGTACCGGCAAGGGTTGTTTTTGCACGATACTGCCAATGCTTTTTCCCTTGAGATATTCCATGACGTAGAAGGGAATATCTTCTTCGTTGACGCCGTAGTCAGTGACGCGTACTACGTGCATACTCTTTTGACCAAGTTGGGCGCAGGTCATGGCTTCTCTCAAGAAGCGATCGCGCATGTTTTCATTGAGCAGTGTTTGGGAGAGAAACTTAACGGCTACCGGTACACCACCCAGGAGTGAATCCCCAGCTAGGTAAACCTTGCCCATAGAACCCTGTCCAACAGTTTCTATAAGTTCGTAACGATTAGAGAGTTTTCGACCAGTATTAGGATCTGACATTATTGGCGGGCAAGCTCTGCTTCTATAGTGCTGGTGAGGTAGTGTCCGGCCATCATGCCGCCCGAAAAGTGATATTTCTCAGGGCTCAGCTGCCGCAGGGTTTCAAAGCCGGTGCGGCGTTGCTTATTACTGAGGCCCCAGTAGCGTTGAACAATGGATTCGGGGGCAATCCAGCCTTCACCTTCGACTTGGCCTAAGAGGTTGTGCTGCACGACGAAGGTATACTGCCTTTCTTGGCTGGTCATTCGACCCCGCAACTGAATCACGATGTCTTCGTGGGTGGCTTCGGGAAAGGTCAATTTGGTGGCCACCATAAAGCAGTTGTCCTGTTTCCAGGCCACTAAAAGTTTTCCTTTTACGGGGGTTGGCAATGTCTCTCTGGTGAGCCAAGAGCCTTGCAATGTCCATTTACCAGGCTCAAGTAAAAAGCTGTGGGCCACAGCGCTATTCCTAATTACCAGCGTTCCTAGAGTGCCCAGTAAGATCTGTAAGGCACCGATGAAGAGCGGAGCCAGTTTTTATTAAGGAATCCAGACTTCTCCAAGAAGACACGGGCGCGAGGCTCCGCTGACGCTGGGGAGGTTGCCGGGGGTTTCATGCCAGCGCCAATAGGCCAGAATGGCAAATGCGATCGCTTCCTTATAATCAGCGTCCAACTGCCGCTGGTCAGTAGAGACAACTTTTGACTTGGGCAGTCGTTGCTGAATCCGTTTCATTAGATATTGATTGCGGCTGCCCCCGCCCCCGATGAGTGTTTCGGCCGGAATGCGGGGCAGAAATTGATGATAGCTCAACTCAATAGTCGCGGCGGTAAAGTCTGTGAGCGTAGCTAAAAAGTCCGCTGGGCTGAGTGAATGTGCCTGGGCTGAGAGCCAGCATTGCTGGGCATAGTCAGTGCCAAAAAGCTCACGTCCTGTGGATTTGGGCGGCGACATCTGGAAGAACGGTTGTTTGAGCCATTCATTAATTAACTGTTGACAGGGTGTCCCCTGGGCGGCCCAGTCTCCATTTTTATCGTAGGTTTGACGTCCCTCTGAGAGCTGGGTTGCGGCCCAGTCGATCAGCGCATTGCCTGGGCCGGTGTCCCAGCCATTAATCTCTGCCGGTGGGATGAGGGCTGGTGGGATGAGGTGCTCACTCGTTTGCTGCCGATCCCAGGGGGGTAAGTAGGTGACGTTGCCGATGCCGCCAATGTTTTGCACGGCCAAGTCTCGATCGGGTTGGCTGAGTAAACAGGCATCAATAATCGGGACTAATGGTGCGCCTTGTCCGCCGAGGGCAACGTCGGCAACGCGAAAGTTGCTGATAGTTTTACAGCCAGTGATATGGGCGATGAGGTCTCCGCGGCCGAGCTGAAGGGTATGCCCCAACGGACTCATGGGATCAGCATTGGGCGGACGGTGGTGGAGGGTTTGCCCATGGGAGCCAATCAGCTCCACGGTTGTGAGATCGATGTCTAGGGCTTGGATGGCTTGGATGAAGTGATGGGCGATCGCATCATCTAAATCTGCCATTTCAGCGAGGGTAACCGGCTGATTGGCGCAAATTTCAAGGATGCGCGATCGCACTGCATCTGGATAGGGATAGGTGATCCCTTTGATGAGTTTGGCCTGAACCCGATAGCCTTCTCCCGAAACCTCCGTGAGTGCAGCGTCAATGCCGTCCACCGACGTCCCACTCATCAACCCAATAACTTTCAATGGCCCGTCCTATCCTTTATGTATCAACCACTTTTTTCCCTTTCCATCCTGTTCCTTAACTAATCCGGTAGCTTATCAATGCCTTTGTTATCACCAATGACCACCATCAAACTCCCTGCTTTCATGCGAGTGACTGGGCTAGGATTGATGATGAACTTATCGTTGTCGTCTACCTTGGCATCTTCCTTACTAATGGCCATGAGCGTGAGGCCATAGTGATTGCGCAGGTCCACTTCCATAATGGTTTTTCCATCAAAAGTTTGAGGCACCAGCACTTCTACAATGCTGTGGTCAGGATCTAGCTCAAATCGGTCTAGGATGCCTGGACGTGTCAGAGACCGTGCCAGTTCACAGCCCATCTCATGTTCTGGAAACACCACATGATCGGCACCGACTCTCATCAATAGCTTGCCGTGAATTTCGGAAGATGCTTTGGCCACAACATTGGTCACACCGGCCTCTTTGACATTGAGGGTGGTGATAATGCTCTCTTGCACGTAGTTGCCGATGGCGATAATCACCGTGTCAAAGTCAGGAATGCCTGCTTCTACGAGGGCCGATGGCTGCGTCGAGTCTAGCTGTACGGCATGGGCGGCAATCTGATCGGTCAACACTTGGGCCACCCTGGTTTCATTCGAGTCTATGCCCATTACTTCATACCCCATGCTGTGTAGGGTTTGGCAGACGGCTCGTCCAAAACGACCCAGGCCAATGACGGCAAACTGACGATTGGTCGCCCGGAGATTTTTGAAAAACTTGAGAGACGAAATGTTCACCATGGGCGATCGCTAAAGAACAAAAATGAAGAGGTGGTGCAGGGCTAAAAATTACGGGGATAAAAACTACGGGGCCAAAAGCTATGGGTGGGGATGGCATTAGGCTTGTGCACTAGCACCCTTCTGGTGCTCCTTTAGTAACTCGCCCAACGTTGAGACTGAGTACATCATCCAACTATTTATGCATCTTACTGGTTAAGCATCTTACTGGTTTCGATGTTCTCTACAACGCTGTTCTCTATAAATAGTTGCCTATGTCGCGTGTTGGTAATCGGGTAATGTTTTTTCTGATACCCGTATGAAAACCTAATACGCAATCGATTTCTTTCTTTGCTAGGCTAGCTAGATGCTTCCTTGGGATAAGTACGGACGTGGATATTCAAATTGGTCGTGGTAAAACAGCCCGACGCGCTTACGGAATTGATGAAATTGCCTTGGTACCCGGTGCCAGAACGCTAGATCCACAGTTAGCAGATACTAGCTGGACAATTGGTGAGGTTACGAGAGAAATTCCGATTATTGCCAGTGCAATGGACGGGGTTGTTGACGTCACAATGGCTGTGGAACTTTCCAAGCTGGGTGCCTTGGGTGTTTTGAATTTAGAAGGCATTCAGACCCGCTACGAAGACCCTAATCCGGTGCTAGATCGGATTGCCTCAGTTGGCAAAACAGAATTTGTTCCTCTGATGCAAGAGATTTACTCAAAGCCTGTGTTGCCGGAACTTATTACAAAAAGAATTGGCGAAATTAAGGCACAAGGCGGTATCTCAGCCGTTAGCTTGACGCCTGCTGGCGCTGTCAAATTTGGCAAAACGGTGGCCGATGCTGGTGCCGATTTGGTGTTTGTGCAAGCTACGGTGGTTTCAACCGATCACTTGTCACCTGAGACCGTTTCGCCTCTGGACTTGGCTCAATTTTGTCGGGACATGCCGATTCCGGTCCTACTAGGCAACTGTGTTACCTACGAGGTTACGCTAAAGCTAATGAGAGCAGGTGCTGCCGGTGTCCTCGTTGGCATTGGGCCTGGTGCAGCTTGTACCTCTCGCGGGGTTTTGGGGGTTGGTGTTCCCCAGGCAACCGCCGTTGCCGATTGTGCTGCTGCTAGAGATGACTATCAAAAAGAAACAGGCAAGTATGTACCTGTGATTGCTGACGGCGGCTTGGTGACCGGGGGAGACATTTGCAAATGTATTGCCTCTGGCGCAGATGGTGTGATGATTGGGTCTCCTTTTGCCCGTGCCAAAGAGGCTCCAGGCCGTGGCTTCCACTGGGGGATGGCTACCCCGAGCCCCGTGTTGCCCAGGGGTACTCGTATCCAAGTTGGAACGACAGGAACCCTGGCTCAGATTTTAAGGGGGCCAGCCCAACTGGATGATGGGACCCACAATTTGCTGGGTGCGCTGACGACCAGCATGGGAACTTTGGGAGCTAAAGATCTCAAGGAAATGCAGCAGGTTGAAGTGGTCATAGCACCATCGCTGTTAACAGAGGGCAAGGTATACCAGCAAGCGCAGCAGCTGGGCATGGGTAAGTAAGCTATTTGCTACGACTGTTTATTGGCTGTGACTGTTGATATATTACTCTTATCCAATGTGTGTTTGGCCGAAATACGGCTTGCACAGGTTTATACAAAAGTATGTGCAAGCTGCTGAACTGGCATAACTTAACGCACACTTTTGCCAGGGAATTAAGAGAATTATGAGTCTTTGAGCTGCAAATTTTAAGACTTGTCTCTGATCGTGACTTGAGCCGATGGCAAATCACTAAGATTCTCTTACAATTAGGTGTAAGCGGAGACGCAAGTTTCCGTTCACTCCTCACACCACACTCCGCCTAAATCTTTGAGATTCCGATCTCGGATTTAGGCGGTTCCTCGCTTATGTAGAATTTTTCTGTGGTGTATGCCTGTTTTTGGGTGTTTAACCAATTAGTTAGTGAGCGCTCATGCAGTAATGTGATGTGTGACCTCGCCAAACCATGGCACGAGCGTCTATATCGGTAACAAATCTGTAGATGCCCGCCAAAGAGCGCCAGTTTTGGCTATGGTAATATCGGTATACATGAGTGACAAGGATTTATAAGAATGTCAGCCGCACAGGTAACTGATTCGACATTTAAGCAAGAAGTATTGGAGAGCGAGACACCTGTCTTGGTCGACTTTTGGGCTCCCTGGTGTGGTCCTTGCCGCATGGTTGCGCCAGTCGTAGATGAAATTTCTGAACAGTATGATGGCCAAGTGAAAGTTGTGAAGGTCAATACTGATGAAAATCCCAGCGTAGCTAGTCAGTACGGTATTCGCAGTATTCCTACCTTGATGATTTTCAAAGGTGGCCAGCGTGTAGATATGGTTGTTGGTGCTGTTCCTAAAACGACGCTAGCAAATACTCTAGAAAAGTATCTTTAAAGGCTATCATCTTGGTCAAGCACTACCCAAAACTAAGTGACTGATTCCCCAGACTCTCTGAGTATTTAATACCTGTTCGCTAAGCTAAATCCTTAGATAAATAACTTAGGCAAAGGGGCCTCACCATTGGTGAGGCCCCTTTGCTTTTTGATTTTTATATAAGGTATTTTGGCGTTGGACATCGTGTGCTCGTTATTGGGACGCGTTGCAATCTTTAGACTTTTATCAATCAGACAATTCCAGCTTAGAATGTAGCCCGAACGCACACTGTTTTAGTTGTACGCATTATGGCTTCTCCTTTTTCAGATCCGAGGCAAGGTATTAGTTCGAACGATGGTAAGCGGTCGAGAGATCAGCTGCGCTTGGATGTCGATCGTGTGTTAGATCAGTTGCCTGATTTGGAGCATGGGGCTGTAATTGCTCAAATTTTTGAGACGTTGGTGCGGATGAGTGAACAGGAGGCCGAACGTTTAGATTGGAAAATATTGAGCTACTCGCTATTGGATATGGAGGAGGGTTTTAAATCCTTTTTTCCCTATAGGCATATTCGCAAGGTGACGATTTTTGGTTCGGCGCGGACGCCTAGCGAGCTCCCTGAGTATCAAATGGCGACTGAGTTTGCCCGCCGGGTGGTGAACCAGGGTTTTATGGTGATGACGGGTGCCGGTGGTGGAATTATGCAGGCTGGGAACGAAGGGGCTGGGCGCGATCGCTCTTTTGGCCTGAATATCCAATTGCCCTTTGAGCAAGGCGCTAACCCTGTTATTACAGGTGATCCTAAGCTGTTAGATTTTAAGTACTTTTTTACGCGTAAGCTGTTCTTTCTAAAAGAAAGTGATGCGATCGCGCTTTTCCCCGGTGGTTTTGGGACCCAAGACGAGGCCTTCGAGTCATTGACTTTGATTCAAACTGGCAAAGCCAATCCTATGCCCTTGGTCCTCATCGACAAACCGGGTGGTGATTATTGGAAGAGTTGGGATCACTACATCCGAAATCGACTGTTGGACCAGGGATTGATCAGCCCTGATGATACGAGCCTATACCATTTGACCGATAGCCTCGACGATGCATTGAAATACATAGAGGGCTTTTACCGGATGTACCACTCTAGTCGTTATGTGCGTGGTCAACTGGTGGTTAGACTCAAAGCGCCGTTGTGTCCTGGGGGCATCGAGCAGCTAAACGATGAATTTTCTGACATTCTGAGCCAAGGACAGATTCGAGAAGTGTCTGCTTTTGACGTAGAGCGTGGGGATGAAACCGAAGCACTGCCTCGATTGGCACTACATTTTAACCAGCGAGATGCGGGCCGTTTGAATCAAATGATTCGTTATCTCGGTCAGCTCGGCGTGTCTTGTGATGCTATTCAGCATCCCGAGAAGAAATAGCAAAGACCTTGTTCTACAGGCCTCGTTCTAGGTGAAGTAGGATTCCCTGTGCGATCGCTGTCGCCATCCGTTCTCTCCAGGATGGATCTGCCAGGTTAGGTGCATCTTCTGCACCAGTGACAAAGCCAGTTTCTATTAGAATGGCAGGCATGGAGGTACGACGAATCACATAGAAACGAGCGCTACGGACTCGGCGATCGCGCATCCCCATTGCTCTTAGCACTGTGCTGTGAACGGTATTGGCTAATCGCTGCCCAGCATCTGATGAGTAAAACGTTTCAAGGCCGTTAACATCAGGCCGACTCATGCTGATGGCATTCGCGTGAATGCTCACAAAGATGGAGGCGTTAGCGCGTTCGGCAATCTGGACACGAGGTGCTAAATCCACTTCAATATCGCTATCGCGGGTGAGCACTACATTGACACCCTGTTGGCGTAGAAGTGCAGCTACTTGAGGGGTGATGTCATTGACAACCTGCTTTTCTTGAAGCCCCTGAATGCCGACGGCTCCGGGGTCTCGACCGCCATGGCCTGGATCTAGAACAACGGTGAACCGTCCATTAGGCAGCGTTGGGAGTTCATCCGGTGCGAGCTGTCTGGTCGCGGCGGGTCGGCGGGCACTGCTCGCTAGTAGCCTACTGGGACCACGACTATCGGAGGTTCTACTATCAGCCACATTGCTAATAGACACATCCTTTGGCAAAATCACAATCCCGCCGTCGTTGGCGGAAATATTCCAGTCAGGGCTTTCATCATCCAGGAATAAGGTGATTTCTGCCCTCGCAGGATACTCAGAGACTTGATCAATTTGCCAGCTGTCAATGCTGTAACGATTTTCGGGCAGGCGGGAGCTTGTGAGACCCAGCGATATGGCCGCTTCCTCAATGGTCATCGTAATGGTGCGCTGGCCATCTTCTTCAGACCGGTTCACGTCTATTTGAGCGGTTTCTCCTGCCGTGCGGATGAAGAATCCATCCGAAGTGGCTGTTACACCTTGAATACGTGTTTGCGCGCCTTGTACGGGGCGATTGCTCACACTGTTTCTACGGTTGGGACGTGAGACTGATGCTGAAATGGATTCGCCATCTGACTCGTCAGAGGTCTCGCGATTGGCAATTTCAACGTCTGCTTGCTCCTGCTGCACTTCCATCGCCTCAGGGAGTTGCACAGTCCATTGACGGGCGCTTTCTCCACGAACTTGTACAAGGCTTGGATCGACGGTGTATCCTTCGTTGTACTCAACGACGAGTCGAGTAGTCTCTTCGTCTAACTCACCGACACGGATTTCCTTGATGGCACCATCAAATGACTGCTCCTCAGGACTAACTAGGGTAGTGCCTGGTAAGTCAATGACGAGCCGTGTCGGATTAGAAAGCAGCTGCGCACTTGGCTGGATGCTGTCGTTGGTGGTAAAGGTCAGCTTGTTCTCTTGGGTGTCAAACCGCCAGAACTCTAGCCGAGCAGCTTGGGCCGGTAGCGCTAATACAAGCGCTCCTACCAAGGTCAAGCCGGGCAGTAGACGATTCAATCTCACAGTGGGGTCCTCGGTACCGAATGAACGAACTGACAGTTCTTAATCTTTTCTTCCCTATTAAGTACTGTGAAGGTTTATCAGCACTTTGTAAATATGGAAATGTGGTCAAAAACAGTGGCTAGGCTGTGTAGCTCGGTGAAAAATAGACCTATTTGCCATAATTTCACCCCTTGATTTTAGGCCTGATGGGCGCTGTATCAGGCTAGCCCATATGCAGGAATTGCATGACTTAGAGGACACATCTCGTTGCCAAATCTTAAGCGAATAAAAAGTAGACTCAGATCTGAATTCTACAAACGTAATATTGCTGATATGAATTCGAGAATGAGCAAGATGTCTTTTGATTCTGAGACGTTCCGTTCCTTAGCCTGCCCTATTTTTAAGGCCATGTAACAATTTGTGTTAGTGCTGGGCGTTTATGTGGGAATGTGGGTTTTATCTTTTCTGCTGAAACGGGCGATGTTTTAATTAAGGCTGTCATGATCAACCTTATTGTTTTGTTCGTGGCGGCGATGTCTCCATCAGAACAGTTATTTTCATCTTCGAGCTTCTTCGCAGAAATGCTAACTGCTTCAGGCTCCTCTTCACACACTATTTATGCTGTTGCCAAAATTTTTGCTGGGATATCTAGGCTTTTGGGGACTGCTGAGGTGAGTACTTCATGGCCTTCCTGCGTGACTAAAACGTCGTCTTCTATGCGAATACCGATGCCTTTCCAGCGTTCGTCTACCTGGGGTTGGTCTTCTGCTGGTTCATAGTTGGGCGCAATGTAAATACCTGGCTCGACGGTCACAATATTGCCCGCTGCAAAGGGTCTCCAAGTTTTATCAGGGTTGCGCAAAAGACCTGTGTCGTGGACATCGAGACCGAGGAAGTGGCCTGTGCCATGCATGAAGAAGGCTTTGTGCTTTTTCTCTTCGATGAGCGTATCCACATCGCCTTTGAGTAGGCCTAGTTCTACCAACCCTGTTGTGATGATGCGAGTTGCCGCATCGTGGAAGGCATTAAACGGTGCACCGGGTTGTACTTTTTCAATTGCTGCTAGCTGGGCATCGAGTACCAGGTCGTAGAGAACTTTTTGTTCTTCGGAGAGGCTATCGCCGACGGGAAGAGTACGGGTAATATCTGCGTTGTAATAGTCGTAGGCGCAGCCAGCATCAATTAGCAATAAATCACCGTCTTGTAAGGGCTGATTATTTTCGACATAGTGCAAGATGCAGGCGTTTTTGCCTGTGGCCACAATGGATGGATAGGCTGGTCCCATCGCGCCTTCTCGTCGGAAGATATTTTCTATGGCTGCCTGAATTTCGTATTCGTAAACTCCTGGACGCACTAGGTCACGGATGCTGTTGTGTGCTTGGGCACTGATGGCGATCGCCCGCTTAATTTTCTCTATTTCAAAAGGGCTTTTAACCCGTCTAAACTGCTGCATGAGTAGCTTAGAGTCTTCAATGGCCACAGGGCCGGTACCTTTCTTGGTCATCTTCCCCAGCAGATGCTGCCAGAGGCCGATAATCCGATTGTTAAAAGCCTGGTCGCGGCCAAAGTGGTAATACAGTCGAGGGGCCGTAATCACATATTCCAAGAGCTTTTCCCCCAATTCGGCAATAGGGTAGGCTTCGTCTGCTCCGTATCGTTCTTTTGCGGCCTCGACTCCGGTACGGTAGCCACTCCAGGTCTCTTTTTCCTTATCTTTGGGCTGCACAAAGAGCACAAACTTGTGTTTTTTGTGGGAAGGGGCAAGCACTGCGACAGCATTGGGCTCATTAAAGCCAGTCAGGTAGAAAAAATTACTATCTTGTCGGTACAAATAGTCCACGTCATTATGCATGACGGCTGTTGGGGCACTGCAAAAGATGGCTGTGCCCTGACCAATCGTATCCATGACAGCTTGTCTGCGCTGACGATATTCACTCTGCATGTGTTTAGATATGCCCCTTGGGTGTGGCGTGTAATGGTGACATTTATTCACAGCTGTGGTGTCTGTGAGAGTCTCAATTACGGTGTTTTTTGATTAGTGCTTTTGCGATCACAATGTTCTGCTAGAAAGCATAGCTGTTCTGCTAAGAAAGCATAGCTGTTCTGCTA
>JBCDAG010000192.1:0-13689 GCA_039186165.1 Cyanobacteria bacterium P01_F01_bin.53
AGGTTTCCAAGGTGGCCAACTCCTCCGTCCGCCCATGAAAGATCGAGACATCGGGAGCCTCGCCCCAATCAACTTGCCCGGTGGTAATTTGTTCATTTGCGATCGCAACCTTTGGAACTGAAGGGGGACAATCGTCTTCTACGGCCTCTGGGTGAACATAGTCTTCAGGTGTAAGCGTCAGGCCAAACGCCTCAAAATAATCTGCGATCGTCTGGCGATCAACGGATGCCTTACCAGAGCGCACCTTCGTCAGAGTGTTAATGCTCAGCCTCGTAATTTGAGCCAGAACCTCCAAGGTATAAGGTTGGCGATCGTTGTGTTCAGCGGCTCGTTGAGCTTGTGCCGTTTGCAGCCGTTCCCATCCCTGAGAGGAGAGTCTTACGCCACGTTTACGTTTCCCTCTTCTCGAACTTTTTACCATGGAGATTCAATCAGATGAAGACTTAAGGACTCGCTGCAACCTTAAGCAATCCATTTTCATGTTTACGTGTCCTATGGTAAAGCGCTTAAGTTGTGATGAAGATTCAAGTCTTAATTTGTAACCATAGCCCCCAGTCAAGAGAGATGCCTGTAAGTCTCATCCTGCTTGTTTTCTAGCGCACAACTCCAGAGCTGATTTAAGTTGTGACTTAACTTGGGAGCCTAAGCTGTGAATTTGACTGGCGCAGTCTAGGTCGCTGGGGCAGGCTAGTAACGTGTGTCGAGCAAGGCAACATTTCAGAAGAGCATCGACTCTCTGGCAATGACATCTGCTACCTGCCTATAGTCCTGATTTTATGGCGATTGAACACCTTTGGCATTGGTTGCGCGAGGATGTCACGTATCACACTTGTTATGACCAGAAGGCAGATTTGATTGCCCAGGTTGAACGTTCTCAGCAGCGGATTAATGACGAACCAATAGCAGTTGCAGACCGATTATGGGTGACAACTCATCTGAAATCAGAAGAGGAAAAACTAAGGGTCTCAACCTAGACGGGGTTTAGCACATGACTTATGAAAGAAAATTTGAGAATGGCTGATTTTTCCACACTTACGCCACAAGAAGCCCGATTGATCGCGAAAGATGCGTTCATTTACGCGTATCCGATGGTGGATAGCTATCGAATTCTTTTTGCTTTCTTTCTTTGGCCCAATAATGCCGAATACAAGGGCCCCTTGAACGAATTGCTTGGCAAAGCACGACTGTTCACACCATCGGACACCACAATTCAGACACCGAACGCAGATACACCTTACTGTGTGGTTGGCGCAGATCTTCGTGCGGAACCTTTAGTTTTGACGGTGCCAGTGATAGACCCTAAACGATATTACTCTATCCAGCTCATTGATACTTACACTCACAATTTCGCATACGTTGGCACTCGGACGACAGGCAATGGCGGAGGCAAATACTTGCTGGCAGGGCCTGACTGGACAGGGCAGATACCGGCTGGAATCACCGCCGTTATCCGTAGCGAAACTAGTCTGGCGCTAGCCTTGTACCGCACCCAGCTTTTCGACTCAGATGACTTAGAGAATGTCGAAAACATCATTGAGAACGGTTACAAGGTTCAGCCGCTGAGTCAGTTTACACATACGGAGCCGCCAGCAAAAATGCCAGCGGTGAAATACCCGATACCCGTGAGGCTTGACGAGGGTGAAACGTCACCCAGAATATTTAGCCTGTTGAACTTCCTGCTTACGACGTTTTGTTCAACCCACGAATCCGAAACAGAGTTGATGGCTCGCTTCGCCAAGCTCAACATCGGCCCTGGCCTAACCTTTAAGCCGACAGAACTCTCTGAAGCATTAAAACAGGCTGTCGAGCAAGGTATAAAGGATGGTTGGGATACTTATCTGGAGCTAAAGAAGAATCAACTTGCCACTCAAGCAGTCACCGCCGCCGACCTATTTGGCACCCGCGAACACTTGACGGCAACCGGCAACATTTACCTGTACCGAATGGCTGGCGCGATTCTTGGCATTTGGGGAAATTCCATTGAGGAGGCCATGTACCCCTCCTACTATAACGATGCAGACGGCAACGAATTAAATGCCTCAGATGATGTCCGTTATACACTCCGCTTCGAGCCAGGCGAATTGCCACCGGCTGATGCTTTCTGGTCGGCAACCCTGTATAACCTTCCTGAGCAGCTCCTCGTCGAGAACGACCTCGATCGCTATCTGATTAATTCAACAATGTTGGACAACAACGCACTCGTTCTCGACAAAGACGGGGGACTGACGCTTTATATCCAGCATGCTCAACCCACTGAAGAAAAAAAGAAGAAAAACTGGCTACCTGCACCAAATAAGGAATTCTTCATATCCTTGCGGCTTTACTTGCCGCAACAAGAGGCGATTAATGGCACATGGCAAAATCCACCCCTAAAGCGAGTCACCCCCGCACGGCACTGGACCACCAAGCTTAAGCGTATCTTTTTAGCTCTCTTTCGCGCTGGTAACTAACCCCGTTTGAACTCAAGCCATTGCAGTTAATTGATCCGTCAGTCTCACAAGTCAGCCATAAGTTAGCCTTCCGTAGCCCATAACGTAGCCTCTCACACTGTGTAATAGAAACAAGCAAACGCAGCAAGCGAGCGTTCTGCGGTTATTCAGACGTAACACAAACCAACGTTTTCTCTCACTCAAACGCTTCGTATAAACGGTCCTGATTTTTTATCAAGGCTATTAGATTGCGTCGTTTTTTTGAGAGTGTTTTTCAGCCCTCTAAAAACTAAAAGAAATCCAAAAATGAATAACTTTCTAACTCTTCTGGTCAACGAAATCGTAGGTAGCTTGTTTAAAGACGCTCCTGAAATCGATGATCTCGGTGACATTTTTATTGGTAACAACGGAGATGACAATCTCCAAGGCGGCGGTAAAGACGATATCTTCCTGTCGAGCGGCGGTGATGATACTGTCTTAGGCGGCGGTGGCACCGATGTCGTTTTTGGGGGGAGTGGCAACGATATTGTGATTGGTCAAACCGGCGATGATGTCGCGTTTTTAGGGAACGGTGATGACCGCTTTATCTGGAACAACGGCGACGGCAGTGACTTCATCAACGGTGGCGCAGGCTTTGATGTTACCGAAGTGAACGGTGCTGATGGCGCTGGCGATGAGTTTGACTTGCGCGCAGTTAAAGGTCAGGCCATTTTTAATCGTCTCAATCTAGGACCCTTTACCCTGACTAACAAAAAGATTGAACAGTTTGAAATCAATGGCCTGGGCGGTGATGACTCACTGACCGTTGGTGACCTTACTGACACCGGGGTGGAAAAAGTTGTCTTCAAAGGCGGCAAAGGCAACGATGTGCTTGATGCCAGAGAAAGTTCTACTACCCTTGAAGCTTTTGGGGGCAAAGGCGACGATGTGTTGCTGGGCGGCTCTGCCGACGATACGTTTTCTGCGGGTGCAGGTCATGACCTGGTTGTAGGTCAACGGGGGGATGATACCGCCTTTTTAGGGAAAGGTGATGATCGCTTCATTTGGAACAACGGCGATGGCAGTGACTTCATTAACGGTGGTAGAGGATTTGACATCACCGAAGTGAACGGTGCCGATGGTGCTGGCGATGAGTTTGACTTGCGTCAAGTTGACGGTCAGGCCATTTTTAATCGTCTCAACCTGGGGCTGTTCACCCTGACTAACGAAAAGATTGAGCAGTTTGAGATCAATGGCCTGGGCGGTGATGATTCACTGATCGTTGGCGACATCAGCGGCAGTGGGGTTGAAACAGTGGTCTTCGCAGGCGGCGACGGCAATGATGCGCTTGATGCCCGCGAAAGTTCGACGACCCTTGAGGCTTTTGGGGGTGAGGGCGACGATTTGTTGCTGGGCGGCTCGGCTGAAGATACGTTTTTCGCGGGTGCTGGTGATGACATCGTTGTGGGTCAACGGGGGGATGATACTGCTTTCCTGGAGGATGGCGACGATCGCTTTATCTGGAACAACGGCGATGGCAGTGACTTCATCAATGGTGGGGCAGGCTTTGATGTCACCCAAGTGAATGGTGCCGATGGTGCTGGCGATGAGTTTGACTTGCGCGCTGTTGACGGTCAGGCCATTTTTAATCGGCTCAATCTGGGGTTATTTACCCTAACGAACGAAGCGATCGAGCAGTTTGAGATTAACGGCCAAGACGGTGATGATTCACTGACGGTGGGTGATCTCAGCGGCAGCGCGGTGCAATCGGTTGTCTTCTCAGGTGGCGATGGCAATGATTTTCTGAACGGGAGTGGTACGGCAACGCCCATTACGGCTGATGGGGGTGCTGGTAACGACATTCTGATCGGGGGTGACGGTGACGATATTCTCATCGGCGGTGACGGTGCTGATTTGCTGATTGGCGGTGGCGGTAATAACGTTCTGATTGGCGGCGGCGGTGGTGATTTCTTTGGCTTTGATACTGGCGCTGCCTTTAACGCCGCCGATATTGGCACCAATGTGATCCAGAACTTTGCGAGCACTGACCGCATTGTGCTGGATGTCACGGTCTTTAACGCGTTGACTAGCGAAATTGGCGGGGGGCTCTCAGCCAGTGAGTTCGCCGTTGTCGATAGCGCCGAAGCCGCTGCCTTGAGCGATGCCCTGATTGTTTATGGCGCGCATACGGGGCACCTGTATTACAACCAGAACGGTGCCGAGGCCGGGTTGGGCGACGGTTCCCAGTTTGCCACCCTCGAAGGTGCGCCCGATCTGGATGCTAGTAGCTTTGTTATTCAGGCTTAAACCCAACGTGAGTATGGCATAAGTCAGCGCTTTCGTAGGATGGGCAAAGGGTGAATGCCCGTGCCCATCGAGAATCAAGCGTTTGGTCATGATGGGCACACTTCGTTTTGCCCATCCTACGAGGTGCTTAACTGGCCATCTAAATCGAGCCAAAGAGAAACCCATCAGGATTAGGAGAACACCATGCGAAACGTTATTCTTCATGCCTTTAACTGGCGTTACACCGATATCATCAGCAATCTAGAAACCATTCGCTCAGAGGGTTATGGCGCTATTTTGATACCGCCACCGCTCTACTCTGATCCTAGGGGCGATCAGTGGTGGCAGCGCTATCAGCCCAAAGATTATCGGGTTTTACTTTCTCACCTCGGTGGCAAACGCGATTTAGAGCAACTGATTGCCGCTTGCCATGAAGGTACGCCTAAACTACGGGTGTATGCGGATCTTGTGATTAACCATATGGCTAATGAAGATCGAAGCGATCGCTTTGATTTTCCCGGCAAAACAGAACTAGAGCGCTACAAAGCGAAACCTGATCGCTACGAGGCGAACCGATTATACGGGGATCTAAGCGAGGGTCTATTTTCTGGCTTTGACTTTAATCATGCGGGTGAAATCGAAGGCCATGAGTGGTCTGATCGAGGCGCTGTGCAATATCAAAATTTATCTGGCCTTCCGGATCTAAAAGATTCTCCTTGGGTCTTTGAGCAACAGCGATTGATGGTCGAAGCATTAGTGGCGATGGGCTTTGATGGGTTTCGAGTCGATGCTATCAAGCACATTACGGAGCGAATGATTGACAACCTTGCCGACCAGCCATCGGTAAGTGAGAAATTCTGGTTTGGGGAAGTGCTCACAGGCAGCGACCATGATGAGCGCGTTTTTCTAGAACCCTTCCTCCAAGAAACTTGGATGTCGGCCTATGACTTTCCACTGTTTAACACCATGCGTGAAGCCTTTAGCTTCGGTGGCTCACTCCGTCATCTGGTGCGTCCTCAAGATTATGGCAACGCCCTTCCGTGGAATCGAGCCGTCACCTTTGTGGTTAATCACGATGTCCCTCATAATGACGGATTTCGCGCTTGGCTACTCTCGCCTCAAGATGAACATTTAGCCCATGCTTATATGCTTGGGCGCGATGGCGGTGTCCCGCTCATCTACTCCGACAACAACGAATCGCACTACCCAGAAGATCAAGATCGCTGGCTGAATCTGTACAAGCGCCCCGATATCACTGCCATGATCAAGTTCCACAATGCGCTCCATGGTGAGCCCATGGCAATGCTCTACGAAAGCGATACTTTGCTGATATTTCGCCGAGGCGATCGCGGCATTGTCGCAATTAACAAAAGCGCTTCAGACCAACGGGTAGACCTCAATACCTGGGGGCTCAAAAATCCAGGTGCCTACACAGATCTCATTCACAACCATAGTCTGACGATTTCGGAAAACACGCTGTCGCTCCTCGTCCCAAGTCGCTCAGCCCAGATGTGGCTCTTGGAACTAAGCACCTAATACCCGCGCTGGTTTAAGTTGTGGCTTAACTTGTGAGCCTAACTTGTGAACTTGACTGGTGCAGTGTTGTTCGCTGAGGCAAGCTAACAACATGCAGGACAACCCCTCTTATGGCAACGTGAGTTCGACAGCTACCTTTTGGCTACACGCCCCACCCGCGGATTGGCAGCGAAGCCGATGCCATCGGTCGAACTCACGTTAAGTCGCGATCGCTCCTGACGATCGATCGCAACTTGACCAAGGTTTATTCACTACTCGAAACCTGATTGACAGGATTTTTGATTATGAGTCATTTACTGCTCGTACCCATACATGTAGACGCCTTACATCTTAAGTTTGGAACAGGTGTAGCGGAGTCTATGGCAGCGCCTAATCGCCTACCCTATTTCAGTGGCAAGCGAGATGTTAATCCTGACACCGTCAACCTGAGTGAATCAATTGTTTCTCAGCCTTTTCAAAATAAAAATCTTCATCTAAAAGCGGGCATTCATCTACATTGGTCACTGCCTGATGCGCTGACTCAAGAAATTGAGGATGGCCAATTCCCTGCTGTTCCCAATCGCTGGTTAGTCACCCGCCGTCTGGGCGGAGAAACAGAGCATTGGGTGGTTGAAAGCGATTATCTCCATCCCCCTAGCGCAGGGTTTCAGGAAGATAGTGTTACCTATCCTTATATCGATTCCGACGACCAAAATCTTCCCGCCTTTCGCTATCTTGGCCGAACGCTAACGTTAGAGGAATGGAAGCAACAGCAACCAGCCAGTAATGCCGATGCCAAGCGTCTAGAGCGCCTGACGGCTATTGGGTATGGTGAACCCACGTTTGCCGCTTTTTATCCTAATTGTCGGAGTGTATTCGGCTTTCACGATCCCAAATATTCAGATTCCACAGCGTTACCTGAGGGTCTGCAATATGATGTGATTGGCTGGTATAGCAACGCTGAGCAGAACTATCTGAGCGAATTTCTTCAAGATTTCCAAAACAACTTCAAGGCAGATTTTCCAGAAGCAGAATTAACGCTTGAAGCCTTGATGAACAGCATTCAAGAAGAGTTTAAGTGGCAATTTGAGTGGGCGGATGAGACCTTGACTCAGGCTAGTGAAGCCCCTCAGATTCTCTGCTATGCGCGGTTAACCTTCCAACCGCCTGAAGACTACTCAGGCCAACCTCCCTTAGAAACTGCTGATATTCGGCTGGCTGTTGCGAACACGGGTACAGAGGCCTTATCGGCTTATCTGGCTGACACTATCGATCAATCCCAGAAAGCGGTGATTGAGGAGCAATTAGAAGCACTACAGTTTGCCGACAACTTAGAAAGTCAACAGTTAGACATTGGCCCTAAGTTTCAGGAAATTCGTCATGAGGCTGGATTCAATGCGGTCACAGGCCACTTTTTGTGGAAAGTTCGCATAGAAACACAAACGCAGCCATCCCCTTCAGAGCCGTCTTCTTCAGAGCCGTCTTCCTCAAACAGGACGGCTTCTCAGACAAAATTTGACATCCCATCCAATATTGCCTCTGGCCTTAATGCGCTTAACCAGCAACAGCAGGCCTATGATGCTGCCTTGGCAGAAGTAGACGCTAGACGCAGACAGCTTTTCTCTGACTGGTATAAGTATATGGTTTGTGCCTATCCTCCAGAAGATAGCCAGGATGACTATCCTGATATTGATCAAGTCAAATACTATATTCAACAACAAGGGCTCGAACCGCTATTAGAGAAGGCTCAGGCCACTGGCAAATTAGAGTTAGATAATCCAGACAGCTTGCCGCTCACATCAGGCTCTGAGACTTCCCTGGCCTCCGAACTCGCGGGAATGATTAACAATTTAGTGCGGACGATTGCCACCCACAATCAAGCACTTCAGGATGAATACAATGCTCTAGACGAGACCCAAAAAGAAAAAACGTCTCAGCCGCCAACCTATCGTTTGGAATTGGTGAGCGGGCCTCGCTACTGGGAACCTAAAGAGCCAGTTGTGCTAATGGAAGGGGATGCTGTCGCCGCCACTCAGCGGCATGGTGAAGATGGCCATCTGAGTGAAGATGGATTGCTTAAGTGCCAAATGATCGCTGATCAGACAATTCAAGATTTAATTGCGGAAGACTTCAAACCTGTTTTCGAGACAATTAATCAACTCAATCCTCAAGACGAGCAAGAAAAAATCGGCTTTAATCTTTGGACAACCCAACCTTGGAACCCCATTCTACTGGAATGGCTGGTTGAAGTGTTTCCAGTGGCTGAAGGCGGTAATAAAACGTCCGCCAATCGTAAATATAGTGATAATTTTCTAACCCAAAACTATACACTGCAGGCCAATGATATCGATTTATCCCCCAAATCTACCCAGGCTGTTGTTGCAGATACGACGATTAATCGCATTAAGACCGACCAAGATTCTAATATCTACAGCGGTTCTAGCATTTTAACGCCCTATGCGAATTCACTCCTGCAAATGCGAATTGAAGCGTATTTGCAAAAACACAAAACGCTTGAAACCTATTATCAAGAGCAAAACATTGCGCCGGAGCAACAAAAGATTGAGTTGCTCGCCGAGCAAATTGACGATATCGAGGTGTGGTATGCCAATAAGACTTTTTCAGACCCTATCTATACGGCGATTAAGGCGTATCAAGAGCTACAAAGCCTAAATTGTTTGTCTCAGTCTATCGGCGGGTTTAATGATGCACTGCTCATGCACAAACAAACCTTACAGCTAGAGATTGAAGACCCGATTGGGTTTGCTGATTACCAAGCTTTTACAGCTGAGGTGGCGGCAGCGGTTGACGGTGAAGCCGAAAGTGCCCCCCAACCGTTGGATGATTTTAGTCCGATTCGCTCGGGAGAACTGCGGATTATTGATTTGCAGTTAGTGGATACGTTTGGACAAGTTAGAAATCTAGATTGGCAGGTTGACTCGGACGAATATGTGATTAAGCCGGAGCCTATGAAGGCCGCAGAAAATAGTCGAATTAAGCTGCCGCCTCGCTTTGTGCAACCCACTCGGATTAATTTCCGTTGGCTATCGGCCAATGATATAGATAACAAAGAAACGACTGATGATCCGAGCACTACGCCCATTTGTGGCTGGATACTGCCGAATAACCTGAATGGTGGTTTAACGTTTTACGATACTGCGGGGCAAGCGTTGGGGGCGATTAATGTCAATGGGGAATGGGATGATGTGCCTGGCGAAACGACCCTCGCGACAACAATCATTGAGGGGCAAGAAATTCCCAACATCGCGAATCCCCATTTGCACAAAGTGGTGCAAACTATCCTCACCTCAGGCCCTGAGTTTGTTGAAAACTTTAATCTGTGTCTCAACAATGCGCTGAATAATATTGATCCAGAAAACTTTGCGCAAAATCAAAGTTTGGCACTACTCATGGGACGTCCGATCGCAGTGGTGCGAGCAGCCGTCAACCTAGAGTTGCAAGGACTTCCCGCGATCAACCAAGATTGGATTGTATTTCGTCAAGATATGCAGCAAATGCGATCGCTTGAGGAAAGAGACACGGATGATTTAACCGAGGTCAAGGTTCCCATTCGCATTGGCGAGTACCAACAGCTTAATGATGGCGTGATTGGCTATTGGAAAGAACAGCCTTTAGCAGAGGGAGGCTATGAGTATGAAGGCAACATCTTCTATGCCCAACAAAGCGATTTGAATGAATCTGACAAAATTGAAACTCAATTTATCGATGAGGACACCAACCCAGAAGTAGAAGAAGGCCCCATTAATATTATCCAGTCCATTAGCAGTTCTCCCCAACAATTAACGATGTTGGTGGATCCGAGAGGGAGCGTTCATGCCACAGCGGGTATTTTGCCCAGTAAGGTGATTACGATTCCACCGGAACAGTATGCAGAGGCGTTAGCCAATATTAAGGTAACGTTCTTAACGACACCTATTTTGACGGAGCGAACCCAGCAAGGGCGGCTGCACCTGCCGTTGCCAACAGCGCCGGATTATGACTGGGTTTGGCTAGAGCAAAAAGGCAGAGACACCTGGTCAGAGATTTTGACCACACCCGTGATTGAGAAAACGAATTTTGTTCAATCTTATGCTGAGAAGATCGCTGATCCAACTCCAGATCCTGACTCTGCTTGGGAAGGCTTATTAGCTCAGGAATGGCTCATATCTACGGCCACAGGTGGCAATGGCGCTTCTCCGAGTAAAGCCCATATTGTTGATCGGGATAAACGGGAAGCACTGACGGGAGCCTTGGCAAATCTCGATGATTTGATCGATCAGATCTTTGAGTCGCAGGAAATCAGCATCAATCCAATCGCTTCTCAAGCCACCTTCTTAAGAGAGCAAGAAATTCGCGAAGGCTGGCTGGTGTTGAGCCCATCCCAAACCTAAGTTAAGAACCCCGTAGGATGGGCAAAACGAAGTGTGCCCATCGTAAACAAATGATTTAAGAGGTTTGATGGGCACGGGTATTCACCCTTTGCCCATCCTACGGAAGCGCTACCTTTCGCTTCTGCCTTCTGCCTTTCGCTACACGCCGTTTTTGCCGATTCTTTTAGGAGAAAATAATGGAACAAATCAGCATTAACTTAACCCTGGAAGAAGTCAACACCATCCTCGAATCCTTGGGCCGACTTCCCTATACTGAGGTTTTTCAACTCATCCACAAAGTCAAAGCGCAGGCTGAAGCGCAGGTACAAGCGAATGCAATGCGTAGACAGGAACATCATGCGGAAGTCGCACAGGCCAAATCAGAAGTGCTTTTACAAGCACCAGTTTGATCAGAACTCGTACTCGACGGCAGAAGTAAGATCACCCTTTGTCAGGCTTAAAAGCCTCACTACGAGATAATTTTGTATTTTGCATTTTGAACTTTGAATTACGCACAGCGGTACTCTTTTCAGAAAAATAATTCACTTTGGAGAAAATTCAATGGTTAGTGTTGTTGACACCAGTCGTACTCAGGTTTCCGCTCGTCCCGATGTCTTGAAAATTTTCTTGCAGGATGAGGATGGACAAAATATTCTTGGAATTGATGATGGCGCATTGAGACAGTCGCTTCGGATTGAAATAGTCAATACCTCCGGGCGAGATCTTGAATTACAGCCGATTGCTGAGCGTGCCCTCAATGGCAAAACCTATCATTTTGCCGTCTCATTTAGACCCGGCACTTTGGTGGATATTGACTCTGTTACCTTAGGCGAGATTGCTGATGGTTGGAGTATGACCTCCAAGGATAATACGCTCTATTTTGGCATGGCCAAAAAGACGCTCATTCCTCAGGCTGAAAGGATGACGTTAACGTTAGAGAATATCAGCGCTGCGCCCGAGGGTGGCTCGCGGGGGACTCGGGTAGAAATCAAGTACGACCAACTCTTGTATCAAGGGTCTAATGAAACGATTAGCGGCAGCCGATTGCAGTATCTAAATATTGTTAATCAGCGAGGTAAAAAGCAAATTCCGCTATATATAGGCCTTTTGGGGTCTAATACGATTCTTAATGATGGGCAGGAAAATGAATTGACCTTAACGATTCAAAGTCTTCCTAGTATGAGTGTGCCTTTTATTAGGGTGTCTTCTGAAGAAGTCGCAGCGACTTTAGACAATCCTCCGACCACTAGAGTGGCCGCCCCCTCAATCCCTAGCCGTGTGTTCTCCTTAAAAGAAATCCGAAGGGGGAAAATCACCCCAACGGCGGAGCAAATCGCTAGTTCAGTCATTGTTAAGCCGGATGATAGTAAGCGTACAGAAGGTATCTTAAAGCTGCGAGGCGCGAATGAAGGCACCTTAGATCAGGCGACTAAGTTCACGATTTCCTTTGATGTGGCTTCGACGGAATCGGACGCGCCTCAAGATTGGGCTTTGCTAAATAACAATGATGCGGATGAGGTAAGAATTTCGGTTGAATCCAATCAAGAAAATTGGGGTTTTGGCGGCAGGGAAGCGCAGGGAATCAGCCCCCAATGGAGCTACATCTGCCAAAAGGGACGACAGGTGTCAGGTCGCCAAGAGTTGCTCAGATTGAAGATCACGAATCTCAAAACAATCTTGAAATCGGGCTATGCCAATCTATATGTTCATTTTGAAAATGTTCCAGGGTATTGGGATGGACATATCACGGTTCCGATTCACAAAGGTTCGCTAGTCTACCGAGAAGATCCTACGGGTAAAGTGGGCTGCGTGGGCGTTGGCACGGATAAACCGCAGGCTAAGCTCCATGTGAAATCCTCGTCGGGACTCGATGGGTTGAGGGTTGAGGGAGATACCAAGATTGAAGGGCATCTACAAGCTGATTCACTTGCTGTAGAGGAGTTACAGGGAGATTTACAGGTAGCGGGAAATACCAAGATTTCAGGCGATCTAGAAATACAGGGTGACATCGAACTTGGGTCAAAGCCATTTCAAATCAAGAAATTTACAGGGGGAGATAATACCCAAATAGATACAAAATTTTCAGCTCAACATTGGGTTGTAATTATTGCTGGATTTAGGCCAGATGTTCCCAGTTCTGACAAGCAAGCCAGAGGACAACGTGTGTTTACCTTTGTAAGCAATGGGACGTGGAAGATTAGGGCAGATAGTATGGGGCCAATAGAAAAAGATTGGCAAATTAACGTCCTGGCTATTCGGAAAGATTGGGTTGATGTAATCAGCTTGATCTAGCCCTAGCTTATGAGACAAAAAATTAACGGCGATCGCACTTTATTCGTTTCAATTTTTATCAGTCGTGAGTAGACAACACAAAGGCGATCGCTGGTGCATCCCACTTTTGTCATGCCGAGAGGAGCGAAGCGTAATGAGGAATCTCAATCTTTAGCGCAAGGTCGAGATCCTTCACTCCATTTCATTCAGGATGACACAACGAGGCATTTGCAACAGTAGGATGCACTCGGCGATCGCACTTTATTCCACCCTTATTTACGCTTTACTGCAAGCGAATAAGAAGTGATGGCATTCGAAATGCGATCGCAGGATTACCTATTTCTGTTTAAAGCAATGGTAGGTGATGAATAAGAGGTGCGATCTTGATGTTAGACAGGAGATCGCACTCTGATCATTACCGACTAATTCAGGATTAAAACTAAACTTCGGGAGAGAAAAATGTTCAACAATTGGAAAAGTACAAGTCATAGTATTTGGCGGCCCGTAGTCAATGGGCAAGTTATTCCCTTTCCCCCTACTAAGCCGGATAAAAAATTGGCCGGGGAAGGTTTTCCGCCAAAGGTATCAAGGGCGTTTCAAAAGGCTGCAGATGAGCTGAACTGTGTGATTTGGAGCCGAGTGCCGGGTAAAGCCTGCACCACACTGATCGACGAAGGCTATAATCTCAAGCCCTTTTACGTCCATGGGAAATCCTGTGATTGGGGGCCAATGGCCGGATTTATCTGTCAACTGCCGGCCTTGAATAAGTCGGGAACTAGCAAGATAGATTACAACCTGAAGGAACATCTAAATTCTTTGAAGTGGCTAGTAGAAATAAA
>JBCDAG010000193.1:0-13486 GCA_039186165.1 Cyanobacteria bacterium P01_F01_bin.53
GCTATCGCAATCGTCGTCGGCGTTACGGTCTGCGCTTCAATATAATTGCGGCCCTCTACAATTATGAACTCAGCCTGGCCTGAGAGAGAGAAGAGAAAAGTCTCTCAGGCTAACACATAATCATTTTTGCAAGAGGTCTAAGGATTTGTGAATGTGCCCGCAGCTGGGATGATTTGCCTGGGGTTTGTGCTGGGTGGCCTAGCTGGGGCAAAGTTTGCGGTGATTATTCCGGCGTTGTATTTGAAGCGAGTATTTGGCCTAGCGATGTTGGGTGTTGGTACGAAAATGTTGTTCTTTTAGCGATTCTTTTGGCATCCTCTTCCTATCTAAAAACAGTAGGGTGAAAACAGTAGGGTGGAAATTTTCTTGAAATTTTTCTAATGCTTCTAAATGTCTTTCAGTTCTGTGTTTGGAGGAGATCGGTTTAGTTGAGGTTTCTGCCCCACCCCGTCCTGCGGCGACCTCCGTGGAGAGGATCTACTTCAGGCTCTGACAGTAAAGGTTGTCTCGACTACCTTCATCTACACCGCCGAGAGAAATCCCCTCTAGAGAAGGCTGCCCCATCGGGGCGGGGTGGGTCTCGATGTGTGATTAATCGGCAATGCGCATAGGAATGGAATGCAGTAAATCACCACCAACCCCAAAACGTTGTAGAGAATGTGCACCATTGAATATTTCACTGGCGAGTACGTCCACGGGGCGAGGGCTTGATAGTGTTGGCCATGCTGCCGGGCTGTATCGAAATCGGATGCAGGTGACGCCGATTAATACGGGATTAGAGTGAGTGCGGCTCAACATCCTCTGCCTGTGCCCGCCGCCAGTGTGCGAGGGTAATCATGCCTTTGAGGATGAGGGTTTCGCCTAGCATCTCTCCAAATTCTTCAAAGGCGGTGCGGATGGCGTCTACTTGGTGAAATTTCCATCTACCAAAGAGTTGGTACCAGTAGGGTTCTTGGATGTGTCTGCGAAAAAGTTCTAGGCCAAAGCCTCCGGCTAAGAAAATAAAGATGCCGATGCCGATGAGTCGCATGGTTTTAGGCTGTAGGCGAGATAGGCGTAACAAGTCTCGATGAAAGAGAACGGGAATGATAACGGCTAAAGAGAGATAAATGGATTTCCACAGTTGATGTTGGTCAAACAGGATATTAAGTTTGAACAATTCATCTAGGGAGGCGAATAGGAAGAATAGGCCCACGACGACCAACAGATTTCGAGAAGGTGGGACTTTTGGCTGGCGATAGGTGATGGCCAGCCAGAGTGGCAGTGCGCCGAGAAGGAAGAGTTGGGTCGTTTGCAGCCAGGAGGGCAGGGTCCTGAATCCATTGACATCTAGCAAGGAGGAGGGCTCGCCTGCGTTGATGAGAACGGTGATGGCATACAGCGTGACGAGGGTAATTTCTAGGCCAATTACCAGCGGCAACCAAAGGGACTTTTTAACGGGCGCTTTTGCTGGCATGGCAATGGTGTGGGTCACATTTGGGCGCAGTATAGCCTAAACACACTCAGCAACGTGTCAGGACAGTGCTTAAAATGGAGAGTAGGCGGGTGTATGTTTCAGATGCATTTTGCCAATAGTAATGGTTAGGACTGTGACAAGGTTGGCTCTGCAAGAAGGTTAGCACTGCAAGAAGGTTAGCACTATGAAAAGAAAATCCGTGTTTGTCATTCTTTTTGAAGGTGGCCTGATTGTTGCGCTGTGCTCTGCTGTATGGCTAGGTGGCGGTTTGCCAAGGAGAGGGGGGATAACACCGCTCATGGCCTCAGCAAAGAAGGGTGACGTTGCTGAACTGCAACAGCTGATTGAAAAGGGTGCAGGGCTAGATGAGCTGAGCAAATATAGTTGGACGGCTCTGATGTTTGCTGCTCATGGTGGGCATGAGCAGGCGGTTAATGTGCTGTTGGAGGCTGGTGCAAACCCTAATATTGAATCAGAGCGGATTGCGATCGCAACCATCGCACCGACCCCGAAGACGACGGCATTGGCCGAGGCGATTAAAAATCAGCACCTCTCCATTGCAAATACGCTGATGGATCGTGGCGCTGTGGTGGATCCGGCCTCTGTTGCCTTGGCAGGCGGTGAGGAGGACCTTTCTCTGCTGAAGAGGATGCATGCTGGCGGTGCCGATATCAATCAAGCCAGCGACGTCTTTTATTATCCATCCGCCCTTCACATGGCCAGTAGAAACGGCCTATTAGAAAATGTTCAATGGCTGATAAATCAGGGGGCGGATCCTAACACTGCTTTGGGCGCAGCTATCAGTGGCGATCATCCAACGATTGTTCAATATTTAATTGATAGTGGGGCTGAACCAAATTTGGTGTTTGGGGCGCAAGGGAGCACTCCTCTGTTGTGGGCTGCGACAAGGCAACCAAAGCCTGCTGATTATGATAAAAGTCTTCAAATTATCAACATTTTACTCGCAGCGGGGGCTGACAAGAATTATCGCTCTGAAGATGGTTACTACGGGAACAGAACTGCTGTGGAATTTCTGCAAGACAAAAGGGCTGGTACTGTTGAACGTATTGAGCAGGCTCCTTTTGGGGAAAAGGAACAGCGCACAGACCAAGCTTTACTCGAACATAGAGATAACATTGTCAAGTTGTTAGGGGAATAGTCTGGATGACTTTTATATTAGGTGTGTACACCGAAGTACGCGATTTTTGAGCTGAACTTGGCGATCGCGGCAAACAGGTACATGATCACGCTGATCAAGAAGGCGATCACGCTTACCAAGAACATGATTACGCTGATCAAGAAGGCGATCACGCTTACCAAGAACATGATTACGCTGATCAAGACCATGATCACACTGATCAAGAAGATGATCACGCTTACCAAGAAGGCGATCGCAGCTACCAAGACCATGATCGCGCTGAGCAAGAAGGCGATCGCGCTTACCAAGACCATGATCACGCTGAGTAAGAAGGCGATCACAGCAAACGAGTAGGCGATCGCAGTAAACGAGTAGGCGATCGCAGTAAACGAGTAGGTGATCGCAGTAAACGAGTAGGTGATCGCAGTAAACGAGTAGGCGATCGCTGCAAACAAGTAGGCGATCGCAGTAAACGAGTAGGCGATCGCAGTAAATGAGTAGGCGATCGCGGCAAACGAGTAGGCGATCGCGCCTGGCAGGAACCTGATCGCGCTTATCGTCTTCCGATAATTACTGAATGGGTGAGATTGCTCAGCAGGTGCCTTTTTGCAGATGTTTAGTAGCAGGTGAAGTTTTTAAAGGCATTTCGCCTCTAGTTGGGTGCAGATCGAGTATTTTGGGAGGAGTTTACTGATTTGTATCCTTCCATCGTCTATTTCGTATGTCTGCATCCGCACCTGATTGGAGTCGTTATTTAGAGTCTGTGTGTGAGGACTATGCCCACTGGTGGGAGAAGTACACACTGACGGATGTGACGGGTCGGCAGCAGCAGGCAGCAGGTAAGAGCGGTGGGCTATTGCTGGACCTAATGGCGGAGACGGTGCCTGAGCAGGATGAAGACGATCCCCAGAAAGATAAGCAGACAGAAAAAATAGAACGGTTGACCGTGCTGGAAGGTCTGCGGAAGTATGCGAAGGAGCATGTGCTGCTGCAAGGGGCTCCGGGCTCGGGAAAGTCTACAGCGATGGCGAGGCTGCTGTTAGAAGAGGCAGAAAAGGCGCAACAGAACATACTTCCAAACATGTTACTGGCGGGTAGCGCAATTACTGATAAATCAGTGGTTGTAGGAGAATTTAATGTCCCTGTGCTTGTAGAGCTACGCTACTACAAGCAGTCTTTAATGCAGTTAATCGAGGATACTTTGCTAAGACACGATCCTGCGTTCGATACCGATACGCTGGATAAATGGCTAACTGCGGGATGGCTTTTGCTGCTGATGGATGGGGTGAATGAGTTGCCTTCTGAATCGGCACGGCAGGATGTGCAGCGCTTTCGGCTGCGATATGAGAAAACCACACCGATGGTGTTTACCAATCGGAAGCTTGGGGAAGGGGGCGACCTAGGCATTGGTAAAAAGCTGACGATGCAGCCGCTGAGTGAGGCTCAGATGCGGGACTTTGTGCAGGCGTATTTGCCGGGGCAAGGTAAGGCGATGCTGGCGCAGCTTGGGAATAGATTGCGGGAGTTTGGGGCGGTGCCGCTGCTGCTGTGGATGTTGTGTTCTGTGTATGCGAGCAATCAGCAACAGATGCCGGCAAACCTGGGAGAGTTTTTTCGGTGGTTTACTCGGCTATACGATGACAAGCTGAAGCAGGATATACAAGATGAAAGCCAGTCGAAGCGTTTATGGCCAGAGGTGTTACAGGAGCTGGCTTATCGAATGATGGTTGGGCGTGATCCTAAAGAATCATTAGTCGCGATTCCTCGCTCAGAGGCGGAGGATATTATTCGCAACTTTTGCCAGAAAGCCGGGGAGCAGGGGTCACTTGCACAGGCTAAGTTGTGGCTGGAAGATTTGTTGAAGTATCACCTGATTCAGCTGGGCTCCAAAGACAGCATCCAATTTCGTCATCAGCTGATTCAAGAGTATTACGCGGCAGAGAATCTGCTGAGGCAATTACCTGAGCTGAGCGATGAGGACCTGAAATGGCAGTATCTGAATTATCTAAAATGGACAGAGCCGTTGGCTTTAATGGCCGGATTGGTAAGTGAGGAAGACGATGCGCTGCGATTAGTACAGATAGGGTTAGAAGTAGACTATGAGCTAGGCGCTAAGCTAGTCGGCGTTATTCGAGCGTCTTGGCAACCTCAAGCCAAAAGGATTATAGACAATCTAGAACTTCGTCCAACGCTAAAAACAGTTCTATTAGGCAAAACGCAATCTACTGATGTGATACCAGAGCTATTGATTAGCTTACAGGGTAACGATCCAGAGACGCGTCAATACGCTGCAAATGCGCTAGGAGAAATTGGTGACGCTTCTGCAATTCCATGGTTGTCAAATGCCCTGAAAGATTATGAATCATGGAGTAACAGGCATCGCCCAATAAGAAATCACGCGGCAGACGCTTTAGTAAAGATAGGTGGCTCTGCTGCTGCATCAGCGCTACTGACAGTATTTAAGGAAAATAAATCGGTTCCCTCTTCGAGTAATCATATTGCCCCACGCAAGCTCGCAGCGTTGTCATTAGCAAAGATAGGCAATTCCACAGCAATATCAGGACTGGTAGACGCTCTCCAAAGTATTGGTAATGATGCACGTAACGATGCAGTAGATGCGCTCGGGGAAATAGGAGATATCTCAGCGAGCCCTGCTCTGGCAGATATTTTACAAGATGAAGATCCACTTGTACGCAGACAGGCCGCAGATGCGTTAGGAAAGATAGGAGATATTTCAGCTGTCCCATGGTTATTGAATACCCTACGAAGTAATGATTCATATGTGCAAGACGGAGCAGCAGATGCGTTAGGAAAGATAGGAGGTGCCTCGGCTATATCAGAGTTGTTGAATGCTTTACAAGATGACGATCCATATGTACGTAGACGGGCTGTAAATGCATTGGGCTATGTAGCAGATGCCCCCTCCACTGTTGTCTTAGAGTTATTGAATGCTTTGCAAGATAACGATCTATTTGTGCGTGGCTGCGCTGCTGACGCGTTAGGTGACATAGGCAGCTCATTAGCAATTCCAAAATTGTTGAGTTTTCTACGGGATGATGATTGGCAAAAACGTATTATTGGCGCAAATGTGTTAGGCGCCATAGGCAGTCAATTAGCAGTATCAGAGCTGTTGAATACCTTACAGCATGATGATTGGGATGTACGTAGTGCGGTAGTAAATGCGCTAGGTCAGATAGGTGATTCAGCGGCTACACCAGAGCTACTGGTTATCCTAAAGAGCGATGACACAGATATGTGCATGTATGCTGCGGATGCTTTGGGTCGAATAGGTGATTCAGCGGCTGTACCAGGACTATTAATAGCCATACACAATGATGATTTATACATGCGTATGCGAGCTGCAGATGCTTTAGGTAAGATAGGTGATTCAGCAGCTGTGGAGACTCTGTTAACAGCCCTAGAAGATAAGTCATATCGGATGCGCATATGTATAGTCAATGCACTAGGTGACATAGGCGACTCATCAGCGGTACCTAGCTTGCTGAGTGTTGTTGACCAAGACAATGATCCAAACGTGCGTATGCGGGCTGCAGATGCTTTAGGTAAAATAGGCAACTCAACAGCAGTGCCTCTTTTATTAGAAATTCTTAAATCTGGGGCATCGTTTTTGCATTGGTCTGTCATCAAGGCTTTAAGTCAAATAGGCGATGATTTAGCTGTTGAAGGTTTAATAGAACTGCTAAACAAACAGTCTGCGGATACCATAGAAATATTTAAAGCGCTTAAGCAAGCACAAGGCCTTTTAGGTTATTATCGTCCTCTATCTACATCATCCATAACAACTCGCGAAGTCTTCATCTCCTATGCCTGGGGCGGCGAAAGCGAAACCATTGCCAACCAACTCGACCAAGCCTTTCAAACCCAAGGGATCAACATCATCCGCGATAAAAAAGACGCAGGCTACAAAGCCAATATCCGAGACTTTATGCAACAAATTGGCCAAGGTAAATGCGTGTTTGTAGTGATTAGTGACAAATATCTGAAGAGTGAAAACTGTATGTTTGAGCTGGTGGAAATTGCCAACAACGGCGACTTCTACGATCGTATTTTCCCCATCGTCCTCAGCGACGCCAACATCTACGATGCCATTGGCCGCTTAGACTATTTAGACTATTGGGACAACAAGAAAAAGACCTTGCAAGAGCGGATGAGAAACAGCTCAGACTTTGCAAAACGTGGCAGCATCAACGATTCACTTGACCAATACGCTGACATTCGCGACAACATTGATCAGCTAGCCGACACACTGAAAAACATGAATACCCTCACACCCGAAATGCATCGCGACTCAAACTTTGAAACCGTAATCGAAGCTGTGAAAGCAAAGCTTGCTGAGTGAAAAGGGATAGGTGTTTACACATCACAGAACGAACATCTTTATCCCTACTCCAGCTCCATCTGTGCAAAATGCTCCAACAGCATGCGGTGAATGAAAATATAACCCCCACCCACCTTTTGCAAGAAAAGGCGCTCAGCAGCATAGTCCAAAAAGCGCGCATAGTTCCAAGGCGTATAGCCCAAAGCGTAAAGCAAGAGCCGCACATTAAAATGTTGCCAACAGGCCCACCCACCACAAATTAGGCCGCCTATAAGTCCATAGGTTAAGCCATTCGCAATACCAATTTTCAGGTGGGAAAGGCTAAAGATCATCCCAATGAGCAAACCACTAAAAACCCACACACTGTAGCCATTTTTAGCGGACCTAAAAATACCCTGATTAGGCCTAACACTGCGCTGAATAGTAGGCCCTCTCAGTCCCCCGGTTAATCCACTGATTGCCATACTAATCACAACGAGCGTCGCACACATCATCAGCCCAGCGTAGAGTCCAGTCACTAGCCCCAGCTTAAGCCCAAAAACCACACCATTATATAGTCCAAAAATCACCCCAAATAATAGCCCGTACATCCAGCCACGGAGACAAGCCGATTTCGCCTTTCTCCAAGACCATCGGAGCGTTTCCACGGTTTCAATATTGTCTGAATACATGGTTATTAAGCTAGCCAGGAACCCAGCCATCATGCCCATGATCGCACCATTGATTAATCCTTTTGGGAAGCCATGCAACAACGTATGAATTACGGCAAAAAAAACGATGCCCAGCATCACACTTATCAATACAATCATGAGCGGATAAGTGAACTTTCGTTTCCCAGGTGGTAGCCAACTGGGCTGCAATCGCTCAATTAAGAAAATACTCTGGGAAGAGTGCACCATTCTGGCAGCCAGCCAATGCAGCCAATGTTTGATCTGCTCTGTTGAATAAGGCTGAGCAACATTACTGTGACGCCGGAGCATGCGTGCAATGTAAGCCTCAAACAGCTGCTGCCGAAATCGGTTTACGCCTATGCTGTTATCAGCACCGTTATCAGAACTATGTGGAATATCGGCTAAATCACACCCCTGATACACCAAACTAATCACACTCAAAATCAAAGGCGAAGACGCGAATGCTTTAATCTCATTGTTCTGACTGAGTACCGTTTTTATAGCAGATAATTGCTCTCCCGCCTGCGCCAGATACTGATCGATTTTTTCAGCCGTTAACGTCTGCACACAAATAGCACTGCGCAAGCTCAACCTTTCAGAAAGCGCCTCATAATCACGAATGCGGCTGCACACCACCATCTCAGTCAGCCCATGGTCCTGAATGAATTGATTCAAAGCCTGCACACACTCATTGCGATACCTTGCTTCTACCTCATCGAGTCCATCCAAACAAAGAATGAGTTGTTCTTCCTGAATCCAGCGTTCACCCAACGCTTTAGAAATCTGAAACGTCTCATAGAGTTCCTGCACCAACCAGGCTTCAATAGGTTGTCTCTTTTTGGACCAAGAAGAGAGATTTAAAACAACAGGAATCGGTTGACTCAGATTATCCCCCAGCCTTTCAATCAGCCCCTGCACTAATTTCAGCAGAACCGTTGTTTTCCCCGACCCCGGCTCTCCCAATATCAACAGCGTGCGACCGGCCCCCAGCTCGTGAAAAACGTCACCCGCTTGAGTACCCTCCGGAAAAGCCCGCTGACTTGTCAGGTCGCCCTCCCCTAAAAACTCCTCAACCTCATCGACAGCAGACCTCACCGCCGCACTGCGTTCTTCCAGTCCCAGCTCAATCAGCACCTGATGGTGCAGTGACCTTTCTAAAACCCCCTCAAGCCAATAGTGCTTAACTTTTTCAACCAATACCTGCCGCCAGCGATACGCCTGCTTGCTGAGCGATCGCTCAGAAGTCACAGAGACCTCATCAACTTGCCCAGCCCCAAACTGCCCGGTATCCACCGCATTAAAGACCGTCGTGTAAGACACCGGTCCCTGATAAACCCTATTCCCATCCCCAGCAACGATGGTGCTACCATCCGCACTGCCCCCGATGCTGACGCTGCGCTGCTCTAGTTGCTGCTCCAACTGCGCCTTTGGCAACTGCTCCTTTGGAGACTCACTACTTTGATTGTCAGCAGTCATAGGCCATCAGCAGCAAACTAGCAGACTACATGCGATCGCGTCCCAACATACCAGTCCTAGGAAACGCTAAGGGGCTATATCCTAAGGCGAAGCATCCTGAGGTGAAGTTGCTTAGGCTGTTTGAGGTAGTGGGCTGTAATGTATCTGCATAAGCTGATCTGCACTCAGCGTTTCCAACGCATAAGTTTTGCCCTTTAGGTCAACAAATTCAACCTCAAATTCACCCGGCGAATAAACTTCTACAATCGTGCCAACCTGGCCCTTCCGAAGATTAACCTCAGGGAGGTCTTGAATCATTACAACAACATCTAGCAGTTAACTCCTAAACACTAGAGAACATAACAGGTGCTCGGGATAACGGCTCGGTTAGAGTTAGGCAGTTTTAGCAGTTTCTTCCCTCCGCAATGTCGATACAGCTTTAGTCCAATGATAAGCCTCAATACCCATAAGAAAAAGGAGCTAACCGTTAAGGTAGCTCCTTTCGTTCAGGAACGTTGTCTTTCAGTTTTGCTCTGCCCTTACTGGCAGAAGGCCTTAACCTGCCGCCAATCAGGCTACATCAACAAGTCTGTGCTACACAGCAACGAAGCTGCTCGCACCCAGGCTGCTAGTATCCACGCCTGTGAGCACGGCCAACGTTTCATCTTCAAATATCACTTTGTTATCCGAGAGCGTTAGCTGGCCAAAGGTGATACCACCCGCAAGCCCGATAAAGTCAGTGCCGACTTCAAAGTCAGTGATGGTGTCAGTGCCTTCACCCGCTGCCAGCACAAAGGTATCGCTACCCTGGCCACCGGAGAAGTCGTCACCCGTAAGCGTGTCGTTACCCTTGCCGCCAAAGATCAGGTCGTCGCCATCATCACCCCAAATAAAGTCATCACCCGATTGACCCAGTAGCGTGTCGTTACCGCCCTTGCCGCCAATACGGTCATTACCGGCACCGCCAAAGATGATGTCATCACCGCTAGCATTGCCGCCACCGTTGGAAGCACGCTGGTTACCATCGCCTCGGAGGATATCGTCACCGTCTAGGCCGTTGATGACATCGGCACCGCCCAAACCGGCAATCACGTCATTCGCAGCCGTTCCGGTGAGCTGATCATCACCGTCTGTGGCTTCACTATCACCCCCTTCGATGGGTGTAGGCGGTGTAGGAGGTGTAACAGGTGGTTCAACGGGAGGCTCAACAGGTGGTTCAACGGGAGGCTCAACAGGTGGTTCAACGGGAGGCTCAACCGGGCCATCGGCATCAATCACCGTGTCTTCGCGGAAGGCGAGGTTTTGGATACGGGTGTCTTCAGCGCGGGAAACATCAGTCACATCAAACGGTGTAGCCTCACCGAAGTTGTCTACCAGGTACTCTGCCAAGGCATCTTGCTCAGAGCCATCGGGGGCGAAGGTGGCATCGCCTGTACGCGGTGCATTTTCATCTTCGGAGACGAGTTCTACCACATCGCGATCAGGGAAGGGATAGCCATCACCACCACCGGCTAAGAAGTTCAAGGTCACCATGCGGAAGGTGCGAGTCGCATCGCCCACAAGCTCACCGCCAGTCACAATTACATCAGCGTCATTGCCGTCTTCATCGAGTACAACCAAAGACTGAACGCGATCATTAGGCGCTGCCGTTAGGTCAAAGCTAAACTCAATGCCTGCCACCTGTGGGAAGCGTCCAGCCGTGACCGAATCATCTGGCAAGCTTTCGGCTACGCTGTGCTCAATCACTGCCAACAACTCTTCGGCGGTAATTGTCAGCAGGGTGAGGCCATTGTTGAACCGTAGGGTATTAGCAATGTCGGTTTCGGAGATGCCGCCAGCGGGCTTCACGCCAGGAATCTCTTCATTTGGAAGTAGCTCAGGGTCACCTGTGCCGCCAGCGGGAATGATGGACTGGCCAATGTCATCGCGAATGCCGCCGCCGTTCTTAAGCGAGATAACCACACTGTCGTCGGCTTCTTTGGCAATCGCCAAGTTCGCATCCGCCGTCAGGTTACCTAGGTTAGTCTCTTCGGTACGAACGCTGCCGCGTACCCCGTTTAGGTAAACATTACTAATACCGAAGACGTTGCTTTCTTTCTCAACAATCACTTCTCTGAGCTGATCGGTAATCTCCTGAATCTCAGGATCCACCAGACCTTCTGCACCCAGTGCCGCGACGCCTTCTTCATCGGTTGCATAAGCACCGCTGACTTCTGCATCGTAGCTCTCAGGAATAACGTTGCCGTTCTCGTCAAAGTCTACAACGAGGCGACCGACGTACCGGTAGTTACCGTCGGTGTTGACGATAGCGACGGGCTTGCCATCGGCATCGGTGGTGAAGATGGGGTACTCTCCCTGGACGGTGTCGCCAGCGCGCAGGCGATCGTTCTCGTCAAACAGGCCAGTGTTAGAGCCGCCTGCCACAATCACGTCCACATTGCGCAAGCGAGTCGCCAATGCCTGCTCAATGTTGATTTGCTGCATGTGGGAGAGAACCACAACCTTGTTGAGGCCAGGATTCGCTGCCAGCATTTCATCAACATCTGTCTGAATCTCAGCCGCAAGGGCATCAAGCTGAGCGGGGGTGGGGTCACCGTCAAAGTCTGCGGGCAGAACGGTGACATCATCAGGGCTAGAGATGGTGGGCAGCGTCGGTGTGGTAGCACCCACAACGCCGACCTGCTCGCCGTTGACGTCAATCACGGTTGTTGCCGCAAGGCTGTTCGGTGCAGGGGCCTCGTCGTCAGGCGCGACCAAGTCAGCCAAGTTGTTGTCGGTGCTGAAGTCGAGGTTACTGCTGAGGTACGGGAACTGTGTGCCTTCAAAGTTGGCAGGGTTGTCCAGGTCAATGTCGATTTGACCGCGCAGTTCACCCGCTGGGTTGTTCTCGGTGTGCAGGTTCACATAGAGTCCGTCAGCAACCAGGGTAGCGACTTCTTCATCGGTGAGGTCAAAGGTGCCGCTGAACTCGCCTACGCCAGGGTCATCTTCATCCACTTCTACGGTCAGATTGCGCAGAATAGGTCCATTTTCACCCGCGATGCCGGTGTGAATGTGAATGGCACTTTCAGGATTGCCTGCGCTGTCTTCGCCGCCAACCGGGGCGATCGCACTACTCAAGTCACTGAATTCGCCTTCTACCGTGAGGCGATTACCCGCGAGCCTAGCGGTGAAGACGCCGGTGGCAGCGGTGTCTTCTACGGGCGTGTCACTCACTTCTTGGGACTCTTCTAGGGCAAGCTCCTCTGCGATAATTTCGCCTGCGATCAGGTCGCGGAGTAGGCCGGTGCCCAAGTCGAATTCATGGTTGCCCAATGCGATCGCCTGAATACCCAATTCATTTTGAATTTCAATATCAGCGCGGCCTCCCCCACCAAAGGCGTCTTCACTCGAAGAGAAGAACAGGCCAGGGATAATGGCATCCCCTGCAGAGAGAATCAGCGTATTTTCAAAGTCAGCTTTGAGCGCGTTGAGTACCGCAGAAGCGCGAGGTGCATCGTCTAAGGCGGGAATACCGGCTTCTTGGTCAGCGATGTGGAGTAGCTGGAGTTGGAAGTTTTCCATAGTCGGTGGATTCGTGGGTGGATTGGTTGGTGGATTCGTCGGAGGACTGGTTGGCGGATTAGTTGGCGGATTGCCAGGATCGGTCGCTTCTACCGTGAGTTGGGCAACCAGGGGTTCGTGGTCACTGGCCACAACGGTGTCGGCAAACTGTGCGCGGTTGTCATCCCGTGGGAAGTCGTTGTTGACATGAACCACGTCGAACTTGGCATCCTCTAAGAGACTGTCAGAGACATAGAGGTGGTCTAACTGTTGGCTATTGCCATCAAAGATGAAGCTGTAGGCGTCATCGTCAGCGATGGCCTGGTCCACCAAGTTGGTGAGCACTTTTTCATCGCCTGTGCCAGGAAGAATCTCGGCCAGGTCGTTGGTGAATTCAAAGGTATTGAGGTCACCAAGAACAACAACATTCGCGTTGGCATCTTCACTGAGGAGGCCATCGACGAAATTGTTGATTTCTTGGGACTGCGCTTCTCTGGCTTCTTCGCCTGCTTGCACAAAGGGCTGGGGTCCGCCATACACGGGCGTAGATCCAAAGCGAGAGGAGAAGTGATTGTTCACCACAGTCACCTTGCTGCCATTAAAGGTGAATTCTCCCACCAGCGGATCGCGGCTACCTTCAAAGGCTTGTAGGCCATCGAGCAGGTTGAGTGAGTCGAGTGAAACGCGCTCGGTGTTGTACAAGAAAGCGTTGCGGATGTTGCCGCCGGGTGCACCACCGAAGGCATTGGGTTCAGGGGCGATGTCGGCAAAGGCGTAGGTGGGTCCGCCCGCAGCAGCGATCGCATCCACCAGCTTTTGCAAGGTCTCGGTGGCATCCGTCACCTCACTGTCCGCGCCATCTGTGGTGCCGTTGTTGTCCTGAA
>JBCDAG010000194.1:0-13437 GCA_039186165.1 Cyanobacteria bacterium P01_F01_bin.53
CAACTAATTACACCTACTACACAACCTGTGTGTGTCAGTGAAAATCAAAAAACCACTGTTAAAAATTCTGAAGTAAGAACAGAAGTAGGCAATAACGGTTGGCTTACGTTTCAAAGTGAAAATGCAGGATATCTCAATGAGGCAATACCCCCAGAACAAGACATTTACGCGCCGCTAGTTTTGCTTCAGTCAAAGAAAAAGTTTGCTATCAATCTAAGGGACCGGCAGCTACGTCGAGCAATTGAACGCTGGCCAGAACGGATTGAAGTTGCGATCGCATGCCTCGAAGAAAAGGAAGCCACGGTTAAACACCCCACCCGGTTTTTGCAGAAAGCCATTGAGGAAAAGTGGCAACCAGAGGCTATGGCTAAGGAAAAGGCACCAAATGAGTTTCGAGAATGGTTTAAGGAAGCCCAGCAGCGAGGCTTAGTCATGGGGTCTCAGCGTGTGGATGACCAGATTATGGTTTACACCGTCGATGACCGGTCTACCCCCTTTGAGAAACTACGGCAGCTAAGCTGGGACCAGCTAACTGCCCAGGTTAACGCTGTCACGCAGCAGGCTAAGACGGTGCTTCAAGGGATGAATCCATTTACTACGCCAGCGCTCTCAGGGGGGTAACCCATGCCTATGGATCGAAGTCTCTATCCCGATAACTGGGATGAGCTGGCATTAGCGATCAAAACCGAGGCTAACTGGCAGTGCCAAGCTTGCGGGCGACCTTGTCGTAGACCCGATGAGACCTTTGACGATCTCTATCAACGACTGCCCAGCTATTGGGAGCCGTACTGGTGGAGCTGGGAAGATTCGCCGGAGCAAGGCAAGGAGAAAACTGCTAGGCCCCATCGGTTTAAGCTCACTGTTGCTCATATGGATCATCGGCCTGAGAATTGCGATCTCGCCAATTTGAAAGCGTGGTGTACGCCTTGTCATGCTCGTTACGACCTGAAGCAAATGGGCCTGAAACGGGCACTCAAAGCAGAACGAGCAGGCCAATTAAGAATTGAAGGGCTATAACGCGATACCCAAGCATTGAACTGTCAGCGCTAGCCCAGCGGATTCAGCTGAATTGCTGGATAAATGACCGAAAATCTATCAGGAGAAGGAACAATTAGACTTGATGACTTAAGCAAGTGTGTGCGAATGGTGTGGGTATGGAGCTAGGACGTGAAAGCTGCTGAGGTATTGCGACTGTATGAAGCCGGTCGGCGAGACTTCAGAAGAGTAAGTCTTAGAGGTCAGAACTTTACGGGCAAAGACTTGTCTGGGGCAAACTTTAGCGGAACTGATATCCGTAGTACGAACTTTACAAATGCGAATTTAACAGGAGCTAACTTTACCCAGGCTAAAGCTGGACTGCAGAAGCGTTGGGCCTTTAGTTTAGTTATTGTTTCATTGCTATTGTCCATTTTCTCTGGGTTTCTATCAACATTTCCTGGCTTTTTCGTTTCGCTGACATTGGCATTCGATATTTTCAGTCTTGAAAATCAGATTCCAGGATGGAGCGCATTAGTAGTATTAGTAGCATGTTTACTTGTGCTTCTCCGTAAGGGGATTGAATCCGTCGCCGTCGCCGTCGCTGTAGTTTTAGCCGTAACTGGCTCGTTAGCCGTTGCTATTGCCATCTCAGGGTATATCTCCTCTGCCGTGGTCGGCTCATTAGCCGTCGCCTTAATCGTTGCTTTGGCCTTAGCTGTTGCCGGTTCCTTGGTCGTGGCCTTAGCCGTTGCCGGTTCCTTAATCGTTGCTGTCGCTGGCTACGTAGCCGTGGTCTTAGTCGGAGTCGGAGTCGGGGTCGGGGTCGTCACAGGATACGGAACTTTAGTCGTCGCAGGAGCCTTTGCAGGAGCCGGTTCCGTCGCAGGAGCCTTCGTCGGCTACGTAGCCGTGACGCTGGTAAGTACCTATGTAGGTTGGCGAGTGTTGAAAGATGATCATCGAGATGCGTGGATGCGATCTGTTGCTATTGCATTTGCGGCTATTGGTGGCACCAGCTTTCGTGGTGCCACGCTGACTGATGCGGATTTCTCTGAGACACGTCTCAAAGGAACTGACTTCAGGCGAGCAGTATTACTTCGTACCCGTTGGCGAGATGCTGAAAAACTAGACCGCGTGCGCCCAGGTGAAACCTATCTCAATAATCCTAAAATCTGTGAAATGCTGAGCACGGGCAATGGTCAAGGCCAGTCTTATGATCATTTACTCAATCTAGTGGGTCTTAATTTGCAAAGAGTTAATCTGACAAAAGCTGACCTCACTGCCTCTACACTCAAAACTGGAACGCTTCAAGAAGCCACTTTAATCAATACTTATTTCATAGGAGCTGATCTCAATCAAGTTAATTTGCAAGGTGCGAATCTGTCGAATGCCCAATTAGTTCAAACCCAGCTTGACCAAGCAGATTTAACTGGTGCAACCCTGACCGGAGCCTGCATAGAAGACTGGAATGTTAATGCTTCTACGAGAATGGCTAACGTCACTTGTGATTATGTGTATCTCAAATCCAATCAGCGAGAGCGTCGCCCTAGTCAAGGCAACTTTAAGCCAGGTGAGTTTGCTGCACTGTTTCAGCAGGCCGTAAATACCGTTGATCTTATTTTTAAGGATGGCATCGACTGGCAAGCCTGTTTTCAATCTTTCCAAGATCTTCGCACTCAATATGCTGAGCAAGACCTGTCCATCCAGGCTATCGAAAAGAAAAGAGATGGAGCCTTTGTGGTTCGCGTAGAAGTAGCTGAAGGTGCTGATAAGTCATCGATTGAGAGTGACGCCAAACAACTTTATGAGAGTCAACTAAAAACGATTGAAGCACAATATGAAAAACAACTTCGCTTACAAGGTGCTCACCTCGAAGATATTCAATCGATTCTGAGAGTTGAACGAGAAGAAAGGACCCGACTCTCAAAAGTGGTGGCAAAAATGGCTGAAGGGCAAACAGCTCCCAAATACAATCTCAGTAACGCCCAATTCGCAGGCGGCTTTGCCGAAACCGTCGAAGGCGATCAAGTCGGCGGCACCATCAACAATCAAGCCGCTGAAAAACCATCCCTCGCTGAAGCTGCTGCTGAAATTCAAGCCTTACTCAAGCAGCTAGAGCAAACCTCCCCAGCTGAGACCATGACTCAAAAGATGACCCTGGCTACCCAAGCCATTGCCCAAATCGAATCTAACCCTACGTTCAAACAACGTGCTGTTGCTGCCCTTACTGCTGGCGGCATAAAAGCGTTTGAAGCGGCTATTGATCATCCTGTCGCCGCTTTCGTCGTCGGAGCAATTGAGGAGTGGAAGAAGTCGTAGGTGACATGGGTTGTGAGGCTGATTGAGACGGAGTGGTCTGCGTTGGAAATATTGAAAGTTGTTGAAGGTAAGCGAAAGGTTTCAGGTGTGTCGGCTGAGTTGTTGAGGTGAGGGATATAGCGTGGCTAATGAGGAGCATGTAGAGCTTCTGAATCAAGGGATGGAGAAATGGAATACGTGGAAGGAGAAGAATCCTAAGATTCAAGCCGACCTGCGTGACATCGACCTAAATTTTGCCGATTTGCGTGGTTTTGATCTACGTGACGTCTACTTAAAGGGAGCTTATCTGCTTGGTACCAATCTGAGTAAAGCCAATCTACAGGGTGCCGATTTGCGTAAAGTCAACCTGGAGGAAGCCGATCTGAGTAGAGCCGATTTGAGTAGAGCTGATTTGAGTGGAGCCGACTTGCGTAATGCCAATTTGAATGAAGCTAATCTAAAAGGAGCCGACTTCAGTGGAGCTGAACTGAGTGACCTCAATTTAAGTGGCTTTGACCTGCGTGGAGCGCGCTTGCGTGGAACTTATCTGATTAACTCCATTCTGATTGGGGCCAGCCTATATAGAGCTGACCTGCGTGATGCTAATCTGCGTGACGCTGATCTACGTGGAGCCGATCTGAGTAGAGCCAACTTGAGTAGAGCTGATCTTCGAGGAACTCACCTTCGAGGAACCCACCTTCGAGGAATCCATCTTTGTGAAACTCACCTTCGTGGCTTTGAGCTGAGTGGTTTTGATTTGAGTGATACCAATCTAAGTAGAGCCGATCTAAGTAAAGCTCAGGCTTTGGGGACCAGCTTTAAAGGAGCCATATTTACAGGTGCTTGTATCGAAGACTGGAATATCAACAGTTCTACGGAATTTGATAGTGCAATCTGTGAATATGTTTATCTCAAGTGTGATCAACGAGAACGCCGTCCTCGAGAAGGTGCCTTTAAGCTAGGGGAATTTGCAACTCTTGTCCAACAAGCTGCGGATACCGTAGACCTTATTTTCAAAGATGGCATCGATTGGCAAGCTTTCTTCCAATCCTTTCAAGACCTCCGCAACCAATACTCTGACCAAGACGTCTCTATCCAAGCCATTGAAAAGAAACGTGGTGGCGCTTTTGTTATTCGCTTGGAAGTTCCTCCAGAGGTTAATAAGGCTGCAGTTGAGGAGAAAGCTAAAGCTCTGTATGGAGAGCAGTTACAACAGATAGAGGGGCGTTACCAAAAACTATTGCAATTGCAAGGTCAACAATTGGACGACTATCGCGCACAGGTTCAGCAGCAACAATCCCAAAACAGTCGGTTATTGAACATTGTAGAAACTATGGCCGAAAAAGATTCTGCATCTAAATACGATCTCCGAGGCACCCAATTCGCAGGCGGCTTCGCCGACACCGTCCAAGGCAATATGGAAGGCGGTACCATCAACAATGCAGCAGCTGAAACGTCCTCCCTCGCCGAGGCTACAGCTGAAATTCAAAATCTACTCAAGCAGCTGGAAGCGTCTAACCCCGCTGCGACCGAGGCAGACCAAACGGCGTTTCTTAACGTGATGATTCCACCAACGCGGCGAGAGCGGTTTGTTGGGGCGTTGAGGGCAGCTGGCGGTGCGGCGATTGAGGAGGTGCCGTATGGGGCTGTGCTGAAGGCGTTGGTTGAGGGGTGGCAGAGGCCGAGTGGGTAAGGTGTTTAGTGGGTTGCTGAGGTGAGGGTTATTCTGTGGCGGATGCAGAACATTTAGAGCTACTGAAGCAGGGGGTAGAGGTATGGAATCAGTGGCGAAAAGATCATCGGGAGATTCAGGTTGACCTGACCTTTGCTGAGCTGCAGGATCTCAGACTAGATGGGATAAATCTTCAAGGAGTAAACCTTGAAGGAGCGAATCTTGAGAGCGCGAATTTAACCCATGCTAATCTCACGCAGGCTCGCTTAGGCGGAGCTAATTTAAGTAATTCAAGGCTCAATCATGCGTTTCTTTTCAGAGCAGATTTAACCCATGCTAATTTAACCGAAGCTGATTTAACCGAAGCTCGTCTATCACATGCGACCTTAATAAGAACAAGGTTTATCAAAACTATTTTAGTAAATGCTGACCTGACTAGAGCCTCGGCATTAGAAGCAAATTTTATAGAGTCGAATTTAACTGGAGCCTGTATCCAGGAATGGAATATTAGTGCTTCTACGACCTTTAGCAACGTTACTTGCGACTATATTTTCCTTCAACAAGAAAATCAGAATCGTCGTCCTAGCAATTCTTGTATAATCTTTGGCCCAGGTGAGTTTGTCTCTCTTATACAGAAGTCTTTTGATACGATTGACTTGATTTTTGGGGATGGAATCGACTGGCAAGCCTTCTTCCAATCTTTCCAAGACCTCCGCAGCCAGTACGCTGATCAAAATCTCTCCATTCAAGCCATCGAAAGGAAACGTGGTGGCGCTTTTATCGTTCGTTTGGAAGTCGCTGAAGGGGCTGATAAGTCAGCGATTGAGAGTAGTGCAAAAGAGCTTTATGAGAATCAATTAAAAGCACTTGAAACCCAGCATGAAAGGCAGCTGCGCTTACAAGGAGAACAACATTCAGAAGAGATCCAGCGCTTAATAGCAGCGGAGCGTCAGGAAAAAGCAACATTAATGGGAATCTTAACAACGATGGCTAATAATCAAGGTCCAAAGAACGATTTTCGCGGTGCCCAGTTTGGTGGTGGCTTTATTGAAACTAACCAAGGGACGCAGTCCGGCGGCACCATCAACAACTACGGCTCCAACGCTGAAGACATCACCCGCCTACTCGCCGCCCTCCGCGACCAGGCCCAAACCTTCCCCACCGACCAACAAGACGAAGCCAACGATGCCCTCGACCTCCTAGAACGTGACCTCAAAGAAGAGCAGCCTGACCAAGGCCGCATCGGTCGCCGTCTGAAAAAGCTGGTTGCCCTAGGCGTTGCCATCGGCACCATTGCCAGCGGAGCCGCCGCCGTCTCGGGCGATGTTTCCACGTTTACGGGCAACGTCATCGAGCTAACCGAAAAGCTGGGCATTCCTGTCGAGCAAGTGCAGCTGCCATCGTCGGGCACTCCGTAAGTTGTAGCAGCAACCCTTAAATTCAGGTCAATACTACCTATGCAAGCGGTTTCTATCAGAGAGGCCAGCAGCTAGCCCTAGGGGAGTGTGGATATCCATAATCCTGATTTATGGATATCACAATCTCTTGGTTGTCAAGCTAATCTCTGATTCGCCACAGATTGCGTTACATTAGTTCACATAAGAGAACGCACATAAAAGGAGACGTAGTTATGTTTGGTATCTTATTAGCCGTCATTATTGTTGGTTGGCTTGCCGCCGCTATTCTTGGCACCCAAGCTTACTACTTCGGAGAGCAGTCCAAGCCTATCCACGAGCGCAACTGGAACTCTGAAGGTTTCGAAACTGCCGCCAAGTTAGTCACTGGTCGTGAGACTGATTTCAATGAGCGTGTTTATCCCTTTGGTGGTGACGCTTACACCAGTAACTTAGCTAACAGCTAACGACGTCCGTCTCAGCAGAACATCTACAACCTATTTCATTGGTCTCTAGAGATTTCTTACTCTTATCCCTAGAGATCTTCTTTTTGGCCATAGCACCATCGAGCAAGTGCAGCTGCCTACCGTCTGGCACTCTGTAAGGTTTGCTTCAGGTTGTTACATTCGACACCTGGAACTTATCCATCAACAAATGTAGTTGAATAAGTCGATAACCTAACTCAATGCCATGGAAGTGGTTGATGTCTGGTCTTGGTTTTGGCTGATCCTTCTGTTTGCCATTCCCATCGTCAATATCATTGCCTTTATAGTGATTGTCTGTGGCGTTGGCAATCGTAACATTGTCAATCTCTGTAGAGCTTTTTTGTTGTGGGTGTTAGTCGGCTTTGCTCTAGTTATCTTGATTGGTTAAGCTTTGGCTTTTAGTGCCGATTGGCGAGCCTGCCATAAATTGCACCAGCAACCATCAGCTAACTATCACTCATCAATCATTCTATAGGGCATTAGCTAGCAGGAATTCCCCTGCACTAATGCCCTGAATTTTTGCTATCCCCCAGAACAAAGTCATCGGCATTCTGATAGCTTGTTTCTAAAAAAGACACGAGCAAAAACAATATTTCAAGAAAAATGGTTTTCCGGTGCTCACAGAATCTTCATTACAAAACCGGAAAAACTCGGTCAATTTTTTTCTATTTTGATTCCCATAATATGGGTGCTGATTTTGCAAAAAAAATTATGGGTGACCAGAATTCCACCGTTGAACAGCAGTTTCGACCGGAAGAGCTGATGACAGAGCTTGGTATTAAAAAACAGGCTTACTACGACTATCTAAAGCACTTAGGAATCAAAGCAGAGAAGGATTCAAATGGTAGGGCTTACATCACTCAAGCTCAAGCAAAATCAGTTCGGTTACTCCGTCAGCATGTTGTAGCAGGTAGAAAGATTGAGGACTTTGATATTCATAAAGCGCTTGAGTCGGCGCTGGCCGTTGCTGAAAGTACTGAGCTGAGCGATGTGGCAGAGCAGCTGGTAGAAGAGGCGAGCCCAACGGAAGGACTAGATATGGAGGCGCTGTATTTAGAAGCGTCTGAGATTGCGGGGCAGCGGTTAACGGCTGGACAACAGTTAGTCATGGCGATGGCTAGCCAAATGGGGTACGAGGATTTGCATCCTGTAACTAAGGCGAAGGTGGATCAGGTGCGGAGTGCAGCGGTCCCAAAGTTCGATGCTCAGAAGGTGGCGACCGACTTGCTAAGTCAGTTCAGGCAGAAGACACAGGTGGCCTAAACAACCACTCCGAAGACTTCCAAAAAGTATGCGCTGCTATCGAGTCGGGTAGCAGCGTTTTAGTGCTGGCTGAGCTGGGGATGCTTGGGACGATGCCTCAAGACCTGGTGAAGCATTACGGGTCTGATTTTGCTGTTGCAACTGCCATCTATAAGGGCAGTGGTAAGAAGTTCTTTGTTTCAGTCGCTGAGCAGCTTGATATACCGACCACTGAGGATAAGTACAACAAGGATGGTGAGGTAGTCGGCGAGAAAGCGATGTCGATGGACGTGCTCAAGGATGAAATCTTAGAGAACGTCAACGATGGAACCTTGCTGATACTGCCAGAGGCAAAGCGTTTGTCTACGGGGATTCGCTATTGGTTGGAGGATGCGATCTCAAGCGGTGTAAAAGTAGTTTGCTTTGCAGCGGCTAACCCAGGCAAAGACATTTTCCTTGAAATGCTGGAGGTGGAGTTAGAGCTACCCACTGACCGAGCAATCAGAGACGTGATGCAGGCTGAAGCTGAGCGGCTGGGTTTGCAGTTGAGTCGTTCTCGTTTGGCGGAGTTGCAACCGTTGGCTGGGCGTAATCCGATGCTGGCCAAGAAGGTGATTAGGAATGAGCGGCTAGGGCTTAACCGGGAAGCAAGCCCCCAACATACTCAGTACGTGGTGATAATGCCGATTCTGATCGCCTGTCTGATGGCGTTTGGAGTGGTGCGTTTTATTGGGATGGGTACGCGGAATAAGAGTCTATATATCTTTGGTGGCTGTGCTCTAATTGCAGGAATGACGTTGAAACAGGTGGGGCAGGTACGAGGGGCGCGGAAGCGGTTGGGGCAGTAGTCAAGGTAGGGGAAGATTCTAGCTAATCTTTTTTGTTGAACTTGGGGGAAGCAATATTCGTTCTTTAATTTCTTCACGTATCTTCCTCGATACTCGAACGGCTGCCCGCTCACACTGTAAGATAAAAATATTGGTCTCTAAATAGTTGTTCAAAGCTTTGGTTTCAGTCTTGGATAAACTAATTTGTTCTAGGTTAAGCTGTAGTGTCTTAAGCCAGGTCTTTTGGACTTGTTCAATAAAGGCTTTGCGAACTTCGAGAGGTTGATTACGATCTGGAAATTTTGCCTTAAGTGCTTCTAGTCTAGCGCTGAGGATCTTAAGATTAATGCCTTGAAAAATATTCGCTTGGTCGAGGGCGAGGGTTAGGTTGAGGTCGAGATAGCGGTCGAGGTAGTAGTAGCTGCTGCGTTTGAGGGCGCGGTCGAGGTTACGGTAGTAGTAGCTGTCGCGGTCGAGGTTGAGGTCGAGGTTACGGTAGCGGTAGTGGTCGAGGTCAAGGTTGATGGCGAGTTTGTGGGCGAGGTTGAGGTCGAGGTTGAGGTCGAGGTTACGGTAGCGGTAGCGGTCGAGGTCGAGGTTGATGGCGAAGAAAATGGCAACGGCTCGTTTAGTCGCAGATATATAGTTTCCCGCTGAGCCAGCGGAGACTTGTTCTGACCATTCCAGTAAGCCACGTAACTTCGGAGTGTTGATATACGTTTGATTTTGTTTCTCCATCTGTAGTAGTAGCTCATCTGCTCCTCCTCGCATCAGACCTGCTACTAACAAAAACACCTCTCGCCATCTCAAGTCTGTCAGGTGCTGAGTGGTTAATGACTCAATTTGGCGATGGTCGTCAATATACTGGGCTGTTAAATACTCCTGCAACGTCAAATGGGAAAATGAATAAATTCCCTCAGCCCGTGCGACGAGGATTCCATGTTGAACTTCAATGGATTTGAGAACGGCCTCTCCATCAATCCTTCCGTCTGTAAGGGTTTCCTCTAGAAAGTCTTGGATTTGTTCGGCTACCTCTCGCCGAGGTAAAAATAAGCGATCTTCTTCAAATGCGGTGTGGGCAATCTCAGAGAGTAATGTCTCTTTTAGTCGGGTGTCTAGTCCTTTGTAGAGTTCTTCCTGAGGAATTCCTTTTTCCCCTGCCCATTCTTCGAGTAATACCCGTAGTGCCTTTTCATAAAGAGTGGCGCGATTAGTGGGAAATTTTCGAGCACGTTGGTAGAGCAGACAAATCAGCGTTAGGAGCAATGGGGTTTGTGTTAGCTCTTTTGCGGCTGTATTCTCTGGGCAGTTCAGTTTTTTCCAGCAATCTTTGCCAACAACAGGATCATGACTGAACCAGTTATTAATAAAATTCTCAATTTGCTCATTGTCGAACTCAGCCATAGCCACATCGGTAAAGCGGCGGAAGTTGTGCCGGTAGGCGGCGACTCGGCAAGAGGTAATAAAACGATTCTGATCATATCTGTCTACAAAGTTTTGAATCTGACGAATTGTCTTATTCGTGCGTCCGGTGGGGACTTCATCCAGCCCATCTAGTAACACTAATAGCTTGCCTTGCTCCAATGCTCTGATGGTGAATTTTTGATAGTCTGGAAAACCACAGATACGAAATTCTTCTGCAATCTTATGTTCGATGTCGATTGCACCAGAGCGAAACTCCTTTAGTTCAATCAGGACAGGTATGCAGCGATGCTTGAATTGTCCTCTTTTGCCTTTGAGCGCTTCTAGGCCAATTCGTCGTGAAAAGGTAGACTTGCCTGCGCCGGGGCCACCTAATACCATTAAGAATTGTTTTTCATTGGCAACTTTGATGCCTGAACGTTTGGTCTGTTCTTTAAATTGAAAACTACGATTTCTAGATTGCCGGTACGCTTTTTCTAGATCTTCTACTGAATCCAATCCTTGAATGTCTTCTTCTCCTAAAAAACGAACAGAGGTATAGATTGACTCTAGCGGTCTGGGTTGCCGCATGCCCAGAACCTTAAGGATGCCGTGGCGTTCTGTGTAATTTTGGCCATATTGCTTGGATGCCTGAAATATAAGCTGTCTGGTTTTCTCATCCAATGACTTACCAAACAGACCTAAAACTTTGCCACTGCCTTCCCAAAGTGACTGAAAGATGGGAACAGCAACGCCACCGACAGCGGCAGTAATTAGAGGCTCAAGTCCGGTCATGACAAGCTTTGTAAAGGTTGCTAAGAGGAGGTTAATCGCAAGCTTATCTCAGCTACAGCAGACTCGGGAAATCTGTAAGCAGCCTTTTTGATTTAGAGTGCTGCTAGTTATCTATGATGGCGATTACCCATGCCGCGATCGCAACCGCAGGCGCATCCTTACTACTCGGCACTGCCCAACCCCTCCCGTTAGCGCTTGCCGTCCTGGGTAGTCAGCTGCCAGACATCGACACTACCACCAGCATCATCGGCCAGGTCTTTTACCCCATCAGCTCATGGATTGAGGACCATTACCCACACCGTACAGTTACCCACTCGCTAATTGCAACGTGCTGTCTAGCGGCAATATCGCTAGGGGCAGGATTTGTTTTGGGGGAGATAAAGCCATTGATGGCGTTGCCGTTGGGGCATCTCCTTTCCTGTTTTAGTGATTCGTTCACTTTAAAAGGAGTGCAACTGCTGTGGCCTACGCCAGTATGGTGCATCAGTGTTTCTAACCCGAAGCGACGACTACGCACGGGTGGACCGGGTGAGTATTGGGTGTTAGCTATTGCGGTGGGTTTGCTGGTGGCTGGTCTGTGGTTAGCTGGTGCGGGTGGAGTGCAGACCCAGGTGAATCAAGGGTTAGGTTTGAGGGACGGTGCGATCGCAACCTATAACCGCAATGCTTCAACCTCTGAGGTCTGGGCTGACATTACGGGTGTCTGGGCTGACGATAGAACTGATGCCACCGGCAAGTATTTGATTCTCGGAAACCAGGGTTCGGAGTTTATCATCACTGATGGAAAATCCATCTATCAGACAGGGCAAAACATTATTGTTGATAAGCTGGTAACTAAAGTTGGAGAAGCTACACAGCGAACGCTAAAGACTCTCTCATTTAATGACCAGGACCTATCGCCAGCGCTGGAAGAATTACTGGTGTCTAATCCTGGTTCGATCATTTATTTAACTGGCTCCATCGTGGTTGATTTTCCTGAGGAGATCCGACCCATTGGCGATGGCCGCCAGCTGCAAACGCTGACCGTAGTCGGTGAAGCTGTTGAACTGACTTATCATCCGTTGGAAGTTGCGATCGCGCAGCTTAACGATCAATGGGCTACCGGCACTTTGACGGCTCTGATATTAGCTGAACCGTAGTGATTGGACCAGCGGGGGCATTTAAACCAAGAATTACGGTTTCGCTTGAAAGCCTTACCTTGAAAGGCTTTCAAAACTCACTGTTTTCTTGACCCTTTGCTGGGTAGTGCAACTACTCTTACGGTTTTAGGGGATTTCACGATCCTTGCCGAACCAAACACCAAGGGTTCCAAACCATAACCAGTGAGTGATTTAATCCAATTCATGTCCAGACATTCAAAACCGAAACTTTCTGAGCGAATGCCCCCGCTGGTCCTGATTTAAAAGCTAAAAACCCGACCAAGCTGAGGGTTAATCGAGGCTAGCAGGCCATTAGCTTAACCACCCATCTGAAAGTCGGGTTTAGGGATTCATGAAAGCGTTAATAACTTTCACGACATGTGTTGATTATAGCGTATAAACTGGTTTAATGAATTGATTCAAGTATAATTTAATCAACTCATTAAGTTCCTATTAACCTCTTTTCTCCATGGCACAAACCTCTACGAAAAAATCTCCTCGTACCAGAACAAGAACCAGCAAAAGTGCTGCTAAAAAAAAGGTTGAGAGTAAAGAGGTAGGTAGATTTATCAGTGTCAAAGATATTACGCCACTGGAAAATCAACCACGTAGGTATTTCAATGAGGACAAACTTAACCAACTGACAGAATCGATTCGAAAGCATGGTGTCTTAGAACCCTTGATTGTCCGTCCATTGGATGATGGCACCTATGAGTTAGTAGCTGGAGAACGGCGTTATAGAGCGGCTCAAGCAGCTGGATTAACAGAGGTTCCCATTATTATCCGTGAACTGGATGAGCAACAGGCTTTTGAACTAGCACTGCTAGAGAATTTGCAAAGGGATGATCTCAACCCCATTGACGAGACTGAGGGGATGTTAGAGCTGTTGTGTCAGACTTTAGAACTTGACCGAGATGGGGTCATTAGCCTTTTAAACCAAGCAGCCAATGCCAAACGTCGCGACCAAGAGTTGACGGATAGCGTTAAACGTCAGCTTGATACTGTGGATGAAATCTTTCAAACCGTAGGGCGTCAGGGGCGGGAAAGTTTTAGAACTAATCGGCTGCCGCTACTGAACTTACCAGAGGATGTTTTAGAGGTGCTACGAGGTGGTGAGCTGGAATATACCAAAGCCAAGGCCATTGCCAAGCTAGACAGCAGCGAAGACCGGGTGGCCTTGATGGAGCAAGCCATTGCAGAACGCTG
>JBCDAG010000195.1:0-13433 GCA_039186165.1 Cyanobacteria bacterium P01_F01_bin.53
GATTTCTTTCACAAATGATTCACGAAGCTTACGGTAACCGCTATGTCCACTAAAACGACCCTTACTCCTGTTAAAGAAATCGAGCGCGATTGGTACGTGGTAGATGCCGCTGACCAGCGCTTGGGTCGGCTGGCGACTCAAATCGCGATGGTGTTGCGGGGCAAAAACAAGCCCAACTATGCACCTCACATGGACACTGGCGATTTCGTCATCGTTGTGAACGCCGATAAGGTCACTGTGACCGGTAATAAGTCCTCTCAAAAGCTATATCGCCGTCACTCTGGCCGTCCTGGTGGAATGAAGACTGAGACGTTTGATGAGCTGCAAAACCGTATCCCTGAGCGAATCGTTGAGAAGGCTGTGAAAGGCATGCTTCCTAAGAATGCATTGGGTCGCAAGCTGTTCACCAAGCTCAAAGTATACGCAGGTCCTGAGCACCCCCACGCCTCTCAGAACCCACAATCTATGACTGTCAACACTACTCCCGGAGGTAAATAAACCATGGCTGACCAATCTGATCGCGCTGTATATTGGGGCACTGGCCGTCGCAAGTCCTCAGTCGCTAGGGTTCGCCTGGTTCCTGGTAACGGCAAGCTAACTATCAACAAAAAGCCTGGTGAAGAGTATCTTCAGGCGAATGCCGCTTACCTCACCTCTGCTAAAGCACCTTTGGAGACCCTCGGTCTAGAAGGCGAGTACGACATTTTGGTTAATGTTCGGGGTGGTGGCCTGACTGGCCAAGCTGATTCCATTAAGCTGGGGGTTGCCCGCGCGCTCTGTCAGCTAGACCCTGATAACCGTATGCCTTTGAAAACGGAAGGCTACCTCACCCGCGATCCTCGCCAGAAAGAGCGTAAGAAGTACGGCTTGAAGAAAGCGCGTAAAGCGGGTCAATTCTCGAAACGCTAAGTTTTTATTGCCTTTCCTTTTTTTAGAACAACTTTTCCTTTTAGAACAATGCCAAAAGCTGATATCCATCCTAAGTGGTACCCCGAAGCCAAAGTGTTTTGTAATGGTGAGCAGGTCATGACTGTTGGCTCCACCAAGCCAGAGCTCAACATTGACGTATGGTCGGGTAATCACCCTTTTTACACCGGTACTCAAAAGATTATTGACACCGAGGGCCGCGTTGAGCGCTTCTTGCGTAAGTACGGCATGTCTACTGAAGGCGATGCTGATGCAACTGAAGAGAAAGGCGACGCTAAGAAGTAGCAACTGTAGCTTTTTTATATTCCGAGTGGAGAGCCTTCTAAGGATGATTTAGGGGCTAGCTGCTCGGAATATTTTTTTGAAATTTATCTTTGTGCTGGCCCTTTTTCACTGGTCCTTTTTCCGTCCTTCGTTCTGGCTAACGACTATGGCTGAGTCTTATTTACTCCAAAAACTAGAATCGGTTGAGCAGACATTCGACGAGCTCACTCGGCGTATGGCTGACCCAGACGTGGCTAAGGACCCCGGTGAGTTCCAGAAAATTGCTAAGTTGCGGGCGTCTTTAGAAGAGACTGTGACGACTTTTCATCAATGGCAGGAGACGGATGTTGAGTTAACCGGTGCTCAGGAGGTCTATAAGGATTCCAAAGATCCTGAGATGAAAGAGATGGCTGGGATGGAAGTGACTGAGCTGGAAGAAAGCTTGGCGTCCTTGGAAAAGCGGCTAAAGATCCTACTATTGCCGCGAGATCCTAATGATGACAAGAACATCATGCTTGAAATTCGTGCTGGTACCGGTGGTGATGAGGCAGGTATTTGGGCCGGTGATCTGTTGCGCTTGTACAGTCGCTATGCGGAAGGGCAAGGCTGGAGAGCAAATTTATTGAGTGAGTCGCGAGCAGATATGGGTGGCGTCAAAGAAGCCATCTTAGAGGTGACCGGCGATCAGGTGTATAGCAAGTTAAAGTTTGAGTCGGGTGTGCACCGAGTGCAGCGTGTGCCGATGACTGAGTCGGGTGGGCGCGTGCACACGTCTACGGCTACGGTGGCCGTTATGCCTGAAGTAGATGATGTGGAAATTCAGATTGATCCGAAAGACATCACGATGACGACAGCACGCTCGGGTGGTGCGGGTGGTCAGAATGTGAACAAGGTGGAGACGGCGGTTGACTTGATCCACAAGCCGACAGGCATTCGAGTGTTTTGTACGGAAGAGCGATCGCAGCTCCAAAACCGCGAGCGCGCCATGCAGATTTTGCGGGCCAAGCTATACGAAGCCAAGCTGCAAGAGCAAAAAGACGAAATTAGCGACATGCGAAAATCGCAGGTGGGCTCTGGCTCTCGCTCAGAAAAAATTCGCACCTATAACTACAAAGACAACCGTGTGACGGACCACCGTCTCAATCAGAACTTTTCACTGCCTGCGATTTTAGAAGGCGATATTGAGACCGTCATTCAGACCTGTATTTCACAAGATCAGCAGGAGCGATTAGAAGAACTGGCATCCTCTACCGCTGAAACAGTGTAGTGAGACTATCCTGGTAAATAGGCAAAGAGGCAAACATCTCATGGTTTTGACAGTTAGCCCAGCACAATTCACCTTGTCGCCAGGAAGCGAGGTCACTTTGAAGGGCCAATCTTGGGCTGACTACGAGGCTTTGCTTGATAGCCGTGGAGATGATGCTGCTATAAAGGTTTCCTTTTATGCCCAAACTCAAGAGATCTTCCTCATGGCTCCTATGGCTGGCCACGGTCGCCGGATAGATACGCTATCGGATTTGGTTAAAGCTTTATTGCGCCATCAAGGTAGGGATTACGACAGTGCTCATCCAGTGACTTTTAAGCGCCTTAAAGAAGCGGGCACTGAACCAGATGCTAGTTTTTACATCCAAAATTGGCCAAGCATTTCTGGGAAAGAGCGCATTGACCTCAGTCAAGCTCCACCACCTGATTTAGCGATAGAAGTCGATCTCACTTCGTTGACTGGCAGAGATATTTATAGAGTTCTTGGTGTTCCCGAGTTATGGATTTATCGTGAGAGGTCTTTATCAATTTACGTCTTGACAGAGGGAATATACAAGGATAGTTCGATGAGTCCAACGTTCCCAGATCTGGATATCCAAAGCATTTTGCCTGAATACGTTGAGTTAGCTTGGAGTACTTGCTCTAGCCGAGCACTGCGAGAGTTTGAAGTGTTTTTGCGATCGCTCTAAACGAGATGACCTTTCTCTAAGCTGCCGTCTTGATAGAAGTGGATGAATGATTGTTATTCGAGAAGCTATTAGTGGTGACATACGTACGATCTCACGTATCCATGTAGACGTATGGCGCAGCACGTACCCAGGGATTATCCCAGACAAAGCGCTGGCAAACTTGTCATACGAAAAGCGAGAGAAAGCCTGGCATCATGTTTTTGCCGATGCGCCTAATGCTAGTGGCTTCGCTTACCTTGCTGAGGACGACTCTGGCCAATTGGTTGGTTTTGCAGATGGCGGGCGAGAACGTACCGGGTCTCTGGATACACAGGGGAGCTGAATGCTGTTTATATTTTGGAACGTCATCAGCAAAAGGGAGTGGGGCGTGAACTGGTGAGGCTAACTGCCCAGAGACTGATCAACATGGAGATTCACTCTATGTTGACTTGGGTGCTAGAAGCCAATCCTGCTTGCAACCTCTACGAAGCGCTTGGCGGACAATGCGTGCAGAAAAAAATATTGAATGAAATAGGTGGCCGTAAGCTGAGTGAGATAGCCTACGGTTGGGCGGACATCTCGGTGATGACAAGGTAATGACTCGCCTGGAAAGTTCATCTGTTCTACAATGAGTGCGCCAGGACTAGGGCCGCCAAGATGGCTATCCCGCAAGCATTTCCTTTTTAATTTGCCGATGCTGATATGGCCAAATTTCTACATATTTCCGATATCCATCTTGGGTTTGACCGTTACGAAAGCAAGACCCGAACTTTGGACTTTTTCTACGCGCTCAAAGACGTTTTAGAAAAATACGCGGTCGGTGAATCGGTAGATTTTGTCATTATCGGTGGCGATTTATTTGAGCATCGCAATATCAAGCCAGCCATTTTGAACCAGGCGCAGATTTGTTTGCGATTGTTGCAGGAGGCCGATATCCCGGTGCTTGCGATTGAAGGCAATCATGACAATGCGCCCTACGGAACAAAGTCTAGCTGGCTACGCTATTTATCAGACTGGGGCTTGCTAAAGCTCCTTGAACCCGGAAATGTTGCGAATGGTCAGCCCTTTTACTCACCTTGGGATGAGGCCTCTCAGCGAGGTGGCTACATCGACCTTGCCTGCGGTGTTCGAGTGTTGGGCTCTAGTTGGTATGGTGCTGCTGCACCCCGCGCCATCGAGCAAATTGCTGAGGCGATTGGAGAGCTTCCGCCTGCGCCGGGGCCATCAATTTTATTGTTTCATCACGGGCTAGAAGGGCAAATCTCTCGCTATGCAGGTGCGCTAAGGTATAGCGAAATGATGCCGTTGCAAAAGGCTGGCATTGATTACTTAGCATTAGGGCATATCCACAAAAGCTATGCGGAAGAAGGCTGGATTTTTAACCCTGGCTCCATAGAATCGAACAATGTGGAAGAAGGACAGTTCGAGCGCGGTGCATACCTTGTAAACATCAATGAGCAGGGCATCAGCGCTGAGCTAAAGACTGATTATCAACAGCGTCCGATCGTGCGCCTTCAGCTGAAGATGCGTACTCAAGATGAGCTGGAGACTGTGGAGAAAGGGGCTGTTGCCCTGATTGATAAATCGATTAAATCTAAGAAAATCATTCCAGACCAGCAGCCCATCGTAGAGTTTCGGATTACCGGGACTGTTGGCTTTGACCGGTTAGAACTCGATACTCGGGCGCTGCAAAAGCAGCTTCAAGAACAGTGCAATGCCCTGATATTTTTATTACGTTACGACGTTGATGAAGCGGCCTATGCTTCACCGATTGCAGATGAGGCTAGCCGATTAGAAGTTGAGCAGGAAGTCTTTACTGATTTGCTAGCGGCGAACTCTGTTTATAAGAAACAAGCAGTCAAGTTAGCCCATGGCCTAATTGATCTTAAAGATAGGCATATAGCTGGCGATAGCGAAGAAAGTCTGTATGAGTTTGTCGAAAATCTGTTGGCCAAGGAATAGCGATAGCGGTGCTGAATGCACCTGTTTGTTTTGTTTGCGGCGACGGTTAATGAACCAAGAACGCACGTTGCTCCCAGAGCATCCACGCGCCGCTCAGTCCGATAAAGCCAACCACGGCTCGTTGAAATTGCTCGGCACTCATTTTTTCGAGCACCTTACGTCCTAACCAATTGGCGGGGAGGGCTGCTAATCCAATCACGAGGCCATAGCCGATGAGCGTCGGCGAAAGGACGCCTAGGTAGGCATAGGTAACGATTTTGACAACATGGGTGAGGGTGAGACAGGCGGCACGGGTGGCTACCATGTCTTCTTTTTCCAGTCCATAGCTGAAGTAGGTCGGGTTCAAAATGGGGCCGGTGCTACCGATGAGTCCAGAGGCGAGGGCGTTTAGAAAGCCTAGGGGTAGGAAGGCATAGGCCTTGAGCGTTATTTGGGGAAGGTGGATGCGATCGCCCACCACCTTACTCAAGACTGCGTGAAGCACCATGTAGAGAAGTGCGATCGCAATAAAAATCTGCAATCCTTCCGCTTGAACTAGCGTAAACGCATAGGCACCCAGCACAGAGCCTAAAATGACGCCGGGGACCTGCCAGCGTGTGATGGACCAATCAATGTGCTTCCACAGCAGGACGCTGCGTTGAGTATTGCCCAGCACACTACCGATGGTGAGGACAGGCGCGACATACTGAGCACCAATTAATAGGGTGATCAGTGGAATCAGAATTAAAGGGCTGCCACCGCCTACCAACATGCTTAAAAACCATGCTGTAAAACTGACAACAGCTAATAAAACGACAAGTGAAGCGCTAGCCATGGGGGAGAGAAGCAGAAATGTTAAGGAGCACTGTTTAGTGTGCCTATTTATTGCGGGTTATTAACCGTTTCTTAATCATAGGCGGTTGGCGCTTGTTATGCCGCCTATGTCTCTTGACGCTGAGCGTCTTGAGTTCTTTCCATGTAGTCGATGCAGGATGATTTGGCTTGCTTTATCTGCTGGCTTTGTCTAGTTGCTGTGTCTGGTGGTTCGGTCTGGGGCGTGACGGTTATTGAGTATGGCTGAGTAGAGTTATATCTCTGACGGATTTGCGTACTCTGAGCTGTGCCTTCTTAATTTTGAGGGGATGCCATGGCGATGATACTGACGAAGGTCCTATGACAGCTGCCACAACAGATTTGGAACGGTTGTTCAAGGCTGGGGTCACGGCCTATAAGGCAGGTGACTATGCCGAGGCGATCGCAGCCCTTTCCCAGCTCTGTAGCTCTTCCAGCCGTCCCTACCGCATTAAGGCTGGCATGGGCCTGGTCCGCACGTACATGGCCCAAAAAGACTGGTCTAAGGCCAAAGCCCTCTGCCATAAACTGGCAGACAGTTCTAAACCCTCAGTGCAGCAGTGGTCGAAGACCATGCTGACCAAAATTGAAAGCCGTAGCAAAGCTGCCGCTTCTTCTTCAGCGCTGAATCCTGAGACCTCTCCAGCAGAAACTTTGGCTAAACCTGCCTCAAATCTCAGTGGTTTTCAGCCTTTATCTCCTGAGGCTGTAGCTAGGCCATTCAAAAAGAGTGCTGCTGACTCATTTCGGGCTGTTCGAGTGCCTCACTCTGAGCCCTCTAGTGCTATGCAGCCTCAGTCTGGTGACACTCAGGGTAATGCCTTTGATGATGCTACAGATGAGCCGATCGAGCCCCAAGGTTCAATCTTTCAATATGACTATCTCAATGGTGAGATCAGCGATTCGACGTCGGGGCATGCGGATGAGGCGATGCGACCCGTAACGCCTCTTTCTGAGCAAATGAACGCTCTCCACGATCATGAAATAGCAGCGGCTGAGCACATTGCTAAACAAGAGTACGAATGGGTGAGTGCAGGGCGATTGCCTCAGGGACGTGCTTTGGGAAAAATGAAGCGATCGCAGTTATGGTTCGCCCAACTCGGCGGTGTGATCGTTCTCTATTTCTTGCTGCGTTTCTTGCAGCAGAGTGCGATTTCTATCATCAACACCCCTTTACGTTTTTTAGATGAGCTACTGCCCTTTTGGGTGAGACAGATACCTTTCTATCATCAATGGTGGAGTTGGTATCTTCTCGCTTTTCTGGCGATGACGGTGATTGCTTCTCCCTGGCTATGGGATTGGTGGCTACGGTTCACGGCTGCTCGGCAGACCTTTTCTAACCAAAAGCTACGCACCTATTCGCCAGAGGCCGCGACCTTGATTGGCAAATACTGTCGTAAGCGGGGTTGGCCCTTGCCTACGCTCTGGAAACTGCCCACGGATGTTCCTGTGATCTTCTCCTATGGTTGGTTGCCCCGCAACGCACGACTGGTCGTCAGTGAGGGTCTGTTGACGCAGTTAGAGGCAGACGAAATTGCCACGCTCGTCGCCTATGAATTGACCCATTGGAAAACAGGGTACTGGCTACTGCTGTCGCTTCAAGGTTTGCTACTGCAACTGTTCCATCAGAGCTACTGGAAACTTGCACTGTGGGGTAACCGTCAGCCCAAGTATTTTAGGGTTCCGGTGGGTGTCTTATCGACCTTAAGCTACTGTGTCTTTTGGTTTGTGCGTATACCAGGCCTGTGGGTGAGCCGGATACGAACTTATTATGGAGATCGCGCCGCCTCCGAACTCACCGGCAATCCAAATGGTCTCACACGGGCTTTGGCGAAGCTTTCTTTTGGCCTTGCCGCGAGTGTTGAGGACCAAGGTTACACACCGGCCATGTTGGAGAGCACGGCGCTGCTCTTGCCGGTTGCGCCTGATCTGGCCCGCTACCCGCTATATGGTCAGCTTCCTTTGTCACAGTTCTTTGCTTGGGACAGTTCCAATCCCTTGCGGGCGTGGATGAGTGTGGGTGATGCCCATCCGCCTTTGGGCGATCGCATACGCCTAATGATGGCTTATGCCCAATATTGGAAGCTGACGCCAGAAATACAGCTACCCCCCTCGTCCCGCCGTCCTAAGGGACTGACCACTAAAGATTGGCAATTGTTGCTATCTCAGGCCACGCCATTTATTGGACTCACGATTGGTCTCGGCATAGGTATTTTGTTATGGCTCATTGGCGCAGTTGCTCATCAGTTAGGGGTTGTTGCGTTGGATTGGATGTACAACGATAGCGGGCTCTTTCAGTGTTGTTTACTGTTAGGGCTAGGTGTGGGCACTATCTTGCGAGTGAATCGTTTTTTCCCTGATTTATCCATGGGAATGCCCCTAACTCAGGACCTTGCGCCATGGCTTAGCGAGCCAGACTTCTTACCCGTTAATAGCCTGGCTACTAAGTTGTCTGGAACCGTGATAGGGCGACCCGGTTTGGCCAATTGGCTTGGCCAAGATCTCCTGCTAAAAACGCCGATGGGGCTGTACAAGTTACATTACTTTTCTATGCTCGGCCCTTTGGGCAACGTTTTGGGCCTTGGTCAAAAGGCGGTCACAGCGATTGGAGAAACGGTTCAAGTGCTGGGGTGGTTCCGACGGGGAACTCGGCCTTGGTTAGATATTGATCGCGTCCGATTGAGTAATGGCGTGTTGCTACAGGCAGGCCATCCTCTTTTTTCAGTGCTCGTGGCCTCAATATTTAGCCTTTTAGGACTTTGGTTGTTGATTCAGAGCAACGGCTAACCGTTAAGTTTTTGCACGAGGGCGGTATCCGTTTGAATACTGTGTAAAGAAATGTTGCGTGACTTGCCGAACAGTGCTAGATTTTCAGCAAGAGCTTGTTTAGTCCTTCCCTCCAATTGCGCTAGTCGTCTCTCTACGTTAGTTCTTTTCGAGTGTTAGGCGCGGGTTCTCCTACTCTCAACACAGCAATCTGAGCCAACCAAAAACTTTGGTTGGCTTTTTTTATTTCCAGTTCGATTAGAGAATGTTTCTGATCACAGCGCTGCGTCTCAAGGCATGCTGGCAATCCCTTTGAGGCGTCCCTTTGAGACGTTAAGGGTCGTTTGGTTTGGGATGTTGTTCGTCCTATTGCCCTAGACTTAATCAGACATTTTGCCTTTGTTTGGCTACAGGCATCGTGATACCTTAAATAAAGGTGAGTACGAAAGTTATCCTACGGTTCAAAAGCCTGGCAATGGCCGACTTTAGCGTTGGTCTGTGGGTTTCTTTATTCGATCACCGCAACCTTCTATTGAGACCATAAGGGGTAGGTAAAACCCTGGTAATTAGTTGACATGCCGACCAAAGATCTTGCGATCTTGTTAGGGCATTGTGATAGAAAGTTTTTCATATTTCATGAGTGAAGTGTCACAGGCGTAAAACTACGGTTTTAGAGTTATTGAGCGCTTTTGAAGCTGTTAATCGAATTTAAAAGTTAGAGGTCATTCTCGATGTCAGTCCGTTTATATTTTGGCAATCTGCCTAGAGATTTAGAACGTGAAGCATTTGAAGCAATTTTTGTAGAGGAGGCTGATAATCTGGTCTCTGTAAAATTGATTTCAGATCGTAAGACTGGCAAATGCCGTGGCTTTGGTTTTGTAACGGCTAAAACGGATGAAGTCGCGGATGCCCTCGTTGAAAAATACAACGGTTTCTCTCTTCAAGACGCTACGTTGAAAGTTGAAAAGGCGATGCCTCGCGAAGAGGGTAAAGATGGTTCAGAAGCGAATGGTGGTAACCGTCGTTCCAAGAAGGGGAATAGCAACCGTCGTGGTGGTAACACCGTAGTCGTCTCTGAAACTCAGTCTGCAGCGGCAGGCCCTGATCCTCGTTGGGCTCAAGATTTGGCCAAGCTCAAAGAAATGTTGGCGGCTCAAACCACACCTTCCTAAGGGGGTGTAGCTTAGCTAAATAAGTCACAAAAAAGACAGCCTGCACATTGTGCAGGCTGTCTTTTTTAATTGGTGTGGTTTGATTGTTCCTTGTTTAAGTTTCTCTAAGATATTCTGGCTCTAATCAATGCCTGAGGAAGGCAGAGGAACTTTCGCACCTTGGGGACAAATGCTCGGCGGTTGAAGACGTCGTAGTCATTTTCAACAATGACATCTAAGATTTTACGATAGAGCATCAATGCTGTCCACACAGGCCAGCGAGCATCGGGATGAAGCCTGCTAATGCCGCTTTCTGCTTCTTGGTAGTATTTGAGCGCTCGCTGGATTTGGAACCGCATTAGCCCACGCCAACGATCGTCGATGACGCTGTTGAATAAGTCTTCTTGGGTGTAGTCGAAAAGGGCAAGATCTTCTAGGGGTAGATAGATGCGATCACGCCTAGCATCTTCACCAACATCTCTCAAAATATTGGTGAGCTGGTTGGCCATGCCTAGTGAAACAGCTTCTTGAATGGGCGCAACTGCTGGATTTGCCTGCTTCCAAGGGGCAGCATTCACGCTTTTATCCATGCCCATTACGGTGGTGGACATGAGGCCCACTGTTCCGGCTACGCGATAGCAATATAATTCTAATTCTTCGAACGTGTCGTATCGTGAGCGCTGCAAATCCATTCGCTGTCCAGAGATCATGTCTCTAAACGGTTGAATGTCGAGGTCAAAATGCTTTAGGGTATCGACCATAGCGACATCCAGATCGTCTTTGGGATGACCTGAAAACAGGGACTCTAACTGTGATTCCCAATGATCTAGTGTGCTTTGGGTGGTGAATTTGGCCTGTGGGCCATCAACCAATTCGTCCGTGCGCCTGCACCAAACATAAATCGCCCAAATTGCCCGGCGCTTTGCCTCAGGCATCAGCAGTGTCCCCATGTAAAAGGTTTTGGAGTACTCTGCCGTAATCTGACGACATCGCTCGTAGGACTCCTCAAGGGACACAAACTTAGGAGCGGCAGTAGTAGTGGAAGGATGGGTCAGTTGCAGCATCAATGCCTCAAACTGGAAAAATGAACAGTGGCAGGGGGTGCACTCACGGGTGCGATGAAATATCTAACAATGGTTACGACTTCATGGGCTGGGCTGTGCTCGTGTGATTCAGAACAGCTACAAACCAATCACTCTAACCACTGTATACGTCAACAGTGCCAGCGGGCTAGGCCTTAGGCCTCACTCGCAGTAAAGTTTTTCGCGCCTTACATCTAGGACTTAAACAAGGTTAAGCAGGCTAGCAATCCTCCATGGAAAGGCTAGCTGTTTAGGCTTGTTTAGGTGGTGGTGTAGCTGCCGGGGACTACACTCCAGACCTTTACGAAGGCTAAAACAATCTGTAATTTCTCTATTATATGTTTCAAAGCGTTACATTTTGCCATAAACCTTTGTTGCTACTGTCAATTCAGTAGTACGCACTGTTCCCATTGAGCCCATCGATGATGCTTTTATGCGGTAGGCCAATACCTAAAATGCCCAGGGATAAGTGCGTGGAAGTCCTCTGCGGCAAGACCTCTTGGCTTATTTAGAGAGTGCTTGTTGAGATGTATGGTGAGGATTACATTCTATGAACAGACGACATGGAACGTATCCTCTTTTGTTCATCGCTTCGAGTTTGTAGCGAGCTATTATAAAAACCTTCTGCACAGCTTTGATCTGTGAGGTGTGTGAGTCTGTTGTGGCTACAAAGCTGAGACTGATCCGTGTTTCAGCGTAAGGGGTGAGCCCATGGTATGGAGTCCACTCATTGGGGTTGACCAATGCTTTGTAGGGCTGTGCTGTTTAGGTGGTTGACGTTTTGTAATGGCTTATAGCAGATGTCGAATGCTTTAGATGGGTGTGTTTGGAAGCAGATAATTGTTAGAAACCGCCCTAGATATTTTTAGAAAATGCCTTAGATATCGATATAGTCGCCTCTCTATACAGTAACCTCATATTTTTGCGGTTCTCATCGCAAGGGTTCGTTCATTGAAGGGATATTAGGTAAATGACCAAAGCTAACGTTGACTTTTTGCAGCAAAATGACCCAGAGCTTGCTGCCATTATGGGTAAGGAGCTAAACCGGCAGCAGACGCATCTAGAGCTAATCGCCAGCGAGAACTTTACGTCTCCGGCGGTGATGGCGGCCCAAGGCTCTGTACTTACCAATAAGTACGCAGAGGGCTTGCCTAGTAAGCGCTATTACGGTGGTTGCGAGTTTGTGGACCAAGCCGAACAGCTGGCGATTGACCGGATTAAAAAACTGTTTGGTGCGGCTCATGCCAATGTGCAGCCACACTCCGGTGCCCAAGCTAATTTTGCTGTGTTTTTAGCTTTGTTGGCTCCTGGCGACACTATTTTAGGGATGGATTTGTCCCATGGTGGGCACCTCACCCACGGCTCTCCCGTGAACTTCTCAGGTAAGTGGTTCAATGTGGTGCAGTACGGTGTTAGCCAAGAAACTGAGCAGCTTGATTTTGATGAAATTCGCAAGATTGCTTTAGAACACAAGCCCAAAATGATTATTTGCGGCTATTCGGCGTATCCCCGGACGATTCATTTTGAGAAGTTTCGGGCGATCGCAGATGAAGTCGGTGCGTATCTCGTGGCCGACATCGCCCATATCGCAGGACTCGTTGCAACAGGACTGCACCCTAATCCCTTGCCCCACTGTGACGTTGTCACGACAACCACCCACAAAACTTTGCGCGGTCCTCGCGGTGGTTTGATCATGACTCGCGATGCGGATTTAGGTAAAAAGTTTGATAAGGCTGTGTTCCCTGGTAGCCAGGGTGGGCCTCTGGAGCATGTGGTTGCTGCAAAAGCCGTTGCTTTTGGCGAAGCTCTTCAGCCTGCGTTTAAAGACTACTGTCAGCAGGTCATTAAAAATGCTCAGGCGCTAGCGAGTCAGTTGCAATCTCGCGGGATTAAAGTGGTTTCTGATGGCACAGATAATCACATCGTTCTGGTAGATCTGCGCTCCATTGGGATGACGGGCAAGATTGCCGATGCTTTGGTGAGCGAAGTGAACATCACAGCCAATAAGAACACTGTTCCTTTTGATCCTGAGTCACCTTTTGTCACCAGTGGTTTGCGCCTGGGTACGCCTGCGATGACGACACGTGGCATGGGTGAGGCTGAATTTGTTGAGATCGCTAATATCATTGCCGATCGTTTGCTTAGCCCAGAGGACGGTGGTGTAGAAGCTGACTGTAAAAAACGGGTACTGGCTTTGTGCGATCGCTTCCCGCTATATCCCCACCTGACAGTGACTGAGCCTGCCCTGGTCTAATCCCTTCGGTGTAATGGCAATGATGTAAGCACTCAGGGCTAGGCAATAGCTAGAAGGGGTTCTAACTAGCCCTGAACACATCTATTGTGTTCAGGGCTTCTGTGATGCGCTTAATGTCATAACCTACGCCTTATGTGAGTGTAAAACGGTTACGGACAGGGTGTTGCTCAAAGGTCAACACATCAATACCAAAGTGCTTTCTGAGCAAGATACGCAGGGTGTGACTGGCAACTTTTGCAGAGACGTGGGTACAAATGGCCGAGAC
>JBCDAG010000196.1:0-13318 GCA_039186165.1 Cyanobacteria bacterium P01_F01_bin.53
AGTAAGTTTGCTCCTTTTTTGAGTCAGAGGCATACAGCTAAAAGCCTTGCTGAGTATTATTTTCAGCCAATTATTAAGCGTATGAGCGATGCACCTTTAGAGGGCTGATGCCTTGAGCCCTAGCAACGATGCAGTCGCACCGCGTTAAAATAGTTGCCCTGACTCGTCGTTGACTCAAATCGTTTGACTCATTTGGTCATGCTTATCTAGCGGCAAAAAGCGGAGAGAATATCATGTCAACTTCTATTGGAACCATTGAAAAAACAACGACCTCTACGGTGCGCAAAATAGCGCCCCGATATCGAGTGTTGTTACACAATGACGACTTTAACGGCATGGAATATGTGGTGGAGTGTCTGGTACAGACAGTGCCTGCACTCACTGCCCCCCAAGCTATTGACATCATGATGCAGGCTCATAATTCGGGCACGGGGTTGGTCATTATTTGTGAGCTAGAACATGCTGAGTTTTACTGTGAAGCCCTCTGCAATAAAGGGCTCACCAGTACCATTGAGCCTGATGAGTAGCGCTTTATTATTTAGCGATCTACATACACAAATAAATAGAGCCGGGGCAATGAATGGCTCATAGTAGTAGAGCCCGCCCCATAGAGTCACAACCCTAGACATTTGCCGTGATCTATCCAAAAAGAAAACGATTCGAAGCTTGGGTGCAAACACAAGGACCTTGGCGACGGATTTTTATTTTTTTGGTACTGCTGGCGATCGCATGGCTACCTTTCGCAGGGCCAATATATTGGCTAGGCTACACATTCAATCGCTCTGGCACCGCAGAAATCTTGGCACTGATACTGCTCTACAGTGGCTTTTTAGTAGGCTTGCCTCGCTGGGGCAGACGCATTCACCGTTGGGATCGGCCTTTTCAACATTGCGGACTGATTTTTCAACACCAAACGGGTCGAGATTTAGCGATCGCACTCAGTATTGGAGTCGGCGGCGTCTTCGCACTCTTTGGCCTAGAGACCCTAATGGGCTGGGCAACCCCCACAACACCGAGCCCACGGTTATTTCAATTTATTGCTGAGGGACTACTGATGGCCCTCGCGGTAGGCTTTGCCGAAGAAATGATGTTTCGCGGCTGGATTTTGGCAGAACTTGAGGAGAGCTATAGCTCTACAGCCGCACTGGTCCTGAATGCACTATTTTTCGCCGGGACGCACTTTATCAAACCTTGGCCTGAGATAGTAAGAACATTTCCACAGTTTTTTGGCTTAGTGATGCTGGGCATAGCGCTCGTTTGGGCAAGACGCGTGGGCACCACGGGAACCCGAAAAACCGCTCGCAGCAACCAGAGTAGCTGCCGACTCGGCTACTCGATTGGCCTCCATGCGGGGTTGATCTGGGGATATTACATTGTGAATGTCGGGGGGCTGAGCGAGTACACAGGCAAAGCACCAGAGTGGGTGACGGGTATTGATAGCAATCCACTGGCCGGGCTGCTAGGCATTATTTTATTGGGGCTAATTGGCTGGCAGTTTTCTAAACGAGCACGTGCGAAAACAACTCAACCCAAGACAGTCGGCTAGGCAGCGCCCAGAACTTCAGCGAGCAAGGCCTGTTGGGCATGCATACGATTTTCCACTTCGTCCCAAATTCGAGACTGGGGACCTTCCATCACCGCTTCGGTAATTTCTTCGCCGCGATGGGCGGGGAGGCAATGCAACACAATGGCTTTGGGATCTGCGACGGAGAGCACATCACCATTGATTTGGTAGGGTTCAAAAATGGGAATACGCTTAGCCGCATCGTCTTCTTGCCCCATACTGGCCCACACATCTGTGTAGAGAGTATGGGAACCTTCGACAGCGGCCTTAGCATCGTTGGTAACCACAATTTCACTGCGACCCTGACTAATGGCTTCGGCCTGCTTGATGATGCCCTCATACGGTTCATAGCCTTTGGGCGTACCCACGCGAATATTCATACCAACCAGGGCACAGCCAATGATGAGGGAATGGGCGACGTTATTACCATCGCCTAGGTAAGTCATGGTGAGCCCCTCACAGGTACCAAACTCTTCTTGAACCGTCTGCAAGTCGGCCAAAATTTGACAAGGATGCTCCAAATCAGTGAGCGCATTGATAATCGGCATCTTGGCATGCCGGGCAAATTCTTCAACTTCAGCTTGCTCAAAGGTACGAATAGCCAGCACGTCCAAATAGCGATCTAACACACGGGCGGTATCAGCAGTGGGCTCACCTCGGCCAATTTGGGTGAGGTTGGCGTTGAGGTCTATTACCTGGCCACCGAGCTTGTACATGGCAGCCGTGAAGCTGACACGGGTTCGAGTCGAGGCTTTTTTAAAGACGAGGCCGAGAATTTTTTGGGGGCACTGCGGATTAATCTCTCCTGACTTGATACGCGCGGCAGTATTCAGCAAATGCTTCATTTCATCTGCATTGAGGTCCGCGAGGCTCAGAAGATTGCGTCCGGTGAGTGCTGCCATAGATTTTCCCGATAGTGTCTGCGTTGTTTTTTGTGTTTAGGGGGCGATACGCGGCAAGTGCAGCGATCTTCGTAGACTAAAACGCTATCAGAAGTCTTGGGAATAAGGAATAGGCGTGAAGGCTTGTTTTTGACGAAAGCAACCCAGCAATTGAGTCAGCGGTCAGCCTGAGCACAGCCCTGAGAATACTTGAAATGAATACCTAGAATAAATAAATACTTAGAATAGTGATGTTGAACGTAGGGCATCGTCATGGGTGTGTATTCAGATTTCGTTTTTCCTCGGCTGTTGGAGCTAACGATGTCGTCAGGTTCGATGACAGACTATCGCAAAGCACTGTTAAGCGAAGTCAGTGGCGATGTATTGGAATTGGGCTTTGGCACAGGGTTAAATTTGCCGCATTATCCAGCAACGGTGACATCGTTAACGACGGTGGATCCGAATGGGGGGATGGGCGCGATCACACAAAAACGCATAGAGGCCAGCCCCATCCCCGTCACCACCAAACTCCTCAGCGGGGAAAACCTGCCCATGGCCGACGCCAGCTTTGACAATGTGGTGTGCACCTGGACCCTATGCAGCATTCCCAGCGCCAACCAAGCACTCAGCGAAGCCTATAGAGTCCTCAAAACCGGCGGCCAGTTTTTCTTTATTGAACACGGGCTTAGCAACGAGAGATCCATTCAAACTTGGCAAAACAGAATTACCCCAGTGCAAAAAGTTGTGGCCGACGGATGCCATCTCAACAGACAAATAGATGCGCTCGTCAGTGCAGTTTTTGACGACATTTCTGTAAAAGCGTTCTATGCCCCTAAGCTACCTAAAATAATGGGCTATTTTTATCAAGGTGTGGCGACTAAAACACAGTAGCGACTAAAAGTGGTTTTTAAAACCTATAAAAAAGCCCAGTTCGCATCACTAGAGCGAAACTGAGCCATTATTACGTTTAAGCTATTCAGACAAAAAATAGTTTTAAAGCTATTTTTTCTTACTCGGCGGATTTAGCGCATTATCGAGCACTTCGCGAGCCGACTCAGCATCGTCTTTCGCATCACGGTATTTTAGGTTGGTTTGCGCAAACGTTTTGAGTGTTTTAAATCCGCTGTTGAGTTCTTCAATTTGCTCTTCTTCAATAAAGTCATCAGTAAAAAGCAAATCGATCAGCTCACGGACCTTAAGGGCCTCTTCACGAGAGCCCTGAACTTTTACTTTTAGCTTGGATAAGTTGCTGAGCGTTTGCACCGCTGCTACAACTGCATTTTCCTCGTCGGTCGGATCTTGTTTAGCGGGCTCTTTCACTTCTATAAAGTCCTTAGGGTTAAAGCCATCGTCAAGTTCGGTGGGCAGTTTGTCTTCATCCATCAATGCCATCAGCTGATCCATAGCCTTTTCGCGCGCTTTGCTTGAGTCGCGTCCAGACACATCAATCAAAACTTCAGGACTTTGAGCAAGGGTATATTGAACCATGATCCTAGATAGTATTTTTGTACCATCATCTTAAGAGACAGCGCAGCATTTGAAAACCAACAGGCCTCATTGCTTACAGATGTACACAACTGACGTACACAGCTAAGGTGTGAATTTCATATCTGACTACGCCTTGTTCTACGCCTTTTTGACACTCTATGCAACCCATTGAGCAAAACCAATTGATTAGTTGACGAGGACTGGGGAGGCACTCTATAGAATTAATAAGAAACATTACCTACTCATTAGGTGCGCCTGAGCACATCAGTGATCGCCCGCCGCCCTGAAATCGTTCAACACGATTTTCGACACTATGATAAAGCCCCTCTTTCCCTTACCTATCAGTCGTTTCAGACGCCCGATTGGCTTATATCTGGGACTGGGCCTCCTTTGCTGGGGAGGGATAGAATGGGCGAATTCACTGACCAGTCGAGGCCTCGTTAACGCCCAGGGAAACGAACCGTCCCTCGCCCCCTCTCTACTGGAGCAACTCCGACAAGGGATTCTCCATCCGGCACCTAATCATTCCACAGAGAATTCTTCCACAGAAAATAATTCCACAGAAGCATCACCGGCCAATACACCCACCAACCTCATTGAGATCGATACCGAAGCGGCCAACATTTTGAGGCAGGCCACTGACCAGGCAACCCAGGCAGAACTCCTCACACAAACAGCTGCGTCAGCCGCAGATTGGGACGGGGTCATGTTGCAGTGGCTGTCAGCGATCGCACTTGCCCAATCGATTCCCCCAGAGAGTCCATCACGCATTGTAGCCCAGCGGCAGCTGCGCAGTTACGTGCAACGCCTACAAGAAACCCAGCAGCAGACAGAACAAACCAGCCCATCCTCCGGATTACCCAGCTTGGGCAGTGACCTCTTCGATGCTCAACTAACGGGGTATCTCTCCTATGTCGCAACCGTCGGCACGCCAGATATTTTAATTGTGGGCAGCTCGCGGGCGCTGCAAGGCATTGACCCCATGGTGATGCAGCAGCAGCTGAGTCAGCAGGGTTACAAGGACGTAAACGTCTTCAATTTCAGCGTGAATGGCGCCACGGCCCAGGTGGTAAATTTTGTGCTTAGTGAACTGTTACCGCAACCACTGCCCCCGGTGATTGTGTGGGGAGATGGGTCACGGGCCTTTAATGATGGCAGACGCGATCGCACGTGGGAAAGTCTGGTAGCCTCCCCCGGTTATCAAACTGTGAATCAAGGCACCCTACCCGCCTCGCTATTTTTAGAAAATCTATCCACCCAGGCCATGGCCAATGATCGAGCCAGTGAGCGAACCAGTGATGACGTCAGTGACAGAGAGAGAGTAGGCAGAGAGCGTGTGATAGAAGCTGATAACGTTAAGACCGAAGTGATCGCAGCCTCAGTAACCGCAAACTCACCCACATCGGAGATTCTAGCCAATCTAGATGCATTGGGATTTTCAGCGGTCGGCGATCGGTTTTCACCGCAAACGTACTATCAACAGTTTCCCCAAGTGCGTGGACGCTATGACGGAGCCTATAGTCCTTTCACGTTAAATGGGTCGCAAACAGGTGCTTTAGGTCAACTCGCAGACTTCAGTAAGCGCCAAAATTCCCAGCTAATTTTTGTCAATTTGCCCTTGAGCGGCAGCTATTTAGATGCCGATCGCCTTTACTTTGAAGGTCAATTCCAGCAGTTTTTACAAACCCAAAGTAGTGCCCACGACTTTGAGGTCATAGATATGCTGACCCAGTGGCAAAATCAGCCTGCTTTGTTTGCCGATCCTAGCCACATCAACCAGGATGGAGCCGCTGTCATAGCAACTCAGCTGGCCCAAAGCCCAACCCTTCGAGCAGCCCTTTATCAGCCTCAACAACCTGATCAAGAACAGCAATCGGTTGACAAGCAGCCAACAAATCAGGAACAACCATAACGAGAGCAAGGCCCTATACAGAGCATGGAGATTGCGCCTTGAACGCTCTCTACCAAGGGCCTGCAATGCGCACCGTATGTCATCAAATTAAGATATTTCGGAAAAATTCAACAAACCTGGCGGTAAAAATTGTTGCATAGGACACAGCTACCCACCATCTCAGTGATTATATTGACATCAACTCTTTAGCTAAGAGGCGATATCTCCAACGCGATGTGTTAACCTCACAAGCTTGGCTTAAGAGACCTTCCCTAGGAACCTCCCTTTATTGGAGTGTTTTCCTAGCGATAATAAATACCTTCCTTCAAAGGTCATTTTATATCCCACATTTAATCATTCATGGAACCCTGGAGCTCAGCGAAAGCTGGGCTCTTTTTTTGCCTGGTATTTTTTACTTGACTATGCTCACGCAGCGATCACGCACTATTCATCCAGTGATGTTCATTAAGTGATGTATGGGCGTAGGGATTTATAACGGATGAACACAGAGGCCTCAGTAAGAGTGAGGTAGCATTTGTAGCTGTTACAAATACAACACTTAGCAAATGCAACACACCGATTGGGAAGGCTACCCCACTCCAGTACATTGTCTAACACAGGATAAGAGGGTCTTATGCAAGGTTAAGTCATGACCGCTTGATGATTGCAATGCTAATAGCAATCCATCACACAGCAGCATCAGTAAGCCCACACCTATTGATCACCAACACTGCTGATCACCAACACTGCAACAACATGGCTATATTTTTCCTTATTCATTGTTGCTCTTCCTATACATTCAAATATTCAACAACAGGCAGTCTATGAAAATCCTTAAAGGGTTCTGGGTATCGACCACCGCCATCATGACAACGCTCATGACACTTCAACCGGCCCTGGCGCAAACCTGGGAATCCCTAAATCCCGGTGCTGGCGGACAAGTTCAAGACCTAGTACTGAATCCCCTCACCCCCAATCATGCCTTCGTGCTCTCTGATGTTGAGGGGCTATATCGCACTACCGATGGCGGCAACAGCTGGGACTACTCAAGCAACGGCCTCGCAGGCACCAACACACTAGCGCTGGCCTATAATCCCCGCAATGCCAATCAATTATTTTTGGGCACCACCGTCGGCCTGCACATCTCCAATGATGGTGGGCAGTCATGGCAACTGCAAGCTGACACCAACCGTAGTAACAATCCGACCCTGCTGACGAAAACAGGCGATCGCGAAGAACTTGCGGTCGGCAGCATTGTAGTCGATCCGAGAAACAATCGTCGGGTGATCGCAGGGGTTGGCAACAAACGCGATAGCACCCTTGAGCAGGCCACAATATTTCGCTCAGTCAATGGCGGCAGACATTTTCAGGCCGTTCGATTTGGTCCCACCTCATCCAGTAACAAAAGCATCCTGCAATTAGCCTACGATCTTAGGAGAAGACAGATTTATGCCGCCACCGCTGAAGGCGGACTATGGCGCGGAAATAACTTTGGAGCCCCTGGCCGGTGGACTCAAATTACCAGTCCAGCGGGCACCAGCAATCGTGTGGAAGGGGTAGCCCTAGCAAAAGATGGCACCCTGTATGCAGCATTTGGTCGAGCCAATGCAGACGGCACACAACTATTTGCCAGTCGTGATCGGGGAGCAAGCTGGCTACCTCTAGGAAAACCCAGTCCCGATACCTTCAAGCCGGAAAATACACCCATAGGCGATGCCTATGCCTTTCGTAACCTTGTAATTGATCCCCGCAGCACGCGCACACGCCACAGTGTCCTCACCGCCACCGGGAAAAAACGCACCGGGCTCTACCAACTCTCCATCGCCTGGCGCAACAACGTCCCCGCCGTTACTTGGGATCGCGTGTTCTTTTATGAATTGAGAGAAGGTGGCCCCAATGCATCTCCCTACAACATTGGCTGGGAAGGCGGCGTTTATAGCAACTTACCTCGTCCCTTAGCCTACCAATACTCCCCCCGCAGGTGGGGCTCACGCAGCCTCTGGACAACGGGCGATCAAACACTCTTTAAAGTTGATAACGCCAACATTAGATCGTCAGGGATATGGCGAAACAACTGGAAATCCATCTATACCAGTGGGCCACAAATGACCTTTCCCCGGTTTATGTTCAACATTGCCGCCAATGCTAATTTCATCGCGAACAAACCACTCGAAACCTACAGCAACCTCGGCTGGCAAAGCACCGTAGACTTTGACATCAGTCGCTATGGCGATGCCATTATTCGCTCAAGTGCTGACCATGCTGTCACTCTCAGCTGGGATAATGGCATGAGCTGGGAAGATGTCTCCAGCCCTCGCCGGGGAAGGTCTCAGGCCAACGCGGTCGTTACCCAAGGAAGTGATGTGTATCTCCTGGCCCACTGCGGAGGTGTCAGTGATTTTGGCGCAGCTTCCTCAAAAGGAGAGCTTTGGGCGGCAAAGATAAATCCCAGCAATCCAGAACCGACTCGCTGGTACTTCATGGCAGGCGGCAATAATGTCACCAACGTCTTTAGTCCACCGCTAGGATTGGGCGTTGATACCAACGTCTCCCCTACAGAGTACGCCAGGCTATACACCAACATTATCAGCGACCCATCTGTACCGGGTCGGGTGTACATAAGCACCGAGCGAAAGGGAGCTTATGTCATTCCTGATATCGGCGCACTGTACGCCGCTAGAGAATCAGGAGGCTCTCTAGTAGGCTTTGATTTTCCACGTATTGACAACAGCCCTGATTCCAATCAGAACGAAGGCTCCATGGTCCTAGATCCTAACGAAAACACCACGCTCTATATTGCCGACAAAGACACCCTATACAAGGGTGTTCGGGATGATAACAGCGGCACTAATTTACTCGATAGAACATGGACATGGACGCCAATGTTGACCTCCGACGAAACCATCACCTTTGATGCCTGGGACCGCAACGGCACCACGGTTCTCGCTGCCGCAACCTTTGAAAACGGCACTTGGGAAACCAAGTTTTCGCCCGATAGCGGCGCAACCTGGCAAACCTTGCTCGACGTCAATGCCCTTACCGCGACCCGCACACCCATCTTCGATTTTAGTGAGGTAGACCCTATTATCTTTGCCGTCGAAGGGCGTAATGATGAGGTGTATCTCAGCGTGCAAACCCTAGCCCCCACAAACCTGGGCTATGGCGTATTTGAAGTCGCCTTAAGTGGCAACACTGTCGGCAGCATTAGCGATATCACTGGAAACTTGCCCTTCCCCAAGTCATTTCACACCAAGATCTTGACCGATCCAGTGACCAATGAAACACATTTATATATGGCCTCTTGGGGTGCAGGCAGCTGGAGATTGTTGCTTAATTAAGACCTAGCACTATGGGATAAAACCTAGCACTAAAAGACCTAGCACTAAGTCTTACGGCCAACGATCGTGTGATGTCGAGGGCTGTTCAGCACCATTTTGGGCGAATCAAACCCAGCCTGCTGAAAGGCTTCGACCATATCCAATGAAAAGTACTGATCTAGATAGGGTTCAGTACTTTTCAGAAGCGTCAGCACGTAAGGCGGCATTTTAGCGAATCTCTCACATTGAGGATTCATGTCCATAATCGCAAAGTGCCCGCCGGGACGGAGTAACCGGTGGGCTTCAGCCATGATGTCGTTAGCAGCACTCGTGGGTAATTCGTGAAAGACCAAACAAACAGACACGAGGTCTGCGGAGCCCGCTGGAAGGCCGGTATCTTCAGCTGCCGCATGAACCCAGCGAATGTTGTTGCCCTGCGGACTAGCCTGTGGGCTAGATTGTTGCTGCGCATGTCTCTTTTGGGCAGCTCTTTGTTTGTCAGCATAGTGGGCCGCAGCAACAAAATAAGGCGAGAGTTCTACGCCAGTAAGTTCAGCGTTGGGGAAGGTTTCCTGTAACGTAAACGTACTCAGACCAGCGCTACTCCCCAGATCAACAATGTGCTTGGGTGCTTCGGGCAACACGTCTTTCAAAACCTGATGATAGCTTTGCCGGAGCATGGCATCGCCATTGACACCAGCACGCTCATCACCCTCTGGCCAAATTTGCGCATGTACCGCTCGCGCTGCAACATCCACTTCCATCGCGGGCAACCAGCCTAGGTTCCCTTCATCATAGGCGTGAAAACTGGTGGTGTAATAATCGGGATAGGTTACCTGGGGGTTGGTCACCGCCGCTAACTCTTCATCCCAAGCAGGGTCCATGTCAACGCCACTGTTTCTAGCCCGTAGCGCTTTTACCTCATCTCGCCAGTACACACCCAAATCATGGGCGCGATCCATCATCATGGTTCGCGCTCTATTTTTGGCAAATTTAGCCAGCGGCTCAATCGACAGGAGGCCATTGATCAGCGAAGAGGCGATGGCATTCATAAAATAAAAGTCTGTTTAAACTCACGGGCACTCACCATTATTCCAAAGCACTGCCCAACTGACATACCCGCGAAACCTAATGCAAGAGAAGCGGTGAAAAAGTCTACGACAGGAATAGGCACTGCCCATTAGGACAGCGGCATTAACAGATGGAACGGTATCGCCTAAAAGCCATAGAAATCATCCCCCATAAAAACTGCTAAAAAAATTGCTCAAACGACCGCAAGGCAACAAGAAACCGCTAGGCTAAACGTAACTATAAGTCAGTTCATTACACGGCCAAAGTCTCTACCTTTTGTTTCTTTGTTAAACCTATGGAAAATATCTACTCGGTCCTGCTCGATCAAGCTAGTCGGAAATCATTTGAATTGCCCGGCGCGTACCCCCATTACAATCCTGATCGGCCCGGTCAAGTAGAACATATCGCCTTGGATTTGGCGTTTGACATTCCGAAAAAAAGCTACAGCGGCACCTGCAAAATCCGAGTCAACCCCGTCGTTGATGGCATTGATAGCCTGAGTCTAGACGCGGTGGACTTAACCATACGCTCAGTTAAAGTCGGCAATACGAAGCAACCCTTTGACTACGATGGTGAGCAGCTGAAAGTCACCCTAAAAAATCCGACGCAGTCTGGAAAGGCTTTCACCCTGGCCATCGACTACGCCAATGAAAACCCGCAGCGCGGCATTTACTTCATCGGTCCCGACAAGCACTATCCCGATAAGCCTGTGCAGGTATGGACCCAAGGCGAAGATGAGGATTCTCGTTTTTGGTTTCCTTGCTTCGACTACCCCGGCCAGCTCGCCACCTCCGAAATCCGAGCCCGCGTTCCGAAAAAATTCAAAGTTGTCTCCAATGGCGAGCTGATCGGCACCGAGGCGGCGGGCAGCGATAAAATTTACCACTGGAAGCTAGAAAAAGTTCACCCCAGCTACCTGATGACCCTGGCCATCGGAGAGTTTGATGAAATTAAAGACCAGTGGAAAGATCGCTCAGTCAGCTACTACTTTGAAAAAGGGCGAAAGTCTGAAGCGAAGCTCACCATGGGCAAAACGCCGCAGATGATCGAGGCGCTCAGCAAGTGGTTTGGCTACGACTATCCCTTCTCGAACTATGACCAGGTATGCGTTAGCGACTTTATTTTTGGTGGCATGGAAAACACCACCACCACCTTGCTCACCGACCGCTGCATGATCGATAAGCGAGCAGCATTGGATAATCAGCGGGCTGAAACCCTAGTTGCCCATGAGCTGGCTCATCAGTGGTTTGGCGATTTGATTGTGATTAATCATTGGTCCCAAGCCTGGGTAAAAGAAGGCGCAGCGACCTATTCAGAGGTGCTCTGGGTAGAAGAAACCCTCGGCACAGATGAGGCGCTGTACTATCACCTTAACCATGCGCGGGCTTACCTCAGCGAAGACAAAAGCCGCTACCGTCGCCCGCTGGTCACCCATATTTATCGTGAAGCCATTGAGCTGTACGACCGCCACATTTACGAAAAAGGATCGTGCATTTATCACATGATTCGCACCGAGGTGGGAGATGAACTCTTTACCCGCACCCTCAGTACGCTGCTCACGGATAACGCCCACAGCACCGTCGAAACCATCGATCTGCTACGCGCCATTGATAAGGCGACCGGTCGCAATCTGCGCTTCCTCTTCGATCAATACGTGTACCGAGGCGGCCATCCTGACTACAAGGTGGGCTACAGCTGGGATGGCGATAGCAGCATGGCTAAGCTCACCATCACCCAAATTCAGGTGGAAGATGGAAAGTCCCAGGTGCAAGAAGGTCTGTTTGACCTAAAAGTGCCGATTGGCTTTGGTTACATCAATAAAACCAAAACGAAACAGACCAAAGATACCCAAGTGGATGTCAAAACCTTCAAGGTACGCATTCACGAACGGGAGCAAGCCCTGTACTTCCCCTTGGAGAAAAAGCCTGATTTCATTAGTTTTGACGTCGGCAATCATCTTCTTAAAACGGTAGAGCTGACCTATCCAGTTGCAGAACTCAAGGCGCAGCTTGCGAGTGACCCAGACCCGATTTCTCGTCTGATTGCTGCTGAGGCCTTGGCGAAAAAAGGGAATTTGGAGGCGATCGCAGCCCTAGAATCCTCATTACAAAACGACCCCTTCTGGGCCGTCCGCGCCGAAGTCGCTGAGAATCTGGGAAGCGTAAAACTGACCCAAGCAGAAGCCGCCCTGCTCAAAGGCCTTAAGGACAAGCATCCCCGTGTCCGCCGAGCCGTCGTAGAGGCCCTCGGTGATGTGAAAACAGCCGAAAGCTATAAGGCCCTCAAAAACATTACTGAAAAAGGAGACGCTAGCTACTACGTTGAGGCGGCGGCGGCCCGGTCCCTTGGCAAAATCGGCAAAGCCCCTATCGATGGCAAAGAAAAAGAGAAAAAGACGCTAAAGCTCCTCGACACCGTACTCAAGGAGAAAAGTGGGTGGAATGAAGTGGTCAGGAGTGGCGCGATCGCTGGTCTGGCTCAGTTCAAATCCTCTGAAGCGGCCCTCGACCTGCTGCTACCCTACACCGAACTCGGCGTTCCCCAGGCACTTCGTCTCGTCGCCATTCGTTCATTAGGCGCAATTTCACTCGGCCAGGAAAAGCTGGCCGTTGAGCGGATTCTAGAGCGGCTCGAAGCCCTATCACGCGAGGCATTTTTCCTGACGCAGGTGGCCACAGTCGCGGCCTTAGCTCAAATGGAAGTACCCGGCGCGATCGCCATTCTCCGTGGCCTAGCCGATCACAGCCCCGATGGCCGAGTCAAACGCCGCGCTGATGAAGCTGCCCAAAAAGTGCAGAAAAAGATTGGGGCTGATAAGGCGATCGCCGATTTGCGCCAGGAACTCGATGACGTCAAAAAGACCAACAAAGACCTCAAGAGTCGCCTGGAAACGCTAGAAGCCAAGACCAAATAAATTCTCTGCCGGGAACGCTGCCAGTCGGACACCTGTCCAAACAACCTTTTGCAGTAACTACTTAGGATTAATTCTTTAAGTTGATTAAGCGAGGGTGTGAACCTTTGAGAGTAGGATTTTGAGAGATTTTCAACAGCAGCAGGGAAACGACAGTTGAAACAGCACGCGTCGAAACTGAATATCAGCGAAGCC
>JBCDAG010000197.1:0-13306 GCA_039186165.1 Cyanobacteria bacterium P01_F01_bin.53
CCTGAATGATCAAGAAAATGAAAAAATGTTCCGAAAATAGTTAAAAAAAGCTTGACATAAATTCAGAACTATGGGGTAATGCTTGTGAATCTAGTTTAGTGACTGGGTTACAGCTGATCTGCCGATTCCAAACTTTTTGATTTGGGTTAACTACAAGTAACTCCTGGGGACTAACTTGTGCTCTAACCTACAAAAGTTGGTAAGCTGATGAGCCAACGCAGCAAACTTTTGGAAGTTTTCTAAACTTTGCAAGCGCCGTTTTGCGTTAACTGCTTTTGTCATTAAATATTTTTTTGTGTCATGACGCATTTTATGTGGGCGGTTAAATTGTGAAACATTTCTATCCCCTAGCGATTCTGTTACAGGTCGTGTGGTTAGATAAGCCAGCGAAGAAGAGTTAATCTTTCTCGAAAATGCCCCTAGTTTTATTGCCACAATTTTGCGATAGTTGATGCCCTTAGATTTATCAAGTCATTTGCTGTTTCAGAATTGCCAAGTCGTCTAATGTCGTGATGGAGTCCAAGTTATGAGTGGTCTTTTTGGAAAGATAAAGGATTTTGTTGGATTGAATGATCCAGCAGATTACGAATACGAGTACGAAGAAGTAGAGGGCGAAGAGTACCAGAGCCTCTACGAAGAAGAGAATACGGAGCCTGAGGCCATTGTTCCTCCAGCGCCTGCAATGCCTGAGGAAGAAATTCGCCCTTCCCGTCGTCGCATCCGTGAAAGAGTTTTGTCAACTGATACTGGAATGACTTCAATGAATAACGTGATTGGTATGCCTGGCGCGATTAATGGGATGTCTGAAGTGCTGGTGATGGAGCCCCGCACGTTTGAAGAGATGCCTCAAGCGATTCAAGCTTTGCGTGAGCGCAAGTCCGTTGTTCTCAACCTCACTATCATGGACCCTGACCAGGCCCAGCGTGCAGTTGACTTTGTTGCCGGTGGTACCTACGCCATGGACGGTCACCAAGAGCGTATTGGTGAGAGCATCTTCTTGTTCACACCTAACTGTGTTCAGGTGAGCATGCCTTCTGAGGGTGAAGATGGCTTTGTTGAGCAAGCTCCTATGAGCGCGCCTCGCCAGGCTGCACCTACGCCAGCTTGGGCTACTGAGCAAATCGCTCGCATGGCCTAGGCCTGTTCTGAAGTGTTCAGTTCTGAGATGTTCAGTGCTTGAGTGTGCATAGGTTTGGTGGTGTTAGCGCTGCGCTGCTTCATTGAACCTGTTGACACATTTAGCTCTGAACTTGTTGGTCTGACTTTTTCTGAGCTTGCTCATTGTTTGGTCTGACTCATTGTAAGGATGCATCACGATTAGAGTATGGGCAGCAGAAAGCAGTCGCTTAATTAGCGGTTATTTCAGGCGATACAACGGCTCTGTTTGGGAATTCCCTAAGCTGGGCGGTGCGTTAGCTTCGTTAGGATTCCTCTTCATTTCCTAAGGGACTATTCGCGGTATGCTACGAAAGACGTTGATGAGAGCTGTGATCTTTTGTCTGTAAGACTTGGCATGATTGGTGGCGGGGTAATGGGCGAAGCCCTATTATCCCGCCTTCTTTCTCAGGAGTTATATGCTCCTGATGATGTGTTGCTAGGTGAGCCTTCGCCTGAGCGCCGTGAAGTAATGTCTGAGCAGTATGCGATTCAGACGACGGCGAGTAATCAGGATGTGATTGAAGCCAGTCAGGTTTTGTTGCTGGCGATTAAGCCCCAGATTTTTAAGCTGGTGGCGAAAGATTTTGAAGCGGTGGTCGCTGCTGGTAAGGCGGGGGACCCGCCACCCTTGGTATTGTCTATTTTGGCTGGGGTCACCCTGGCCCAGTTGGAAGCTGCTGTACCGGGCTGGCCGGTGGTGAGAGCGATGCCCAATACCCCTGCAACGGTAGGTGCGGGTATGACGGCGATCTCTCTAGGGTCTCAGACCACAGCCGAACACGGTGCGCTAGCGAGCGAGATATTTTCGGCTGTGGGACAGGTCGTTCAGGTGCCTGAAGGTATGATGGACGCGGTGACGGGCCTCTCTGGTTCGGGGCCGGGTTATGTGTCTATTGTTATAGAAGCCTTGGCGGATGGCGGTGTGGCTGCTGGGTTGCCCCGTGCGATCGCTAATCAGCTCGCAGTCCAAACGGTGCTAGGCACTGCCGAGCTTGTGCAAAAAACGGGCATGCACCCTGCTGAACTTAAAGACCGCGTCACCAGCCCGGGGGGAACAACCATCGCCGGGATTGCCTGTTTGGAAGAGCTGGGTATGCGCTCAGCGCTCATAGAAGCGGTTCGCACGGCCAGTTCCCGTTCCCGTGAACTCGGTAAACCAAAATCTTAGCCATTCGTCTGTACTTATAAACGCCCGTCCTTGATAAACGTTCATCCCTCCCTGGACCCATGCCTCCAGAAGACTCTACCCCTTCTAATTACGAATACTCATCTGATGATGCCGGTAGCTCGGATGCTGCGGGTAAGCCTTCTGACTCTGGGCTAGGTTCAGGGTCATCGGGAAGCGTTTCTGGTTCTAATCGGAAGCCTTTGGACCTTCGGCGAGCGCCCAATCGGGAGAGCCCAAGTCGAAGTGGTTTGTCGTCTCGTGGCTCGTCTTCTGCTGGATTACCGTCTTCTGACTCACGGTCTTCTGGACTGCCGTCTTCTGGATTGCCGTCTTCTGGATTACAGGGAGATGTGGAGCAGCTGGTGCGTCAGGCGCTGAGAGATTTAGAGGGGCGTCGTCGTGACTTGCAGCGCGAAGTGGAGCAGCTAGAGCGGCGTAAGGAGCGGCTAGCAGCGGAGATGAAAACGAGCTTTGCGGGTTCTTCCCAGGATATTGCGATTCGCGTTCAGGGCTTTAAGGACTACCTCATCGGCAGCTTGCAAGATTTGGTGACCGCTGCTGAAGATATGGACTTTGCGCCCCCGCGCCAGCAGCCTGCTGAATCGCCAAGGGCTGAGGCTGTGTCAGTTTCCCCTGGCAGTCAAGGCGGGTATTCAGGTGGATCACAAGGAGCAACAAGTGATGACATGGTGCCTCTGGCGGCGCAACGGTTTGCACAGCAGCGCGATCGCATCAATAGCCTGCTAGACCAGTACCGCACTCGCCCTGACTATTACGGACCTCCCTGGCAGCTGCGCCGCACGTTTGAGCCCATCCACGCCGATCGTGCTTCTAACTGGTTTTTTACCCAGGGTGGCCGCGGCTCAGTAAAGAGTATGGGCAGCCGCTTGCAGAACGTGCTGGTGGCCTCAGCGGCGATTTCTTGCATGCATGCCATTTATGACAATCGGCTGTGTGTGCTGGTGCTCGCGACGACACCGGAGCGCTTGGGGGAATGGCGACGCTGGCTGCAAGACTGCTTGGGGATTGCCCGCTCGGACTTTGGTACCAACCGTGGGGTGATGCTGTTTGAGGCCTCAGAGCCGATGGCGAAGCGAGCAGAGCGCTTGCTCGACAGTGGGCGAATTCCGTTCTTGATTATGGATGAGGCGGAGGAGAAGGTGAGCCTGTCGCTGCTTCAGTATCCGCTATGGATGGGATTTGCCCCGGATCCGGCGAACCCATCTTCGGACTATGACTATTACTAAGCCTTCCTTGCTTACTAAGTTTTTCTTGCTCAGGCTCCCTGACTAAATCCCCCTAACGATAACGGTTATGTCTGGCTCTACGATTGCGATATTGGTGTTGGGCTTACTGGCAGCTTACCTGCTGGGCTCTATTCCTACCGGGTTTGTGCTGGCCAAGGTGCTCAAGGGCATCGATATCCGTGAGCATGGTTCTGGCAATACGGGCGCGACCAATGTGTTTCGGGTGCTGGGCAAAGGACCTGGGATTACGGCGCTGGTGATTGATTTGCTTAAAGGTGTTGTCGCCGTCCTATTGATGCAGTGGCTAGTGCGCCTTGCCTTTGCTTGGGGAGCCTCTGACGTTTTAGAAGGAGGCCTTATTTACGGTAATTCACCCGATGCGCAGGGATATGTTTCTTTATTTGCGTGGGCCTCAATGTTGTCTGCTCTTTTAGCTGTCATTGGCCATAGTAAATCGGTTTGGCTAGGGTTTACCGGTGGTAAGTCCGCAGCTACGGGCTTAGGCGTGTTGCTGGCGTTATCTTGGCCTGTGGGCTTGGGTGTTGCGGCTGTTTTTAGCGTGGCTTTGGCCCTATCTCGAACGGTTTCAGTGGGCTCAATTTCAGCAGCTTTTTCTGCTGGCCTTTTGATGTTGGCGATGAAACAGCCGTTGGCCTATGTGTTGTTGGCGATCGCAGGCGGTCTGTACGTCATTGTTCGCCACCAGGCTAATATCTCTCGCTTGATGGCGGGAACTGAGCCGAAGACGTTTGATAAGAAGACGGCTGATAGCTAGTGCAATCTCAACCTACACAGCCTGGTCGGGGCAGTGGGTTTGGAGGCGATCGCGCAATTCTTCAGGGCTAAACAGCACCGGTAAAAAGTGAATGCTGTTCACCTCTTTGAAATAAAACAAAATAGGCACGGGTGGCCAAAAGATGGTCCAGCTTTCCCACTCTGCATAGGGAAACGTTTTGAGTATGTTTTCGTTTCGCAATACCTCTAAGGCTGTTGGGGTGAATTTCAGCCGAATAGTGGTCGTTTGATAGAGCAAAAACAGCCCCAGCAGAGCGATTACGATGCCGACCCCAAGCTGAACAAATAGCAGCGGCAGGGACAGTAGCACGATCCCAATCGGTAGCTTAAAGCTGGGTGTGAGGGTTTCGCTAGTGGCCGGTGTGGTGGTCATAGTTCAAGGTCCTAGTTTTATTCTCTAGTCGTCAGAATCGTTCCGAATCGTGTCGGGCGATGGGCTAAAAGTAGTTTAACGCTGACCCTAAATGCCGTTAGCCTTAAATGCCGTTAGCCAGAGCGCTTCCTGTCCCTTGGAACATCACCCAGGAGAGGAAAAAGTTCGCAATAAAAATGGCGAGTAAGGACGTGACGACCGCAGTGGTGGTGGATTGTCCTACCCCTTTTGCTCCGCCGGTGGTGGTGAGTCCCCAGCTAGATCCAATCACGGCGATCAGTACGCCAAAAATCACGGCCTTAATCGGTGCGCTGGCTAAATCCCACGGTGTGAGGAAGTTGCGGGCCGAATTAATAAAGACGGTGGAGGGAATGTCGTAGATACTGGTCGCGACGCCTAAGCCGCCAATCATGCCGGTAAAAAAGGCGAGCACACTGAGCAATGGCAGCATCAGTGCGCAAGCAATCACCCTAGGAATCACCAAATAGTCCACCGGATCGCTCTGGAGCATCTGTAGCGCGTCGATTTGTTCAGTGACACGCATGGTGCCAATTTCAGCGGCAAAGGCTGATCCAACCCGACCGGCAATCACGACGGCGGTGAGTACGGGGGCAAGTTCTCTGGCTAGCGTCAAAGCCAATACGCCGCCGATGGCAGTGGTTGCCCCAAAGGTGATGAACTCTCGGGCGACCTGAATGGTAAACACCATCGCGACAAATAAGGCGGTGATCAGTGCAATTAGGAGGGAGGCCGGACCGACGGCGGCCATTTGCTCTAGGGTATTGCGACGGTGGATGGGGCGAGTAATCACATGGATGAGCACCTGCCCGCCCAAAAAAGTAGCCGCTAACAGTCGCTGGAGCCAAAGGCTAAGACTGGAGGGAAGCAGGGATGATGGCGTCATAGGTGGGGACCTTCTAATGCATCGGGATGTTGGCAACAGCGAAGATGTTTTATGAAAATTTAAGATTTCTCAACGACTTGATGTGGGCTTGTCTTTGGTCGTCTACTGTTAGGGAAGTCGCAAAGGTCAATAAGTAAAGATACTCAACGTAAATTCTGGAAGGGCAGTTCGTTTTATCTCGTCATGGCTACCTTATTACATTTCATTCGGTCCTTGGCGGTTGCTTTGCTAACCGGATTTTTGCTGACCCTTGCCGGATTGGGGCTGTGGCTAGGTGGACTAATGGCCCTTAATGCTTCTCCAGTGTGGTTCATTTCAGCGCCTTTTTATGTCCACACGAGTCGTTTCTTAGCGGCTTTTGGCGGGGGTGATCGCCTTGAGGGAATGATTGCGATCTCCAGTGCTGTGGGCATTGTGTTTTCGCTAATAATCGGTTTTGGCTCCTACAAGCGTCGGCAGCGTTCCGCATGGCACTTGGCGGTTTCCAATGTAGGCGAAGATTAATCTAAGCCGATATCAGTGCTAAGCCGATGTCAGTGTTCGTTAGCGTTCGTTTTAATTGTGTACTGGTAGGAGACTAACCACTAGCTTTTTAATTCAGCAGTTTTGTATATGACTGGCCCGCTCATAATCCGGCTGGCTGGTTATAGGGTGCTTGTTACCTGTGAATTGTCGCGATGGTTTCCTTGTGGGCGTTACATAACGCCTTTCCTCTGAGACCTCGCGACTTTTTTATGGCGTGTGATTGACTCATTTCAATCGATGACCCTGTTAGGAAGGCTGAGAATCCCCTGAATTTTGCAAAAAAAACTATGCTATATAACAGTGTTTTGTAAACTATTGTCTTTTTATTGTCAGCTTTGAGGTGTCATGGGTTTTTGCCGACTTAGCCGTCCCCTGCGATTGGGCGCAATTTTCCTAGCCCTTTGGTTTGGGCTTAGCTCCTTTCCCAGTCCTTTCGCCCCGCCTGCTTTAGCCTTTGACTTCCCCCAACTTAAGCAAGCTGGTGGGCAGTCGGAAAATTCTATTCAGCCCTATTTGGACCGTGTCGCCGAATCCGTCACCGAATTCACCCTAGACAACGGTATGAAATTCATTGTGCTAGAGCAGCACGAGGCCCCTGTGGTTTCTATGATGCTCTATGCCAACGTGGGCGCAGCCAACGAAGAAGATGGCCAAACCGGTGTTGCCCACTACTTAGAGCATTTGGCCTTTAAAGGGACAACTCGCATTGGCACCCGTAACTACCCCGCTGAAAAGGTCGTGATCGATAAGCTCGATGCCGTCTTTGATCAGCTGATGGCTGCTGAAGAAGCCGGTGACGAGGCTAAACAGGCTGAACTAACCACTCAGTTTGCGGCGCTACAAGAAGAGGCCGCTTCCTATGTAGAACAAAACAAGTTTGGCCAAATTATTGAGCAAACCGGCGGTACAGGGCTCAATGCTACTACCTCTGCCGATGCCACCCGCTATTTTTACAACCTTCCCTCTAACAAGCTAGAGCTTTGGTTCTCACTAGAGTCGGAGCGTTTCTTAGACCCTGTGCTGCGAGAGTTTTATAAGGAAAAGGAAGTCATCCTAGAAGAGCGCCGGATGCGGGTCGATAACTCGCCCATCGGTCAGATGATTGAGCGGTTTTCAGAAGTCGCCTATACTGAGCACCCTTATCGCCGCCCGGTGATTGGCTATCAGGAAGACCTGCGGAAAGCTACCCGTGCTGATGTTCAGGCCTTTTTTGATACGTATTATGGGCCGAGTAATCTTATCTCCGCCATCGTCGGTGATGTAGATCCTGTACAGGTACAACAGCTGGCTGAGACTTACTTTGGCCGCTATGAGACGCGTGAAAATCCGCCTGAGTTGGTGGTGAATGAGCCCGAGCAAACCGAGCCTCGCTCGTTTTCCTTGGAGCTGGTTTCCGAGCCCTGGTACTTGGAAGGCTATCACCGCCCCGGCATTAACGACCCTGATCATGTTGTGTACAGCATGATAGACAGCATTTTGAATGGTGGCCGCACCGCTCGCATGTACAAGTCACTGGTGGAGCCCCAAATCGCCTTAGACGTCGGTAGCGCCAATGGCTTCCCTGGTGATAAAGAATCGACCGTGCTCCTGCTCTATGGCCTCACTGCGCCGGGGAATACCGTCGATGACATCGCTGTCGGTATAGAAGCCGAGCTGAATCGTTTGAAATCAGAACCTGTGGACAAGCTCACTCTTGAGCGGGTGAAGACCCAGGCGAGGGCCGGTCTCTTACGGCAGCTGGATTCGAACCGAGGGATGGCGAGCTTACTCACCGAATACCAAGCTAAAACCGGTGACTGGCGCAACGTTTTCAAAGAGCTTCAGCTGATTGAAAATGTGACTGCCGCTGATGTTCAGCGTGCCGCTAAGGAAATTTTCCGCCCCGAAAACCGCACCGTTGGAAAGTTGATCTCTGTGGATGCTGCTGATCCATCCGAAGCGCCTAGGGAAACGCCTGCTGCTCCCCCTGCGGAAACACCAGCCTCAGGTGAGGGCAGCTCACCTGAGGCCGTAGCACCTGCTCAGACCTCTGCTGAACTGGTGGAAACGTCGGACACCACCGCTGCGCCATCTGCTAACCCAGATTCCTTGACAGAAGCAGCGCCAGAGACAGCAGCCCCGTCTTCAGAACCCATTCGTGGACTTTGGTAAGACGTCTGTATCTAGTCGCCAGTTGTCTGCACGAATGTCTGCACAAATTTGGTTAGTTCAATCTTTTGAGCTATTCGCCCTTCATCCATCAGCCCTTCATCGAGTCATTAAAGGAAACCCATGAGTGAGATCTCACGGCGCATACGCAAACGTTTGTTGCCCCTTTTGTTTTTAGCCGTTGCCACCTTTGCGGTGTTAATAACAGTGTCTTGGCCCAAGCCTGCCCAGGCCATTGAAGCCAAGCCCTACGAAGAACTGGTTTTCCCAGAGCTAGGGGATATCAACATCCCTGACTACGAGCGCTATGCCCTCGACAATGGCCTTGTGGTTTACCTGATGGAAGACCATGATTTGCCGTTGGTGAGTGGTTCGGCGACGTTCCGCACGGGGGATTATTTGGTGTCGCCTGCCCAAGCCGGGCTAGCCGAAATTACCGGCGCGGCCATGCGGTTAGGAGGTACGTTTAATCATCCACCCAATGAGCTGAACGAAATGCTTGAGCAGCGGGCCGCTTCAGTGGAAACCAGCATTGGATCGACCTCAGGCAGTGCCAACTTTTCCGCGTTGACTGAAGATCTTGACGATGTCTTTGGGCTGTTTGCCGATGTGATTGTCAATCCCGCTTTTGACGAAGAACAATTTGAATTGATTAAGGGGCGTACCGCAGGCGGCATCGCTCGGCGTAACGATTCGCCGGATGATATTGCCTCACGGGAATTCAGTAAGCAAATTTATGGGGATTCGAGCCCCTATGCGCGCACGGTAGAGTATGCCAACTTGGCCAATATCACCCATGATGATGTGGTGGACTTCTACAAGACGACCCTCATGCCCGAAAACACGATTTTGGGCATCGTGGGCGACTTTGACCCCGATGAAATGAAGGCCTTAATTGCCAGCAACCTAGGGTCTTGGGATTGTGCAGACCCGGCTAATATTACAGCGCCGCCAGTGGGCGAACAGCAGTCTTCGGGTGTGTTTTTGGTGGATCAACCCCAGCTCACCCAAAGCAATATTCACATTGGCCACATTGGTGATGAGCTGAGCAGTCCTTACCATGCGCCGATGGTGGTGCTTAATGAGGTGCTCAATGGGTTTGGCGGGCGATTGTTCAATGAGATTCGTTCACGGCAGGGCTTGGCCTACAGTGTGTACGCTTTTTGGAGTCCTCGTTATGACTACAACGGCATCTTTATTGGTGGCGGACAGACGCGCTCTGACGCGACGGTGCCGTTTATTCAGTCGATGTATCAGGAGCTAGAGAAAGTTCGCACTGAGCCCATTTCAGAGACTGAGCTGGCGTTTGCCAAGGACTCTGTGCTCAATAGCTTTGTGTTTAATTTTCAGACGCCTACCCAGACCCTCTCTCGTCTGATTCGCTATGAGTTCTATGACTACCCCATGGACTTTGTGTTTCAGTTTAGGGATCAGGTAGAAAGCGCGACAGCTCAGCAGGTGCTAGAAGCTGCCCAGGAAGTGCTGATTCCTGAAAAACTGATTACGGTGGTGGTGGGTAATGTTGATGAGATTGTGCCCTCGCTGGAGACACTTGGGGTTGAGGTGACCCCCCTAGATGTGACGATTCCAGATCCTCCTGATGTCATCGCCGGTTGATGGGTTGGTTGATGAGCTGGCTTAAATGCTTTTTGAGCCAGTGCTTGGCTTAAGGCTAAATGACAAGATTTAACTAAAGAGCTTGATGATGGTTGCCGGTGAATGACTGGTGAGTGTCATCAAGCTTTTTTGTGTTTCAGATTCGTGTCGCAGCGTTATGTCTCAGATTTGTCTGTCAGCAGAGCAGCGAGCTGAATCTACGTATTTGGCGTAGTCTTTTGGTGTCGTTTTTGTCATTGAATCTTTGCGTAATTTTTTGGTTTAGACCTGATAGATGGATAGATAATTCGAGGATGCTGGTCTATTGAACGTTATTGGGGCTTCGTATACTCATTTGTGGGATAGTGCCGTAATTTCAAACTTCAAAAAAAGTTGATAGACACTTTATTCTCTGTTCACCACCCGCTCAGTAGGCTGGTGATGACCATCAGGGATTGCGTGTTTTTGCCGATTTTTATCTGGATTGTGACCTCTGGCAGGCGAAGGTTGACACATTGGTGTCACGCTGACGTTTTGTGGAGCTTTTGTGTGAGCTATCTGATGTGTAACAACGTTGGATGCCTTGAGGTTGGATGCCTTGAGCAAAAGTGTAGGGTTGCCCAGATGAAAATCGGTCTATTAAGAGAAGCATCTACGGTTCATGGAAATTGCGCCTTTTAAAATTAAAAAATTGAGATTGGATAGTGCGCGACTGAGAGTGAAGGCGCGGACCATTTTGGGGCAGCAAAACTCGACTGATGCGACTGTTGACGACGCGTTTCCCGGTTACTTCGTGGTGAGTACCGCCCCGCCGAATATTGAGGATGCGGAACCGACGACGGCAAAGTCACTGGCGCAGGCCAGGGGTGGATTAGAGGCGATCGCACGGGACCTCCACAGAATCCAAAGCGACCCCACAATTCTGGAGCCCGCTGAACTGGTGATTGCCGTTCACGGCTACAACACCCGCGAAAAAAATGTTCAAGCTTGGTATAGCGATATTTATCGCCATATCGCCCAGAACGATCCGCATATTCGCCAGCGTCGTAATTTGGTGTTTGTTGGCTATCGCTGGTCTTCAGAGCGCCTATCGGCCCGTCCGCGAAACCTTTGGAAAAATCTGAGAGCCCTGCCCAACGTGCCCCAGTGGATACTGTTTTGCAGTTCCTTGTTTGTGTCGATCTATTGGCTATCGACCTTGCTATTAGGGCCTGTGGCGAATCTTGGCTGGCTGGCTAACTTGTTTCTACAAGGCTGCTTTAGTGTGGCGATCGCATCCACCATGGTCATCCTGACCCTCCTGATTTTGAGGGTGACGGTGTACTTTCGAGATGTGTACCGTGCCATCAACTTTGGCGTGCCCGACCTCACCGAGCTGATTCGGCAAATCGACAGAGCTGTGGTGAACGAGCGGGTCAAAGACCTGTACGAAGATTATAAAAGCCCCGAAGAGGTGATAGATCAGGCTAAAAATGCTCATCAGAAGCCCCCTCAAAAAATCCAGCTCAGTTTCCTGGGCCACAGTATGGGCGGGCTAGTTATCACCAACGTGGTGCGTATTCTCTCTGATGTGTTTGATACGCGCTCGATTGATCTCAAGCCGTCTCCTGAAATTGGCTACACCCTCAGCCTGGGTCGCCTCATTTTGGCCTCCCCCGATATTCCGGTGCTGTCAATTATCTCGAGTCGAGCAAATGGCCTAGCTTCCTCCCTACGCCGCTTTAATGAGGCGTATCTGTTCAGCAATGAAGGCGACTTGGCGCTGCGGTTGGCCTCTACGGCGGCTAACTACATTTCTTTTCCCAGTGGTCGGCAACAGCATGGCCATCGACTGGGGAGTATTGCCCTCGTCAATAGTTTGTACAATCACAGCGGTTTCTTTCAGTTAGATGTTCTGCAAAAGGGCATTGTCAATCTCCCTGCTTTGCAGCAGCACTACTCTCTTTCAAGAACGTTAGGAGAGTCCATTACGGCCGATCCAAACGATATTTTAAAATGTCTTTTTATTACCCATAGCTCGGGTAAGGATGAGGGTTATCTTTCCTTAGATGAGCTATTTAAAATGGAACATAAAGGTCATGCGCCTGCAACGCTAGCCGACTTGTTCACGTTCTTTGACTGTACTGATTACAAAGATTTCAAAGTAGACGTTTTACGCAATGGGCATCGCGAACTTTCTAAGGACCCAGTTGGCTTGTTGACACGGGCAAAGGAGAAGAAGCATTTAGCCCTTTGGGACTACATTGAGTTAGTGATCGATTCTTGTTTGGGGCGGCGCGATGTCCATGGCGGATACTTTCAAGGTAAGTATGCCCGCGAGATGATCTATCGGCTTGCCTTTTTAGGTTTTGAAGGTGCGCTCAAGGCAGGCAACTCTGAACAAACTACGACGTTAACCGCTGTTGCCGATGACATTGTTGATAACGTTGATATGACGGCTGCGCTCCATACCTTTAATCAACACTGTAGTGAAACAGGCATTCAAGTGTATCTTTCACCGTTGCGTTACCGGGTCGATGTACAAGGTGAAAATATTGCCACTGCCAAAGCCTCATTGATTAAGGTTATGCGCACACAGCAGCTCGTACAACCGGCTGAAGACGTTATTCCTGATGTTCAATCAACGCCTCTAGCAAGTTAGAGACTGCCTCAGCTCGGCTCATGACCAGTAGGTGGCCGCTATCATCAATGGTGTAGTCAGCGGTGACAAATCGAAAAGGGAAAATACGATCGCGCTTCCCATGAATATGCACCAAATTCTTTGGCACTTCTTTGTTTTTCCAAACAACAACCTTGTGTAGTGCCCACTTGAGAAAGTGTGGATCGGTGTCTTGTAGGATTTGTTTAAGCAGCTTTCTCTCATCTGTTCCTTCTGGTTCAAATAACCAATACGCCAGCCAATAAATGGCCCACAACAGACTTTTAAAAGGAATGATGCGATGGAGCGGCAGCGCTCGAAACATCTTGAAGTAAAAAGGGATTTCAGCAGGTCTTTTTACGCTGGAGAGCAGCACTACCTTCTCGGTAGAGATTTGCTTGGCGATTTCTATGGCAATCATGCCGCCAAAAGAGAGCCCAACAATAACAGGCTTCTCGTCCTCAATTTGTTCAGTGAGCCGTTGGGCATAGCCCTCAATGGACTCTCCTTTCTCCGGTTGTATCCATTGGATGTGTACAGGGCGAAACCTCTTATAGCGCAGCCATTGAAAAATCCGCTCATCTGCCCCAAGACCACTGACAAAGTAAACTGGTCTGAGCGTGTCTTCTTCTTGGGAGGATCTAGCTTCTAGTGGAAGAGGTGAGTCTGTTGTCACAATGTGAGAGGGGCAGTATGGAAGGACCAGTATGGGCTCCCGTGTACACACAACTATGAGAACCACATAGAACCAAGC
>JBCDAG010000198.1:0-13287 GCA_039186165.1 Cyanobacteria bacterium P01_F01_bin.53
ACGGACATGCAGGAGATGGGATCTAAGCTGATTAGGCTAGGTGCAGTTGGCTGAGGTTATTTCTTGCTTGTTTTTTCTAGAGTGTGCACTAATTGCGGTAGAAGTCAGTGCTTCCATCAGAAAAAGATCGTGTCGGTGATAGATAGCCCAGAATCATTGAATTGCCGGTAGGACTATACTTTCCCCAGTTTGATGGACCCCAGTTTGATGGAGTCAGATGCTTTAGGCGCTAAGGGCTGTGCGGGACACCGTCTGCATTACCGTCGTCGTTTGAGTAAGCGGCTGAATGACTGTGACAAAGCCATCGGCGATCGCATCATCTAAAATTGTCAGCAGTCTCTTTTCATCTCTAGGCAAGAGACCTTCGCGGTAACCGTTAATTTGTTTTGCTACACCCGGTGCCAGTTCACCATTGAGGAGCGCGGTACGAACCAGCGCCTCAAGACTATTTGATTTAGATTTAAATGTAGACATCGTGAACCTTGTTGGCAATTTTCCCTTGGGCGGTATATCAAATATAGTGACTGACCTTTGATAATCAGCTCAGTCAAAAGAACCAACCGTCCTTATATTTTCTGTGAAAACGGTCATGACTGTCCGTAAAAGCCGTTGCGCAAGCAACGCACTACCTAATTTATTTCGTCAACGCACTTTTGTACTATTACTTAGAACAGTTACTTAGCCTTGATCCCATCTATCCTTATGGGCATAGGCATTATGTGAGAATCAGACGATGGCCCCCATGGCAGGCTACACCAAAGAACCCTTCAGTGCCGCGCTCTCCAGTGGTCATAGCATCACCCATGATGTGTACAGCCAGGGGAATGGCCCCATCGTCGTCATCATTCAAGAGCTTCCCGGCATTGGCCCAGAAACATTAAAGCTGGCAGACGAGTTTCAATCCGAAGGCTTTAGGGTAGTGATTCCCCATTTGTTTGGCCCGCTCGGTAAAACGGCGCTAGCCACCAATACCCTTCGCGTTTTGTGCCTGCGCCGAGAATTTAGGATGTTTCAAAAAGGTGAAACGAGTCCTATCGTGGATTGGCTGCGAGCCCTATGCCAACAGCTCAAAAAGGAACACCCAGTATCGGGCGTTGGGGTGATTGGCATGTGTTTAACAGGGAACTTCGCCATTTCCCTGATGGCTGATGAAGCGGTTCTTGCCGGGGTTGCCTCACAGCCCTCGCTCCCTGTTCAGCATCCAGCAGACTTACACATGTCTGAAGCGGACATTACCGACATCCGGCAACGGTTAGATCAGCACGGTCCTATGTTGGCCTATCGCTTTGAAGGGGACTCGCTATGCAAAGCAGACAGATTCCAAGAAATCGATGCCAAATTCAATCATAATCGCGAACGAGTCCGGCTCAAAACCCTGCCAGGTAAGGGACATGCTGTCCTGACTCTGGATTTTGTCAATCAGCAAGGTCACCCTACCAGGCAAGCCCTTAACGAAGTCATTACCTACTTTCGTACGGCTTTAACGGAAGATCGCGGTACGAATTAGCAATATATAGAAATTTATGTCATAAAAAAGTACATTAGTACTAATATCTAGTAAGGTACAAACACCTTTTAGAGAATTAGGAACGTGAACCTATGGCCACTAAAGCAAAGGACAAGCTAACCGCCGAAAAGAGCCCTGCCGCTAAAGCAAAGGGAAAAGCGGCGGAAACAGCTGCAGAAGCGGCACCCGCAGCTGTTAAAGCAAAGGGGAAAACGAAGGGCAAAGCTGCGGCCAAGGCAACGGCATCTGCGGCGAAGAAGACGAAGGGCAAAGCCACTACCAAGGCAACGGCATCCCAAAAAGCCCAGACTCGCAAAGCAAAAAACGATGCGATCGCTGTCGAGGAAGCCCCTAAGAAAACGCCCAAAGCTGCGATGCCGCCTGAACTGGAGTTCCTTGTGTCCCCCGGGCCATCTCCGGCCACAGCCCCTGAACCGTCAGCGACTGAATCATCAGCCACTAACTCGTCAGCGACTGAATCGTCAGGTGCTGAACCGTCAGACCTTGTGGCCCATTCTTCCGGCTCGAACGGGAATGGGGCTAATAGTGACGTTATGACTTTCATCGCTGCCGATTGCCTCAACGGGGACATTTGGGTTCCTAATGCCGCGATTCCGGAACTGGATCAGGCAACCTACGAATTGCAAAAGGCCCAGGCAGAAGGTCAACGTCGCGCGATTGAAGTGGCTAGCCTTAATTTGAAAAATATCAACGGCCTGCATCAATTAGAAGGGCACAGCCTTGATGTTGCCATTAGTGCCAAGACTAATGAGACCCAAGAAGCCCAATTGGCAGGGGCTGAAATTGATTATCAGCGTCAGCTGGAGCTGAATGGTGAAAAATCGCAGCAATTACAGCAGGCGATCGCTAAGCATGAAGCCGCCACCCGTGAAACGGGGTATACCGATGAGCTGATTTCCTTGAAGGATCAAAACTTTGAGTTGGAAATTCAGCAGGCTCAGAATGTCTTTGCAGAAAAAGCCGCTCGGTACCGTGCCCAGCTCACTGGCCAGTAAGTCATCAGTCGCTTACAAGGGTTTGCGATCTCCCTTTGCCCGCAAGCCCGCTGAAATTTTCGGTAGTTATTTGTATCACGATCATGCCACTGACTACGATTCTCAAATTTTTATTTGCCGTGCCGACATTGAGGGCGATCGCGGTGTTTGGTTTGGTGCTGTCGATTGGCGGCTCGAATCGGTTGATTCGGCAGAGCGGCTTGTCAGTTGCCTTTATGGCGGGCGGCGCTGCGATCGCAACCGGGCTCCAAAATGAAGAGAAATTGACGGCACTCTCCGAACTGAGAGCGAGACACGAACATCGGGAAGCGGCCTTAAAAACATCGCTAGATGTGGCCATGGCAGAGTCCGAAGCCCTGGCACTTCAGCTCATGCAAATGAACACCGGGCTCGCTGACTGGCAGACCGAAAAAGTCCTGATCGCGGGCCAATTAGGAACCCTGATGACTGAGGAGCAGCAACTACTGTGTGAGCTGTATGAAACGGCGGCTATGGAAGCAACGTTTCAGGCCGAAGTCGTTCAAGCTCAGGCGCGTATTGCTGAGTTAGAGGCCTCCCTAACGGCAAAAACTGACCTGGCCACTCAGATGCTCACGGAGCTAGAAGCAGAGGCGAGCGGCACCTTTAACCACTTCACCGCCAAGGTCAGCAGCCAAAGCAAAGTCATTAATGATCTGCGCCAGCAAATTGAGGCGCTGAAAAAGTCGAACGCAACCCTTAAAAATCAAAAGCTAACGAACAGGCGTTTCAAAACGATGGCATCAGAACATTTGGTGAGTAATCGTATGTTTGATTATTTGGCGAAAAATTAGAAGGTTCATGCCACTCAAGCATTTGGGCTGAAATTAGCTGGCAGAAAATGAGTGCCTGGGACCGATAGCTTTTGTGTAGGGCGGCTGAATCTGAATACCCATCGGAAAAGCCGACCTACGCCTTCCCGAGTTTTTCCCTTTAAGGGGTCATTCTATGAGTGTTGACAGAAGTTTTGGAACGTTTGCGTTAGGAGGCAAGAACGATGTCGGCCACGATAAAAACACTTCTTCCAAAACTTTTGTTTTGGCTCGCCCTTGAGATCATTCTCAATTTGGTGGGGCTCGACAACCTTGCCGACTATAGCGAATTCATTAGCGGCCAAACAGACGGTAGCTAGCACAGGAGCCTTTTTAATAGCAACATCACCCTGGTTTCTAGTCATTAATTCTGGCCAGCTCTTTGAACAAAAGCACTTACATTTCATCCTCGTAAAAGCGATAGAAGAAGTTTTCATCCTTAAACGCATGTTCGTCGATGACGTGATGAATAATGCCTTGCTCCACAAGCTGTTGCCCTAGTCGCACGGCGGCCTCACGGGTGGCCTTTTGCGTTTTCACCATCCAGGTAACGGCCTCACTACCAACAAAACACTTGGGATACACCGTTAGGCGAAAGCGGCGATCGCTGATGGCTAACCCCTGCTCCCCTCTCATTTGAGCCACCAGTCTCTCGATTTCATTTTCAGTAATGCTCTTGGAGGTTTGCAAAATAGCTGAATAGTTCATTACTGCTGAGAGCAGATTGGGAGAAGCCCCCTCCGCTTGCTGAAGTGCCGCCAGTTGTTCAGGAAACTGTTCAGACATTTCTGGAGCCCTTTCTTTAGGAATTTCTGGAGGCATTTCCTTAGGCACTGTCTCAGAGTCTGCAACCTCTTTAGATACAACAACCTGCTTGTCCAACTCGATAGTTTGTGGTGTCACTATTGACTGGAGTTCAGAAGAGCGTAGGTTGAGGTCTCGTTGAGGAAAGGGAATTTCAATATTGTGGCGTCTGAGGCTGGCTTCGAGTAGGTAATACACGTCGCTTTTTATATCGAGTTGGTGTCGCGGGTCGCGGATCCATACCAGCAAATCAAAATCGAGAGAACTCTCCCCAAAGCCCAAAAATCTCAGCCGAGGGCGGGGGTAGCGTAAAACTTCTGGGTGGGTCTGGGCCGCTTCCATCACGGCCCGATGCACCTGCTCAATGGTAGAGCCATAGGCCACACCGAGGGGTAAATGAAGCTGCGAAACGGGGTGCCCATGGCTCCAGTTCACCACCCTATTTTGAACGAGCTCAGCATTCGGCACAATAATGGAAATCCGATCTAGGGTGCGAATTTCGGTACTGCGTGCCCCGACCCGTTCTACAGTACCGAGTAAGTCACCCAGATTAATAAAGTCTCCCACTTGTACCGGACGCTCAATTAACAAAATCCAACCACTAATAAAGTTGTTGGCAATATTTTGCAGCCCAAAACCAAGACCAACCCCCAAGACACTGGCTAAAATTGCGAGGGCACTCAGATCAACCCCCCAGGCTTGCAAAAGGATAAAGAGCCCCAGCCCGGTCAGGCTAAACTGCATAAGGGTCGCGATCGCATCTTGCAGCCCCCGGTCAGGAATCGCAGCTTGTAAAAACCGCGACTTCACTAAAGTGGTAAGTGCCCGAACCCCGAGCCAAAGGGCCGTGATCAGGAGAACCAGCTCAAAAACGTTCAGGAGCGAATAGGGGGTTTCTCCAACCTCTAGCAATTCGTTATTAAACGTGCGAGAGAGAAAGCGAAAGAGGTTATAACGAGCGATACGTGCCCTCGGCAGCAGCTCGCAGACATATCCCAGAAAGGCTAGCCATACACCGATTTGCAAGCACAACAGGATGGGCTGACTTAAGCGCCTAGGGTAGGATAATCGCTTGGCGGGCCTTATCCAACGCCGCCAAAGCCATCTGCGACCCCAGCGAATGAGACTATATAGTGCGATCGCACCGATTAGGGCCAACACGATGCGCCAAATCACCGATTGAGTGTAGCCAGCGCTGCGTTCTTGCTGCGCTCGGTCCAGGCCCGCTTGTAGTAGCTGTGCCCATTCCTCAGCTTTTTCTTGGGGAGCCACCCCTTCCATCACATCACTCCCCGTCACCGTCAGCAAATGCTGATTATTGATGCGTAGGGTGGTGAGCCCGTCATAGGGCGTAATCTTGATGTCAATGGGACGATTGAGAGGTTTGGTGCGGAGTGCTTGTTGTAGCTCGTCATTGGCACTATTGGCCCGTGTCTCGGCGGTAAAGCCCTCAATACCGCTTAACCGAAATAACACTCGACCATCAATGACGACAGGGGCTTTGGGCGATGCTGGGGCCAGCGTAGCGTCAGTTGTAGATTGCGCAAAACCTGGTTGGAGCCCTATGCCTTCAAAGCCCAGGGAAACGCTCAGGGAAACGCCCAACAGCAAGCTCAGCAGAAAACTGATAAGCGCTGTCATGCAAACCATGACAAGGGTTCGAATCCGGGGCTGCCAACTTCTGGGGAGCATTGACGCAAGTCCTTTTAGGCTAAGCATTTAATCAGGTTCATCATGGCACCTGTGCCACCGTTTGTGGGTGAACTTAATGTGGGTGACTGTAGGAAGATGCACAGAAAGATGCACACCAAAGATCTCAATTGAGATGCAAATTTTTGTGGCGACTTTTCGTGTTAGTCATCTGTGTGCAGCAATATACATGCATTCGCTCAATTCAGTTTTATTTTTCGATGTTTCATTTAATACAAACTGAATGAACGTTGAGAGATCGATTCAAAACGTGATGACTAAAAAGGTGAAGACTAAAGAGAAACTCAATGAATTATAAAACTGCTTTGCAATGCGCCATTTTGTCCCAGGAGGTGTATCAAGACTTTTCGAGGATTACGTTTGAAGAGTGGACAGGGGTTACCCCTACCCTAATTGAGCAAAGGGGCACCGATACTCAGCTTGCGATTCTAGAAAATTCGGCAGAGAAACTGGCTGTGGTTGTGTTTCGGGGTAGCCAGGGTGAAAAAGACTGGAATACCAATTTTCGACTTAACCAGAGTGAATATGAATGGTCTCGGGAAGAGAAAAAAGAATTCAGTGAACAGATGAAACAGGTGAGCGACTCGGTGAGCAAGAACGAGGAGCTTGTTTATCCTGACAAATACTCTAAACCTCAGAATCCTGTGAGAATGCACAGTGGATTTGTGCGGGCCTACCTATCGGTTCGAGAGACGATTCATGACTATGTAAACAGCAGTGGGGCTAGCCAGTATCGGGTGACGGGGCATAGTTTGGGGGGTGCGATCGCCAAGCTCTGTGCCCTGGATCTGCAATATAACTTTAGCCCCAAGCTCTCGGTCGAGACGTATTCATTTGGTGCGCCTAGAGTCGGGAATAAGGCATTTACAAAATCCTATAATCGCCGGGTGCCAAATACCTGGCGGGTTGTGAATGGTTGGGATGCGGTGGTCGGGCTCCCGGCGCCTTGGCAGGGGTATCGGCATGTGGAGACGCCCGTTAAGTTAGAGCGTGGATTTACCTGGCGAATTGTGACTGGGAGCTTTGAGGATCATCGCATTAGTAATTACATTAAGGCGTTGCGATCGCGCATATAAAGACTTCGGTTATCAGACCTAATAATCAGCGCTAATAAACAGTCAGCGGGTCAGTTTTTTGCTCAGCCGCAATGGGGCTATTTTCAAAGGGACCATATCTTTTATCGGTTTGGTGGGCTTTGCGCTTAAGCCAGGGGAAAACCCAACGCAACAACTTGAGCTGCCGAAATACGACTTGAGGATCCGACAGATGGGTTTTGGGTAAGGCCAAACCCAGTTCTTTAAAAAACAAACCTAGCGGAATATCAATTTGATCCTGGAGCTGTAACAGCTTTGTAAAAAGAGGCCCGTAGGCTGCAATCAGAGAGCCCACCCCACCTCTAGCCTGGCCCCAGCCAATAAAATACAATCCCTTATAGTCTGGAAGAAACGCCCCTGCATAGCATTGGACAGTGGCCCCCTTTACCCGCTGTAGCACCTCCGGCAAAAATGGATAGGCCAAGTGGTAACCCGTTGCACAAACAATCATATCCACCGTTTCAACAGTCCCATCTACAAAATGCACCTGAGGCCCCTCTAGGCTCTCCACCTCTGGCTTAGGGGTAATGCGGCCATGTTGAATGTAGTAGGGCACTTCATTGTTGAGAGTAGGGTGTTTCTCAAAAACGCGATGCTTGGGCTTGGGGAGTCCGTAGCTTTTGTGGGAACCAAAGGTCAGTTGAATAATGGCATGCACCATCAATCGCTGCATCCACTCCGGCGTCCAGGACCGAACTAAGTTAACCACAGGGACACCCACAAAGCTTTTGGGAATAAACCACACCGATTCCCGCAAGCTGAGGATTGATTTGGCACCGACACGGGCTGCTTCGGCTGCAATGTCACAGCCAGAATTGCCGCCGCCAATCACCAACACTCGTTTCCCTCGGAGTTGGTCTGGATGACGATAATCTTTGGAATGCCAAATCTCACCGCTAAAGTCTCCCTTAAATTCTGGGAAGCGCTTACTCCAGTGATGCCCATTGCAAAGAAGCACGCCCTTATAGATGGCTTTGTAGACAGTGCGATCGCTATTTTCAAACGTAACTTCCCAACGGTTTTGTTCAATCGGGCGTGCCAACGTGACCTTGGTACGTAGTTGAATATGCTCCCGCAGCTGAAAATGATCGGCAAAATCGTCCAGGTAGTCCACCATATTTTGTGCGCTGGGGAAAGGGGGGTAGTTCTCCGGCATAGGGAAATGGGTGAACTGGGTGACCCGCTTAGAAGAAATGATATGGGCTGTGGAATACACACCGTGGTGCCAGTTGCCGCCAATATCGTCACTGGCATCCACCTGGTCATAAGCAATGCCAGCCGCCTTAAGGGCCTGGGCCATTCCTAGGCCAACAAATCCAGCACCAATAATTAACTGTTTTTCTCGGGTCTCACTCATAAGAATAAAAACAACAGAATAAAAACAACAATTCACAGCAACAACAAAGGCAATTCGTTCACTCTGCGTCCATAGGTCTGGGTAAGTAACGGGTCAATCAACAGAGCGCTAGAGATCAGATAGAGCCGGGTTTAACTCGGTCAAACAATCTAAACACAAGGGGAAAATAACGTTTGATCCAATGTCCAACCAGCGCAAATTTATCTGGAAAAATCTCAGTCTGATTGCGTTCGATAGCGCGAATTGTAACAGCCATAATCTTGCTAGGATCGGTGGTCAGCGCTGGTGGCAACGTGCGATCAGAGTCAGAGAACTTGCCAAATCTTGGTGACTTCAGTAGTGGCGTGCGGCTAAAGAAAGGATAAACGGTCGTGACTCGCACATTGTGCGGAGCAAGTTCATGGCGCAACCCCTCGCTGAAGCCTCGGAGTCCATACTTGCTGGCAGCATAGGCGGTCAAACCAGGTATGGCAATCCAGCCCGCGAGGGAAGAAATATTGACAATGTGTCCCTGGCCGCGAGCCATCATATCAGTGGCAAAACGACGGCTCAGGCGCATGGGTGTCAGGAGATTGACTTGCAACATGGTTTCCCAACGGTCAGGGGGTAGATCCACCATGGTTCCCACCAGGGCAATGCCAGCATTGTTAATCACAATATCAGGGGCAACATTGAGCTGTTGAATGGCATTGTAGAGGGCCTCACACCCATCAGCATCTGACAAATCAATATCTAAACAGGCCACCACATTACCGGTGTCGTCCTTTGGGTCGCCCTCTGCCTCCAGGGTTTTGAGCTGTGATGACAAATTGGCCGATGGGTGATCTGTCAAAATCAGCTGAGAGCCTTTTGCCAACAGTTGGCGGGTCAGCATTTGCCCAAAACCGCCTGCGGCTCCCGTAATTAAAACTGTTGCGGATTTGAGTTGAGTCATGGAGAAGAAGGCCTGGTAAGGAAGGGGGCGAGCTAGGGCTTACTCTAGGGCGGCTTTAATATCTTCGGCAATGGCGGCAACGGCAGGCGCAACACCGGAACAAAAGCGCGGAAACATCAAAAAGGCATGGATCATCCCCGGGAAATCTCTATAAACCACGGTGCCACCGGCGGCTGTGAGCTTTTCGGCAAAGGCCTTTGCTTCATCATGGAGGGGATCGTACTCAGCTGTCAAAATAAATGCAGGGGGGAGTTGTTCTAGGTTCTCAGCGAAGAGGGGCGAAAAGTAGGCTAACTTGAGATCCGCTGGGGTGTTCATGTACTGCGCCCGGTAAAAGTGCACGGCGGCTTGGCTGAGTACCGGCGCGTCGGCATAGCGCTGATGAGACGGATAGGATAGGGTGCCATCAACAGCGGGGTAGAGCAAAATTTGCCGCAGGATTTGTGGAGCGGCCTGATTATTGGCCTGATTATCGACCTGGGCACGGGCCTGATCTCTGGCCTGATCTCTGGCCATCAAACAAACTGCCGCAGCCATAGTGCCCCCGGCGCTATCTCCCATGACCATGAGCTTATCAGGGGCTGCGCCGAGACTTTCTGCCTGGGATGAGGCCCACAACAGTGCGTCATAACAATCTTCTAAGGGAACCGGATACTTGTGCCAGGGGGCTAATCGATAGTCAACGGCCATAATCAGGGCGCCGGAGCTTTTGGCAATCTGTCGGCACAGGCGATCGTGGGTTTCTAGGCTACCGGTCACCCAACCGCCCCCGTGGAAAAAAACAATCAGGGGAATACCAGGCTCACTATTAGGTTTTAGCGGGGGGTAGTAGAGTCGAATAGGAATATCGCCATGGCGTCCGGTCAGGGTTTGATCCAAGACTTTGGGCAGTGGCAATTTTGCCCCGAGGAATAGCCAGGCTAAGGCACCCTCCATTTGAGCAGCGTTACGCCTTTTAATCTCTGACAGGCTAAGTTCGTATACGGGCGATCGCAGCTTTAGCAGCCAGCAGAGGATGCGAATACTGGGTTCAAGCGTCATAAGATAAACATAGTCAATGGGGACATTTTATGGGCGATCGCAAGCCGGGTTACGATTTGGTCGTTTTTGGCGCAACGGGATTTGTGGGTCGTATCCTCTGTGGTTACCTGCTCAACCAAGTGGGGGTGAACGACTCGGTAAGGTGGGCGATTGCCGGTCGTTCGACAGCTAAGCTAGAGGCCCTTGTGACTGAACTGGTTGCTGAACTGGGGTCCAAAGCAGACGGCCTGCCCTACATTACCGCTGATGCTAGCGACGAGACTAGTTTAAGAGCGTTGTGTGCCCAAACCCGAGTGGTTATTTCCACCGTTGGCCCCTATGCCCTGTATGGTGAGCCCCTGGTAAAAGTTTGCGCTGAAACCGGGACCGACTACTGCGATCTCACCGGGGAACCTCAGTGGGTCCGACAGATGATTGAGCGCTACAACAGTGCTGCCCAAGGATCTGGGGCTCGCATTGTCCATTGCTGTGGGTTTGATTCTATTCCTTCTGATTTGGGGGTTTATTACCTACAGCAGCAGGCGCAACAGCGGTTCGGACAGCCTTGTGATCGCATAAAAATGCGTGTTAAATCAGCCCAGGGAGGCGTCTCTGGGGGCACTGTCGCCAGCGGCGTTAACCTGATCCAAGAGGCCAAAATCAACCCTGAACTGCGCCAGGAATTGGATAATCCCTATTCTTTATGTTCAGAGACTCCCCAGTCTGTGGTGCATCCTCCGACGCTGGTGCCCGTGCAGTACGACCCAGACTTTCAAGCATGGGTGTCCTCCTTTGTGATGGCCGCCATTAACACCCGCATCGTGCTGCGATCCAATGACCTGCTGGGTTATTCTTATGGCAAACGCTTTCAGTACGAGGAGGCGGTTTTAACCGGACCTAATGCTGGTGGCTGGTTAGCGGCCCAGGGCCTGAGTGTGGCCCTCGGTGCTCTGGCGATGGCCATGGCCTTCTCGCCCACTCGCTGGCTTCTGGGAAATACCATTATTCCTAAGCAGGGGGAAGGGCCGAGTCAGACGTCCCAGGAGCAGGGATTTTACGATTTGCGCTTTTGGGGTGTTACGGGTGATGGAGAGAGTATTGAGGTGAAGGTGGTGGGCGATCGCGATCCTGGTTATGGGTCTACCGCCAAGATTTTGGGGCAGGCGGGGCTGTGTTTGGCTGAGGATTTTTCTGAGAATTTTTCTGGGGCTGACAAGCCTGGGGGATTTTGGACGCCCGCGTCGATGTTTGGCAACACTTTGATAGAGCGACTGGGGAAGTCCGCTGGATTGACCTTTGAGGTGTGTTGATCCTTAAGGAGTAACCGCCAAATAGTGTTGCAATCGCGCCTCCAACTGCTTTAGCTTCACCGGCTTATCCAGATAATCATTCGCCCCCGCCGCCAAACACTTTTCCCGGTCTCCACTCATGGCCAATGCCGTCAAGGCCACAATCGGAATATCTCTCATGTCTAAATCGTGACGAATTCTTTCCGTTGCTTCTAGCCCATCCATCACCGGCATTTGAATATCCATCAAAATAAGACTAGGCCTCAGTAGCTTCACCTTCTCAATGGCTTCCACACCGTTGTGCGCCAACGCTATACAGTATCCCTTGGCCTCCAAATACGCTCGAATCGTCAAAATATTGGCATCATCATCTTCCACTAACAAAACCAGGGGCTCCGAGTTAGCCTTTGGTGCTACCGGCACAACATTATTAACCACAGTAGATGGAACGGTGGCGCAGGGAGGTTCAGGCACCCAAGGGAGTTCAACCGTGAACGTACTGCCCACATTGAGCGCACTGTCCACACTGATATGGCCATTGTGCAGTTTTACAATTTGTTTTACTAAGGCCAATCCTAAACCGGTACCCTCATACTGGCGGCTCAGGGTACTGTCGATTTGGACAAAAGGTTGAAACAGTTGGCCAATATGCTGAGAATCGATGCCAATTCCGGTATCGCTGACCACAATCTGCAAGGTCTTGATGGCATTGGCGTCAGTAGCATCTGTAGCATCGGCTTGGGTATGGGGCTGAACACTGAGCATGATCTGTCCCCCTTCAGGGGTGAACTTTATCGCATTGTTCAGCAAATTGAGCAAAACTTGTTGCATTCTCTTCCCATCCATCATCAGGGTAGGCAGGTTCGATGGAATAGAGGTTTGAATTTTGATCTGGCGATTTATAGCCTGTTGTTGAACCATCCTCAAGCTGGTGTAGCACAGTTGGGCAACATCGACAGGCGCTTGCACCAGTTCAATTTTCCCGGCGTTAATTTTAGAAAGGTCTAGGATGTCATTAATCAGATTCAGCAGATGAGTTCCACTGCGCTCAACCGTACTGAGAGAATCTAGTTGTTTAGGGTTGATATCGCCAAACACGCCTTCACGCAAACACTCGGTCATGCCTAGAATGGCATTCAGAGGCGTGCGCAGCTCATGACTCATGGTTGCCAAAAACTCATCTTTCATGCGGGTCGCCCTCATCAGCTCAGCATTGGTTTCTTCTAGCTTCTGTGCATTTTCTTGCTTACAGTTTGATTCAATAGCCAAGGAAATTAGACTTGAAATAGATCGAATAAAAATCTGTTCAGCTTGACTCCAATTGTGTTTTCTTGTTGTGGCTTCACAGCAAATGATTCCGCTGATCATGCCTTCGGTATTGAAGCTAGAGTCAAGCATAGACTCAATATTGAATTTATTTAAATATCCATTTCTAAATTCACAAGTTCTTGAATCATTCCAGGCATCCTCGATAGGCAAAATAGGTTCAGATAAAACTGCTGAGAAATAGGCTGGATAATCAGCTTGGTGAAGCTCGACATAAGTTGAAGTATGCCGTTGATGATGCGCTTCAAACAAGTTGACACAATAGACTTTATCGGAAATAGTACGGGTGCTCACGCAAGTGGTCCTACTTTTGCGATTCTGAGGAATTAAGCAGCTACCGCTATTGGCCTAGCAGCCTGTTGCCGATAGCTGACCCTGAAATTGTGTAGCCCACAGGCTG
>JBCDAG010000199.1:0-13268 GCA_039186165.1 Cyanobacteria bacterium P01_F01_bin.53
GAAAGCGAGGAACTCATAGGGCGACGATTACGGAGGGCGACAAGCTTTAGCCTATGCGTTGGCGTAGCCTCTCTGCCAGAGAAGCTACGCCCTGAGCTGCCTGATTACATCGAAAAGTGTGACCATTGATTGAACCATACCCGCTATCGCAGAGTGCCGCTTAAAACGTCCGGCCCCTGGGGAACGGGCTTTTCATTTATGGCCTCAGCCGTAACCACCATTTTTGCCGGTAGCTGGCTACACCGCTCATTGGGCAACGTCCACACAATCGTCTCTTCCGGGTTGAAGTTAAAGTCACCACAGTAGAGGGGCTCAGCCGTGTTGCTCGTCAGCGCCCATAAGCGATAGACCTCGGCGTCGGTCAATGCTGGCAATTGTTTAGAAACAAGCGTAACTTCCTGATTGTTCGGAACGACAATTAAGCGCCCAAAAACATTCCGAAACGTACCCTCCCCGCCTTGCATCTCGTACACAGCTGCATTGGGCTGACGCAATGCCATGAGAATCGCCCGGTCCCGCTTTTGGGTGAGGTTAAGGTCGCTGAGCTCACGGGTACGCGCATCCAGCAATTCCTGATACTGCTCTTTTTTCTGGGCCGTCTGCCCTAGCTGGCTGCGCAGTTGGTAATTGCTAATGCCCGCAATGGCTGCGATACCCAGCATCACGGCAAACCCCATCACACCCAAAACAGCCCATTCTTGGGATCTGGTTCTGGAGCGCTGACGCCGCTGATTGGATTTCTTAGCGCGACGACGAACAGGGGCTTCTGAGCGCTTTTGGCGATTTTGTGCTGGCCTTTGCCGTGAAATAGGCCTAGCCGCATTCCCGGCTGGTTTCTGAGCAGCATTGAGCGACGGTCGGACTGAGCCTTCAACAGGAAGCGCGGGAATAGTGCGAGCCTGATGGATGACCTGATGATTTGAAGGGTCCGATGGGGAGCGCTCGGACAGGGGCAAGGGCAAGCTTTCGAGGCTGGTTTGGGAGGCTTTTGCCTCGGGCTGTAGTTCTGGATAGTCTATTAAGAGCTGCTGAAAGGTGGCTTCTTCTTCTGAAGAGAGATCCCCCAATGCGTATCTAAGCAACAGATCTTCCCACCCCTCTGGGTAGGGTGAGTTACCAGCAATATTATTAGGGGCAGGTTTGTTAAACCGGGGCATGATTAAGCGCGGTATGTTATCCCTAAAAAATGGCAAACAACAGAATATTTTTGGCTCGCCTTTAGGGGTTAGGTGAGGCGGGGCGACAACGGTTATCTAAGCCCCCAGTAGCAAATAGCTTTTGTAGAAAGTGCCCTTAGCAGCAAGTGCAATCACAATTGCTATGACACATTGTTCATTCTAATGAACAATGTCTACATTACAGACATCCACAAAATGGATGCAAAGCATGGACAAAACTAGCGTCAGGGGCTTTGGGTAGTAGCACACAACCATGGTTGGTTTACGTCCAAGATCTGAATAAAACGAAGTTCAAACCCGCGTGCAAAACAGGCACATAGGGGCAAAAATCGTAGTTCCGAATCAAGTTCATGCAATATTTTATACCTAACCTTGATTAAATGATAGGCACTAATACTCATCCTTAAGATTGTGTCCGTACCTAGAGGCACTTATCCCCTTATACTCCACTTTTTATTTTGTGATCGCGCCCACGCCCACTTTCAACAAATCAATATCTGGTTTGTCACTATCCAATACGTCACAACTAAGTCACCACATGATTCTGGGTGCCTAGTTCCCCCTAAAAAAGACCTTGTAAGGAAGGGCCTCTATTAACCTTCTGACATATCTTGAGCTAATTTGATGCGAAGGAATTAAAATTAGAGAAATCTATGTATATTGGGCTTTTAGCAGAGTATTTTGCTAAGAATTGAAGCCTGTGGCAGTTAAAGAATTGCCATCTATATTTTTATTTTATTTTTAATCTTGCTAGGTGTGTGGTGACTGACAAAACCATTCTTATTTTAGCGGCCAATCCTTCTGATACCTCGCGTTTGCGCCTGCCTGAAGAGGTTCGGGAAATTCAGGAAGGGTTAGCACTTTCTGAGGGGCGTGATCGCTTCAAGGTCGTTTCACAGTGGGCCGTTCGTACTGACGATCTGCGCCGGGCTTTGCTGCGGTACGAGCCCCAACTGGTTCACTTTTCTGGACATGGCACGGGCGAGCAAGGGCTGGTATTTGAGACGGATGCGGGTAAGGCCAAACTGGTGAGCAGCACGGCGTTGGCACGGTTATTTCGCCTGTGCCCCAGTGTGGAGTGTGTACTGATGAATGCCTGCTACTCTGAACCGCAGGCCAAGGCGATTGGCAAGCATATTGACTATGTGGTGGGCATGAATGATGCCATTGGTAATCGCGCTTCACTGGAATTTTCAGTGGGCTTTTACGATGCGCTGGGGTACGGTCGGTCGGTGCCCGATGCCTATGAGTTTGGGCTTTCGGCCATTGACTTGGACGGGCTGAAGGAAACGGCGACGCCTGTGCTGAAGGTGCGTGAGGGTGTAGAAACGAAGGCGCAGAGCCGGAAAGATGAGCTAGAAGAGGACGAGCCAGAAGAGGTTGGAGCAACAGAAGCTGAACCGACGGAGGATTCTACAGAAGACGCGTCAGAAGAAAGCAACACAGAACAGCCTGGATCGAAACAGCAGGCCGGATCGGAACCGGATGCTACTGAGCAAACTGACCTTTTGCTAGAAGAGCCTGAGGGGTTGGTGCCGTTGGATTCGCCCTTTTATATGGAGCGCTCGCCCATAGACACGGACTGTTACGAAACGGTGGTAAGGCCAGGATCCCTAATTCGGATTAAGGCACCTCGCCAAATGGGAAAAACGTCTTTGCTGGTGCGGACGCTTGCCCATGCGCAAGCGCAGGGATTTGACACGGTGCGACTGAGTTTTCAGGAGGCGGATAGCCAAGTGCTGACTGACCTGAATGAGTTTTTGCAGTGGTTTTGCTCCTGTGTGACGGAGGAGTTGGAGTTAGACGATAAGCTGGCGGACTATTGGAAAGGGGCGCGGGGCGTGGTGCGGCGGGCGCAGCGGTACTTTGAGCGCTACATTTTAACGTCGCTAAAGGGGCCGTTGGTGCTGGGGCTCGATGAAGTGGATCAGGTGTTTGAGCATCCGGAAATTGCCACGGACTTTTTTGGCATGTTGCGGGTGTGGCATGAGGAGGGCAAGAGCAGTCCGCTATGGCGCAAGCTGCATTTGGTGATTGTGCATTCTAAGGAGGTGTATGTGCCCCTGAGCATTAATCGCTCGCCCTTTAATGTGGGCTTTCCGGTGGAGTTGCGGGAGCTGAATGCGGAAGAGGTCAATGGCTTAATTGAGCGCCATCAACTCACGCTGAGTGAGCACCAAAAGCAGCAGCTGGTGGAGTTGGTGGGCGGCCATCCCTATTTGCTGCGGGCGGCGCTGTATCAGCTGAAGCGTGGGCGGACGACGCTGACTCAGTTGCTGACCGAAGCTCCGACGGAAGGGGGACCGTATAACGATCATTTACGGCGGCACCTGCTTAACTTGGAAGCGGATGCGGCTTTGTTGGCGGCGTTTAAGCAGGTGATTCTGGTGTATGGCCCGGTACAAATTGGCTCTACGGAGGCGTTTAAGCTCAATAGCATGGGCTTGGTGAAGTACCAGGGGAATGAGGTGGTGCCGTTGTGCGGGCTTTATCGACAGTATTTTCAAGCGCGGTTGGGAGGCAAGAGCGAGTAAACCATGGCTGAATATCGTTACCAAGTGGGCGGCAGCTTGCCTGCCGATGCGCCAACCTATGTAGAGCGGACCGCAGACACAGAGTTTTACCAGGCGCTGAAGGCGGGGGAGTTTTGCTATGTGCTGAACTCTCGGCAAATGGGTAAGTCTAGCCTGCGGGTGCGGGTGGCACAGCGGCTCCAGGCGGAAGGGGTGGCCTGTGCGTCTTTGGATATTAGTGGCTTGGGGACGACGGCGATTGCACCCGAGGAATGGTATTTCGGGGTATTGGATAGCTTGGTGGATCGGTTGCGGATAGAGGAGCGCGATCCGGGGTTTGACTTGGATGCGTGGTGGGAGGCGAATGGCCGACTGACGGCGGTGCGGCGGTTTGGCAAGTTTCTCAGCGATGTGTTGTTGCAGGTAGTGCCTGAGCCGATTGCCATTTTCCTCGATGAAATTGACAGTGTGTTGAGTTTGGAATTCGACACGGACGACTTTTTTGCGGTGATTCGGGAGTGTTATAACAATCGGGCAGAAAATTCTGAGTTTAACCGGCTGACGTTTGCCCTGATTGGCGTGGCGACGCCGACGGATTTGATCCAGGCGAAGCAGCGGACGCCATTTAATATTGGGCGGGCGATTCAGCTGACGGGGTTTGGGTTTGAGGAGGCAAAGCCTTTACTGCCGGGGTTGGCGGAGCAGGTGGAAGATCCTGAAGCGGTGCTGCGGGCGGTGTTGCAGTGGACGGGCGGGCAGCCGTTTTTAACCCAGAAGGTGTGCAGCTTGGTGTTGCAGGAGGTAGGGCGGTATCAGGCGATTGTGAGTACGGGGGCGGCTCAGCTGCCGTCGCCGGAGGAGCTGGTGGAGTATGTGGTGCGCAGCTTCATTATTGATAACTGGGAGATGCAGGATGAGCCGCCCCATTTAAAAACGATTCGCGATCGCTTGCGGAACAATCCGCAGGCGGGGCAGCTGCTAGGGCTGTATCAGGAGGTGGTACAGCAGGGGCACATTTTGCAGGATGGGAGTCCTAAGCAGGTGGCGTTGCGCCTCTCTGGCTTGGTGGTGGAGCGGCTGGGAACGCTTCAGGTTTACAATCCCATTTACCAAGAAGTGTTTGATTTGCCTTGGGTGAAAGATACCCTGGCGGGGATTCGGCCCTATGGGAAGCAGTTGGAGGATTGGGCGGCGAGTGGGCAGCCGGATCGGTTGTTGTTGCAGGGGGCGGCGCTGGGGGGTGCGTTGGCTTGGGCGGAAGGTCGGAGCTTGGGGAAGCAGGATTATCAGTATTTGGTGGAGAGCCAAAAGCTGGGGCTGCGAACTGAGCTGGCGGATATGCAGGCGACGGTGCAAAGTACCCGCGATCAGCTTGCACAGTCTGAAGAACAACTTTTACAAAAAAACAGAGAGTTAGAACAGATTAATACTCGGCTGGGCAGTGCGCAAACGGAATTGGCTGGGGTGCGCAAGCGCATGCGGTGGGCCTATGGCTTGGGGCTGGGTGTGGCTGGGCTTGCGACGGTGGTGGCACTGCTGACCGGTGGGTATGCGGCGACGAAGGCGGCGGCGGCGGCGGCAGCAGTCAGCAAAATGGAAGAGGCGGAGCTGGCGACTCAGCAGGCTGAGGGAGAGATCAACGCCCTGACGGGTGATGTTGGGGCGCTAGAAACGGATAAAAAAGAGTTGGCAGCGGAGAAGGAATCGCTAACAAAGGAGAAAGAATCGCTGGCGGCGGATAAGGAAGGGCTGGTGGCGGAGAATGAACAGATTGCGGCGCAGGTGGAGCAGGCGGTAGGGGCGCAGCGAACGGCGGAGACGGCGGCGGCGAGTGCCCGTGAGCAGGCGGAAGTAGCGAAGGGTCAGGTGAGTGAGGCGGAAAGTCAGGCTCAGGCAGCCCAAAGCCGAGTGGGCGAGGTTCAAACGCAGTTGGAAGAAATTAGTGGAGACTTGGAAACTCAGACGCTAGAACTGGAGCAACGACGGACTGAAGCAACAGAGTTAGAACAAAAGATTACGAACTTGGAAGAGCAGGGTGAGAAAGTTGGACAAGCACTTCAGTTTTCTATTGGCACCTTGGGGATTCAGCGGTTTCGGAATGTGTTTTATTCGCTGGGAGGTCTACAAGATTCCTTACAGTACTTGGAGGGGAGCTTAGAGAATGCTAAGGACCTTAAGAACAAGCGGGGTGAGGGATATGCCTCTGGGAACTTGGGTGAAATGCACCAAAACTTGGGAAACTATCCGGTTGCGCTGGAGTATCACAGAACGCACTTAGCGATTACGAAAGAGATTCAGGATCGCTATGGGGAGGGGCAGGCTGAGGGCAATATTGGTGAGGTGCTGTATCAACAGGGTGAATATATTCAGGCGTTGGAATATCATGAGCGGCATTTGGCCATTGCGGAAGAGACGCAAGATAAATGGGGGAAGACTCAATCACTGGCAAATTTGGGGAGAGTCCAATTAGGGCTGGGTAATGCAGACAAAGCACTGGAGTATCACGGGCAGGGATTGGCTTTGGCCCAGGCACTGAAGGACACTCTGGGAGAGGGCCAAATTCTTAGTTACATGGCTGATGTGTACGTTTTTCAGGGAGCAATTGGAAAGGCAGTAGAACAGTATGGAGAAGCCCTAAGTATTGCAGGCGAGCTGAAAGATAGTTTTTTTGAAGCAGAAATTCTAAAAAAGCTAGGAGAGACGAAAAGAGAATTGGGTGAGCATGAGGCGGCGGTTACTCACTATGAACAAAGTCAGGCTATTGCAGAAGACATTGGAGATGCTAAGGGACAAGGTGAGTCATTGGGTGGGCTAGGAGAGGTATTTGCTGATCAGTATCGTTATGAGGAAGCGATTGCCAATTACAACACTGCATTGGAAATTGCACGACGAATTGAAGATAAAGAAGGGATTTCAACAACATTGTATCGGATTGGCCAATTTTACTTTCGGACTAGCCAATATCCAGAAGCCCTGAAATATTATGAGGAATCGTTAGCGATTCGCCGGGAAGTGGGCGATCGCAAAGGCGAAGGCACCACCCTCAATAACATTGGCTTAGTTTACGAGCGTCAAAGTGAGTATGGAGAGGCGCTGCGGTATTTCCAGGAGTCGTTAGCGATTAGCCGGGAAGTGGGCGATCGCAAAGGCGAAGGTTCCGCCTTAAATAGTATTGGCGGTGTTTACAATAATCAGAGTGATTATGTAGAGGCACTGCGGTATTACGAGGAGTCGTTAGCGATTCGCCGGGAAGTGGGCGATCGCGCGGGTGAGGAAGCCACCCTTAGTAATATTGGTGGCATTTATGCAGCGAGGGGGGACTATGACCTGGCATTAGATTACAATGAACAGTCTCTTGAAATTGTTCGACAGCTAGGTGATCGCGCTAGCGAAGGTATCAGTCTCAATAACATTGGCGGTATCTACAGACGTCAAAGTGACTATGTAGAGGCGCTGCGGTATTACGAGGAGTCGTTAGCGATTCGCCGGGAAGTGGGCGATCGCGCTGGCGAAGGCATCACCCTCAATAACATTGGCTTAGTTTACGAGCGTCAAAGTGAGTATGTAGAGGCGCTGCGGTATTACGAGGAGTCGTTAGCGATTCGCCGGGAAGTGGGCGATCGCGCTGGCGAAGGCATCACCCTCAGTAACATTGGCTTAGTTTACGAGCGTCAAAGTGACTATGTAGAGGCGCTGCGGTATTACGAGGAGTCGTTAGCGATTAACCGGGAAGTGGGCGATCGCTCAGGTGAGGAAACAACCCTTCATAACATTGGTGGAATTTATGAAGCCGAAGGAGACTATGACGCAGCTTTAGACTATTATGGGCAGTCACTTGAAATTGTTCGACAGTTGGGCGATGGATACAGTGAAGCTATCTCTTGGCGTACGATTGGCTCGCTCTACGATGACCTAGGAGAAGACGAAAAAGCATTAGAGCACTATCAACAGGCTCTATTGATTTCTCAAGAAATCGGTGATCGACAGTCTGAGGGCACAACCCTTAGCAGCATTGGTGGCCTATACGATGATCAAAATGAAGATGAAATAGCGCTTGATTATTATCAACAGGCCCTAATCATTGCCCAAGAATTAGGCCTCCGATCAATAGAAGGTTTCAGAACCTATTTAATCGGCACAGTTTATGTAGAATTGGCCGATTATCCAAAAGCCCTGAATACACTTCAGCATGCTTTTTCCATCTACCAAGAAGTTGGCCAGGAAGATCGGTTGGAAAGAGTGCAAAAGTGGATGACTGACGCACTAAATGGCATCCGTGAAAACAATTCAATAACAGTAACAGAATATCAACAACAATGTCGCACCACCGCCCAAGCGACGGGCATTCCCCTGTCAGAACTTTGCCCGGAATGAGGTTTTAGGTGAGGGGAAGGTTGTTGTTTTTCTCACAGCACGTTGGACCCACCCCGACCCTGCGGGCCACCCCATTTCGACAAGCTCAGTGCACCGCTCCCCCTTCGGCTACGCTCAGGGCAAGAGAGGTAATTTACTTCAGGCGACGAAAATCAAGGTAATCGAGGACCTTTAACATCGCCAGGAAAGATCTCCTCCCCGGAGGAGTGCCCGCAGGGCGAGGTGGGTCCGCAACCCCAGCGCCCAAACCGTTTCTTCCAAAAACAATCCCCCCAGCCGGATAGGAAAAACACCTATCTAACCAGGGGGATTATCAGCAAAGAAACGTACTTGAATAACCTGTCAAAGCTCCAGCCACCCTTTTCCTGCGGAAACGTTTCACGAACGACTACGCTCAGGGCTTGGTTACTCAAGGACTTGATTACTCAAGCACAAAAAGGCTCTAAACCTTCGCAGCAACCTTCTGTTCCTTTGTCCACTTAGACGTACAAAGAATCTTAGAACGATCGAATCTGTCCACATACTTCTTAGCGATATCAGTAATCTCCAACATCAAGCCCTTATCCAACTGAGTTGGCTTCAAACCCATATCCAAGAAACACTGATTATCCACAATCAGCTCATTCTCCGCCGCCTCATTACGAGGATTCTCCAAATGCTGAATCTCAGCACCCGTCAGCTCAACAATCATCTTTGCCAAATCAATCACCCGATGCGTCTCCGTCATCTGGTTCAAGATTTTCACGCGATCGCCCGGCTTCGGTGGATTGCTAATCGCCAACTCAATACAGCGAACCGTATCTTGAATATGGATAAACGCACGAGTCTGACCGCCTGTACCATGTACCGTCAACGGATAACCAATCGCCGCCTGGGACAAGAAACGGTTCAGCACCGTACCATAGTCACCATCATAGTCAAACCGGTTAATCAACCGCTCATCCATAGACGTTTCGCGGGTGTTCGTCCCCCACACAATGCCCTGGTGCAAGTCAGTGATGCGAACCTTGTCATTCTTGTTGTAATAGGCAAAGAACAGCTGATCCTGCGTCTTTGTCATGTGGTAAATGCTGCCTGGGTTAGCCGGATGCAGAATCTGCTTCTCAACCACCTTACCCTCGTCCGTAATGACCTGAATATCCAGGTAGCCCTCAGGAATCTTCATGCCAGCCGTACCGTAGCCATATACACCCATGGTCCCGAGGTGAACAACATGAATGTCCTGGCCAGATTCCACAATGGCACAAAGGAGATTGTTCGTCCCATTGAGATTGTTGTCCACGGTGTAGCGCTTGTGGCGCGGGGACTTCATAGAGTAGGGTGCAGCCCGCTGCTCCGCAAAGTGAATGATGGCGTCAGGCTTATAGTCCTTGATTAGGCCCAAGAGTAGGTCGTACTCCTTAGCCACATCCATTTTCAAAAACTTGATTTCCTTACCCGTCAATTCAGTCCAGGCCTCTAGTCGGGTCGCTATCGAGCTAATAGGGGTTAAGGAGTCAATCGATAGCTCATTGTCAATATTGCGACGGGACAGATTATCCACAATCACAATATCGTGGCCCGCTTGGGATAGGTGTAGGGCTGTTGGCCACCCACAAAAACCATCCCCACCCAAAACAACTATTTTCATTGGAAATACACTCGTATTAAGAATTCGGACAAAAGTAACCTATTGGGCAATATCGTAATCAGGAAATATGTAGAGTGGTATACAACAGATAGCTCGGTTGAATGAACCTCTACAGGCAAAGAACAGACCCTTGTTATGGAGGTATAAACGCCGCCAACTACGTCACGGCCTGTGCCCCACACATATTTCTTGAGCACTCGCTGCCCGCTAAGCCGAGTAGCGCTCTTCACCTCAGTGACTTTACTTAGTATCGCATAGCCTCGGCGAAAGCATCCCTATTAGATACTTTTTCTGTTTTAAAAGAGCCGTAAAACGCTGATATACCTGGGTTTTAGGACAAAACAAAAACTGTCTCCTCCTTGTTTTACCCCCACTTCCTAAGCGGCTTTTTCTACATGACGACACAACTTAATCCGACCTATGCAAAACAAAGGTCTTTAGAGACTAACGGCCCATCTACAACAGAACACAACAACAATCTCGCACCAGGAGCCAAGTGCCACACGGTGCCACCTCAGCAGTATCAGAAAGTCCTCTTTCTGCACTTTTCTCGGATTAGGTTCTCTTGATTCTAAACTAACAGATGAGGAAAATTTGTTACCTGCCTGACAGCCTCTAACGAAGGCATCTGCCAACGACACTGGCCAAACTCACCTTATCTACAACTCATCCACCCCTACCCTCCTTGAAAATGCTCCCTCAACTCTTCTAGGCCGCGCTCATCCACCTAAGCTTATCCACCTAAGCAGCAATGGCCCCCATCCCGGCATTCAGCACATCCAGGTAATATCGCTCCAGCTGCCGGGTGGATGCCTCCCAACCCCAGCGCTCGGCCTCCACCCGTGCATTTTGCCTGAGTAGCTCCCGCTCAGCCTTCATCCCTAGTAGCTTTTGGGTCGCCGCGATCGCCCCGCCATCATCCAACGGGTCAAACATAAATCCATTGACACCATCCGTGACGATATCGGGAATGCCACCCGCATTAGCCGCCACCACCGGACAACCTGCCGCCATCGCTTCCAATAGCACCAAGCCCAACGTTTCAGACCGGGACGGGAAAATAAAGGCATCGGCAGACGCATAGGCCGAGCCCAGCTCTTCACCGGCCAAATACCCCACAAAGTTCGTCGGCGTCCCCGCAAAGTGTTTTTCCAGATCTTCACGGCTAGGACCATCACCCACCAGCGCTAAGCGAGCACCTGGAATGGACTCAAGCACAGGCTTAATCCGATCAATTTCCTTTTCAGCCGACAGACGACCAATATAAATAAGGATAGGCGCGTCAGGATTGCCCTCGCTCAGGCGCGATCGCATTTCATCACTGCGCAACTCCGGACGAAACAGCGCCGTATCCACCCCTTTTTGCCATACCTCCACCCGCTCAATGTCGTGCTCTGTGAGTTCTTCCTGCATCGCAGTAGACGTACACAAATTAATCGCCGCCTGGTTATGCATGGCCTTCAGCAATTCCCACAGCACCCCTTCTAGCATGCCAAGGTTGTAGTGCTCTAGGTACTTGGGCAAGTGGGTGTGGTAAGAGGCCACCAGCGGCACATTCAAAGATTTACTGTAATAAATCCCCCCCAGCCCTAAAACCGCTGGATTGACCACATGGATCAAATCCGGCTTAAAGTCTTCAATTGCTGTCCGCATAGAAGGCCTTGGAACCGCCATTTTCAGCTCTGGGTATAGCGGCAATGGAAAGGCCGAAATCCCCTTCACCTGCGCGCCTTTATATTCAGTCAGGCCCCCTTCAGGGCAAAAAACACAGACCTCGTGACCAAAGCTTTGCAGATGCTCAACAGTGTGCTTCAGGCGAGTAACAATGCCGTCAACTTTAGGCAGAAACGTTTCAGTGAAAAGGGCAATGCGCATGAGAATTAAAAGAAGGGATAAGAATGAAAAAGTGGGGTATCAAAAGGGCCAGTCTTAAAAAGCCAGTCGCCATAATAAAAAACATTGCTGACAACGAACCGACCTTGCCTGTCAACAGTTAGTTCAACATTCACTCACCTATGGATTACACATCTGCGGACAATACACCTACCGACACACCCGTAAACTACACATCTGCGGATTAGCCAAACTCTCCCCAGCTCTCAAGACAACTCATCAGTGTCATTTTACCGTTAGGAAAATCTGCGCTATTTATCAGCGCACAGCACCCAAACTCGCAGACGGCTGCTTTATACAACCTTTATTAAGAAGGATTGCTGATGCCCAATTTATCAGGTTAAGGGTGCTACTTGGGTAGTTTCTGCCAAGGGAGAGGTAGCAAATAAGACGAATCAGCTAAGAATCAACGGCCAAAATGGCAGCCATCGATTCTAGGACAAAAGGCTAGAAAAGTTTTCCCATAAGGATTCTGAGAATTTTTCAGGGATAGCGAACTTTCCCATGACTAATTTTTTTTGATGAGTTAAAAATTCGCAGCGCCTAGGCTAAGTAAGGTTTAAGGGAACTTTAAAGTCCGTCAAAAGGCACCACCACTCCCTCGAAAGAGACCTCTATACTCAGGTCAGAAACTACGTTCTTCTGGTTCATATCTTCTGGCCCATAGCACTAAGACTGAGTAAGCCCAAACACCAGCAGGCTCGTTTCCTGATCGGGGGCAAAATTATCATCACTCATGATCAGCAAGCTCTGGCTACGATTCGCCAGCGTTGGGCCAAACGTCATCGCCTCATAGTTCTGCAATGGAATGCCATTCTGAGCAGACACCGCCGCTAAATCGACCGCCAGCTCTTTGCGAATAGGATTAATACCACTAATGTCAGCGCCTTGACCACTACGCAGTGAAGCGATCGCGCTAATATCCATCGCACCACCGCTCGCCAGCTGATAAAGCTTCAGACCAAACCCTTGAAAGCCATAGGAGCGCTCTATCCCCAAAAAGTGTCCCCCTTGGTCTAATACCTCTATTTCAGAAAGGCCATGGAGCACGGCCCCCGTTGGCGCTAGCTCCATTTCGTACAGATGCTCAGAAATAATATCCATCTGATACGGATCCAGCAGGTAATGCAAAAATCGATTTTTATAAGGAATCTCCGGCGCAAAATCCAAATCTTGCAGCAGCGGGCCTTCCGTAGCCACAAACAGCCGATACGGCTCATACGCGCCGCCCGTGCCAGAGTTCACATTAATGGCAAGGGCTTCAAACCCCAAATTTTCCTGAACGCCCTGGGTTTGCGCACCCGCTTCAACCGGAGCCTCTGGACTCAGCACACTATCTGGAATGTAGCGCTGCGGCAGTGGCAGAACGGTCTTTAGCTGCCCTGTGGCCAAATCATACTCACCCACAGCAGGGGCCACCCGGCGCTTGGGTGAGCCTTCACTGGAAATCAGCAGCGTATTTCCAGAGGGTGTCAGGGCGAGGCCTTCAGGATCCAGCTCACCCGGTGGGTAAGGATTGCCTTCGTTGTCTTTTAAATAGGTGACAGATTCTATCGTTAGCGTCGGTGCCGTCGCCAAGTCGGTCACGGTCATCGTGTAAAAGCGGGGGCGATCGCGATTATCAGAGAGAGCATAGAGGCGATCGCGCGGCACGTCGTAGGCGATCGCAGAAATGCCGCC
>JBCDAG010000200.1:0-13231 GCA_039186165.1 Cyanobacteria bacterium P01_F01_bin.53
AAGGCCCGATACTAATTAATTAGTATCGGGCCTTTGTTTTTTAATTCGACTAGGACTGCATCGTTTGGGCCAGCCAGCTTAAGAGAGGGCCAAGGGCCAGTGCAGGCAGAAAAGAAGCCACATGAATTTTGCCGACTTCTAGCAAATTCAACCCTAAACCCAAAAGCATAATGCCGCCCACTCCCGTAACCAGCAAAATACTGGGAGCACTCGTCGGGTCAGGAATAAATTGACCGAGTCCACTAGCTAATAACGAAAGCCCCCCCTGATAGAGCACAATCGTCAGCACCGAAAAACCCACACCAAGACCGTAGGTGCCCGTCAGCGCGATAGAAACCAAGCCATCCATCGTGCTTTTGACCACCAAAATGGTGCTGTCGCCTAGCAAGCCATTATTCAGGCTGCCGATGATTGACATCGGCCCAATACAAAAAAGCAAACTCGCCGCCACAAAACCTTCGGTAAAGCGACTACCGCCTTTAACCCGAGCCTTTAACCAATCACCCAACATCCCCAGGCGTTCTTCAAGCTGCCACAATTCACCGAGCAATCCCCCAAGAGCCAGCGCAAACAAAGCGAGAATAACCCCTTCAACACCACCTGCTCTAGCGTTAGTCAGATCCTGAGCCATGGACAATCCAATAAAAATTGTCGTCAAACCCATCGCCTGAGTAATCATCACCCGCATTTTTTGAGATAGCTGGTTGCGCAAAAGCAGCCCACAGCCCGTGCCCAACAGAACTAAGGCCACATTGATCCAGGTGCCGCTGGTTTTTGCCCAAAAAGTTAGCATCTTGAAAAAGTTGGCCGACGCGCAATCGACCCAATAAAATTTACAACTTGACTGTGTATTACAGCATGACTGAGCAAACGATGAAACGTAAGGCATGTGCAGACATCATCAATTGTCGCGTTATTTTGTAACGAATAGTTATTATGCTTAGAGAAGGGCATTTTTTTGAACAGGTAAGTTCAACTGAGTCCACTTTAAAAAATCAGGCAACATTCAAACTTAGGAAATGCGGCAGGAAAAGGTTATGGCATCAGTTAGCCTGATTCAGACAAACACTTACGATATTGAGTCCCTGCAAGAGCAATTGACAGCATTGCTAGCGCCAATGGGAGGCATGGCAAGCTTTGTAAAGCAAGGCGATCGCGTCCTACTCAAGCCCAACTTACTCACCAGCTCACGTCCCACCAAAGGCTGCACCACGCGTCCTGAAATTGTGTACTGTGTCGCCAAAATGGTTCAGGCAGGTGGTGGAAAACCCTTCCTGGGAGATAGTCCGGCCTTTGGCAGTGCGCGGGGTGTCGCCAAAGCCAATGGGCTCTTGGAATGGGCCGAAAAAGCTAACGTGCCCATCGTCGAAATGCACGGCAAGCGTTACCCCATCAATGCCGCAGACAGAGACAGTGAGTTTGAAAATTTCTTACTCTCAAAAGAGGTCATGGAAGCTGATGTGGTGATCAATTTACCAAAGGTAAAATCCCACGTGCAGCTCACCATGAGCCTCGGGGTGAAAAATCTATTTGGCTGCGTGCCTGGCAAAATGAAAGCTTGGTGGCACATGGAAGCCGGGAAAGATAGCCAGAGATTTGGGTCCATGCTCGTGGAAACGGCCAAGGCAATTTCACCCGATCTCACCATTATGGACGGCATTATCGGCCAAGAAGGCAGTGGTCCGATAAATGGTGAGCCTAGGGAGCTAGGCATCTTAAGCGCCTCTAATGATGTCTTTGCACTTGATCGCACCATGGTTGAGGTCTTAGGGGTCTCTCCCCATCAAGTACCAACCGTTGCCCAATCCATACGATTAGGCTTTTGTCCGCAGCTCGCAGACATCGAATTTCCCCTCCGACAACCGGCTGAGCTAGCCTGCCCCGACTGGAAACTCCCTGAAAAAATACAGCCTATCGATTTTGGTGCGCCCAGAGTTCTACGCTCCACATTCAAACATCTGTATATTCGCTTTATCAAAGAACCTATGACAGCCTATGCTTCGCGCTAAGCAGCTCCTGCCAAAGCCCATGCTCTGCCAAGAAGCTCGATAAGCAACATAAGCAGATCAAGGGTTTAAGCGTTCAGAGAAAAATGCACATCCTCATCAAGTTGAGGAAACAATAAAGCGCAGGAAACCTAGTCTTCCTGCGCTTTATTTCATTGGCACTTATTTATTAGCACTTAACAACTACCGACCTTATAAGATAAGTACCGATCTTAACGGCTCTGCTCTAGTGCCAGCCTTTACAAGCTGGTACGCTTAGTAACCGACTTTGCCATCACTCGGAAGTTACCCAAAGCGGGACCTGGTCGGCGAGGAGATTGGTTATCCAAAGGCAACAAATAGTCCGTCGAGAAAGTTTGAGCAGGTACATTCTCTTCGTCACCATCAGCGACGGGATTTTCCATAGGAATAGGGCCTGCTGCCGCGATCGCATTAACAATCAGATCGGTAGCCGTAGGCACCTTAGGTTCGGAAGACTCAGCAGCAGCTGGCGGGGTAGCATCTGACTGAGCAGACTGAGCAACTGCCTTGTCCGCCTTTGGCTTCGCGGAGGTTTTAGCAGCCTGTTTCTTCTTCTTCTTAGACTTACTCTTTTTCTTAGACTCAGCAGGCTTGTCAGGGGCTGGAGCAACTTGTTTAGAAGCACTACTAGGTGCTTCCGGTTTAGCTGGCGTGTCTTTTGCCGGGGCTTTACTCTCTGCAGCAGGCTTCTCGACTTTCTCCGCAGGTGCCGCAGCGGCTGCTTTTACCTCAGGAACAGCCGCTTTTTCTGACTTTGACGCGGGATCTTCCACAGGTGCAGCATCTGTACCGGCAGAGTCATCGAGTTCCAGGAAGTACTTCTCTCCACCGCTGAGCGTCTTACCAATGTTCTCGAATATTCCACCAATCATGGCAACTTCACCGAATTATGTGTTTGCAATTTTTGAGAGGCCGTAACAGCAATGCTTGGATACGCACAACTTTAAAAAACCTATCCTAATTATTGAGTTTTATTGCAAAACAAAGCAAGTTGGCTTTACATATGTTCACAAATTAGCTCAGATTGCCGTCTGATGGGTATTTAGATGCTCTCATAAATCTCTTTGCGAGCCACCTATTTCCTCATAAAACAGTTTCTAAACGGCGTTTTCCTAGCAATCTAACAGCAATCTAGCCACCAAAAAAATGCCTGGAGAGACACTTCACTCCAGGCATTTCTACAGTTGTATTGTTGCGTTACAGATGACGAGGCAAGCTGTCAAAACCTAATGCAGGCATTACTGATTTTGATTAACTCACCTTGCCTAACTAACCTTTCCGAAATGAGATGATCACCTTGCCCTAATCAGCAGCAGCGGCCAACTCACGTTTTTCTTCGGTGGCAGAAGCATTCACAACAATTTTGCCATCTTCACCGACATCAACCGTGGCAGTACTACCGTCCTTAATGCGACCTGAGAGGATTTCTTCAGCCAAGCTGTCCTCCAACAATCGCATAATGGCACGACGTAATGGTCTGGCACCATAGCTCGGGTTATATCCCTCTTCCACGAGTCGGTCCTTAAATTTATCAGTCACCTCTAAAGTAATACCCTGCTCCTCAAGACGCTGGAATACCTCTTTGAGTAAGATAACCGAGATTTCTTTGACCTCATCCTTAGTGAGCTGACGGAACACGATAATTTCGTCGAGACGGTTTAAGAACTCAGGGCGGAAGTATTGCTTTAGCTCTTCATTCACCAGGGAGCGAATGCGGTTGTACTGTGATTCTGCCTGGTCAGCCTCAAGCTCGAAGCCAAGGCCACCGCCACCTTTCTCAATAACTTTCGAACCAATGTTCGAGGTGAGAATGAGTAATGTGTTTTTAAAATCTACTGTGCGGCCTTTGGCATCGGTCAGGCGACCATCCTCCAAAATTTGCAGCAGCATATTGAACACATCAGGGTGTGCCTTTTCAATCTCATCAAACAAAACGACCGTGTAAGGCCGACGACGCACAGCCTCAGTCAGCTGACCGCCTTCGTTGTAACCCACATAACCCGGAGGTGAGCCAATGAGCTTGGAGACCGTATGGCGCTCCATAAACTCAGACATATCTAGGCGAATCATGGCTTCTTCGGCACCGAAGAAGTAGGTTGCCAGAGACTTGGCTAGCTCTGTTTTACCGACGCCGGTAGGACCCGAAAAGACAAAGCTGGCAATCGGACGATTCGGATTCTTAAGGCCAACGCGCGCCCGGCGAATGGCACGGGAAATTGCCTTAACAGCTTCATCCTGACCAATCAAACGCTGGTGCAGCACATCTTCCATGTGCAGGAGCTTTTCTGACTCGCTCTCGGTGAGCTTCTGTACAGGAACGCCTGTCCAAGACGCAACGATGCTGGCAATATCCTCTTCCGTCACTTCAGGAGAAGCAACCTTGGGGTTTTCCTCATCTTCTGTCTTTTTGTTCTGTGCAATAGCACGTATCTCAGACTTAATCTCCATTTCGCGATCGCGTAGCTCACCGGCTTTATCAAAGTCCTGACCACGAACCGCATTGTCCTTATCTTTAAGGACCTGACGCAGTTCCTTATCCAATTCCTTAGCTGCGGGAGGCAACTGGGAATTTAATAAACGAACCCGTGAACCGGCCTCGTCAATCAGGTCAATGGCCTTATCTGGCAAGAAACGATCGGCAATGTAGCGATCAGAGAGCTTAGCTGCAGCTTCCAGAGACTCATCCAATATCTTTAGCTTGTGGTGCTGCTCGTAGCGATCGCGTAAACCGTGGAGAATTTCGATAGTCTCTTCCACGCTAGGTTCACCCACCATCACTGGCTGGAAGCGACGCTCTAGGGCCGCATCTCGCTCAATGTGCTTACGGTACTCATCAAGTGTAGTGGCACCAATACATTGCAATTCACCACGCGCCAATGCTGGCTTTAAAATATTGGCCGCATCAATCGCGCCTTCCGCGGCACCCGCACCAATCAGGGTATGGACCTCATCAATCACCAAAATGACATTCGCAGCAGCGCGAATCTCATCCATGATTTTTTTCAGACGCTCTTCGAACTCACCGCGGTACTTCGTACCTGCAACGAGCAATCCAATATCAAGCGTAACAACGCGCTTATCTTCAAGGATGTCAGGAATATCGCCATTGCCAATGCGCTGGGCTAAGCCTTCTGCAAGTGCAGTCTTACCCACACCGGGCTCACCAATGAGAACGGGATTATTTTTTGTGCGACGACCCAAAATTTGGATCACACGCTCAATTTCTTTTTGACGACCGACCACGGGATCAAGTTTGCCGTCAATAGCCATCTGCGTCAGGTTAGAACCAAACTCATCCAAAGTAGGTGTCTTGGTTCGGCCTTGGGAGTTGCTGCCACCAGAAACTTCAGCAGTCTCACCGAGCATCCGAATCACTTGGGTGCGAACCTTGGAAAGGTCAACGCCTAGGTTTTCAAGTACGCGGGCGGCAACGCCTTCACCTTCACGGATCAGGCCAAGTAGCAAGTGTTCAGTACCAATGTAGTTATGCCCTAGCTGGCGAGCTTCTTCAAGCGATAGCTCAAGAACGCGCTTTGCTCGGGGTGTAAAAGGAATTTCAACGGCGACAAAACCAGAACCACGACCAATAATTTTTTCAACCTCAATCCGAGCGTCTTTCAGATTGACGCCCATAGATTTGAGGACCTTGGCTGCGACTCCGGTACCTTCACCGATGAGTCCTAGGAGAATTTGCTCGGTGCCCACAAAGTTGTGGCCAAGGCGACGGGCCTCTTCTTGAGCGAGCATGATGACCTTGATGGCCTTTTCTGTAAAGCGTTCAAACATGGCGGTATTCCATCACCTGCTGCGGGCTGGTTACCGTGATTCTAGCACAGCAAAAAATACCGAAGAGTGGGCGGTATTCACTACTGTCAGAGGAAACTAAACCTACAGACAGTCGTCCGAATCGCTAAATGGATTCCTCACCCAAAAACGCCATTCTTGATGCACAAAATGGGTTTTAAAATAGCGAAGAATTAACTATTCTTGTATTAATTACAATGTTATTAATAGCTGACATATTAAGTAGACTGGTAAGCCTATCTTTTGGACCTTTGCCTATCTTTTGAACCTTTGAGAGAGGGCTATTAGTGATAATTACTTAATGCAATCATGGCGCGCGCGCATCAAATAGCACCAACGAAATCGTTAACCCGATGATGTCCGACCATACAATTGGGGAATGAAGAGCCCCACTTTTTGCAGAAATAGGTGATTCACTGAGCTTTTTTGCATCGCTAGCAAACTCTCCAGGGCATCTGGCTTTTGCAATCGGCTACGCCACAAAATCCTGGCATTTTCCCCATCTGAGTAGTAACGCTTCCGAATACCGGCTTCTGAAAAACCAAATTTTTGATACAGATTCAGGGCACGCTCGTTCGAGGCTCGGACTTCTAGGGTGGCGCGTTCTAGGCCACGATAATAGGCCTGCAACAGCAACTCAGTTAGCAGCAGTTGCCCTAGTTTTTGCCCCTGCTGAGCAGGTTCAATGGCCAGGGTCGTGATGTGCGCCTCTTCCAAAATGGCCCAAAGACAGCCAATCCCTAGCAGGGTCAAAGGCAGGCCCTTTGTCTCAGCCTTGGGAGCAGTGGGATCGCCAGCGGCAATGTTCCCACTGAGCTGATAATTAGTCAGTTTCTTTACATTCTGCGGAGGCAGATACGGATTGTTTTTCTGAGAATTCGGCTGCCCCTTTTCAGCCCCCAAAACACTGCCAGCGATAGCTTTCGCCTGGGATCTAGCCACAAACATCGCCCTGAGAACACTGGCAGTGGGCGCACTCACTAATACCAATACGTCACTGTGCTCGCTATCGAGTTCGCGTTGATAGCCTGAACGAGTCCAAAGCCCCCCCAAACATCGCTGGTCAAGGGAAAGAACAGCGGGGATATCCGCTTCGATAAGGGGTAAACACGCTAAAGCTCTCAAAACATAAATCTAGAGAATGCAAGGGGCTGATGAGGGTTACCGGCAAGTGGTAGCGGCATATTGCGGCCAATTGTACACTTGTTAACAAAGTCTATTTTCACACACCCTATGGTCTCCACTGCCCCAGCTACGCCGAAGGATTCTACTCACCCAGCATCTTCCAGCGAGTCTTCGAGTCTTCAGTATTTAGCCAATACAACGAGTGATACCTCACCTAACCAGAGCCTACTGCCACTCACTGCAGCGGTTAACGATAAAGATCATCTCGTGGTTGGCGGCTGCGACGTAGTGGATTTAATAGCGGAGTACGGCTCGCCTCTCTATATATTAGATGAGCACACCCTCAGAACAGCTTGTCGCCAATACAAGCAGTCTTTTGAAAAGCACTATCCAGGCGAGTCACTTATTGTCTATGCCTCTAAGGCTTGGAATTGTTTGGCCGTATGTGCGATCGCCTCACAAGAAGGCATTGGCATCGACGTGGTATCCGGCGGTGAGCTACGTACAGCCATCGACGCTGGTGCTAAGTCTGAGAACTTATACTTCCATGGCAATAACAAGTCCATAGAAGAACTCAAGCTGGGATTGGACGCAGATGTTCATATCGTGGTTGATAACTGGCACGAGCTGAACACCCTTAATCAGCTAGCCGGTGAAGCTGGCAAAAAAGCCACTATCCTGCTACGCCTGACACCAGGGATTGAGTGCCACACCCACGAATACATTCAAACCGGACACATCGACAGCAAATTCGGGTTTGATCCTGACCAGCTCGAAGAAGTCTTTGCACATATTTCCAAGGAAGGGACCAATATAAATTGTGTAGGATTGCATGCGCATATTGGCTCCCAGATTTTTGAAATTCAGCCCCATGATGACTTACCCAAAGTCATGGTGAAGTGGCTCGAAGTTGCCAAAAAATACAATTTACCGATTGAGCAAATTGATATTGGTGGCGGCTTAGGCATTCGCTATACCGAGTCAGATGATCCCCCAAGCATTGATGCATGGGCTAAAACCGTATGCGAAAGCCTAGCAGCAGCTTGCAAGAGCGCTAATTTGCCCCTGCCCAAAATCCTATGTGAGCCTGGGCGATCGCTCGTCGGCTCAGCCTGCGTCACCGCCTACACCGTCGGCGGACAAAAAACAGTCCCTGGCATTCGCACCTATGTCTCTGTCGATGGCGGCATGTCTGACAACCCTCGCCCGATTACCTATCAGTCCATCTACCGTGTACTCGCAGCCAGTAAAATGTCTGCGCCGCTGAGTGAAACAGTCACCCTCGCAGGGAAACACTGTGAGTCAGGCGATGTGGTGATTCCATCAGCGAGCTTGCCCCCATTGAGTGCAGGTGAAACCTTGGTAGTCCCAGCTACGGGTGCCTACAACTACAGCATGTCCTCTAACTACAACCGTGTCCCTCGCCCCGGTGCCGTGATTGTCAACGAAGGCAAGGCCGATATTATTTTGCGCCGAGAAACCTATGAAGACCTCGTACGCCACGATCGCCTGCCTGAGTCACTCAAACCCTAAACACTCAAATCCTAAAACCTTAGCCAACTGGTAAATTACAGGATTTGATTCCCTTTAGTACGGATAAATGCTAAAGCTTAGTGAATACTGAACTTACGCAAGTGCTAAAAATAACAGCGACTTAAATGATGACAAACACACCCGTGGTGGATGCTGAGGCGTGCACCACTCAGGGCAGAACAAACAGGATGAGTCTTCGTCGTGCACTCCAGTCAACCATTGGCAATACGCCATGGCTGTAGGGCTATGTTACGACTCATCCACAATTTGTGATGGATCACGTGTGGTTGAGAGCAACTGTGCTCTGATAGTGATGGCAATCTGACTGACATCGGTCTAGATGCCTACGTGGGTTAACGGTCATCACCCATACGTAAAACACCCAACCTGTGTCACTTAGATTTTGTCGTCGTGAATTATGGTACGGGAGGCGTGCACAAGCGACTGCACAGCAACCAGTTACTGTTCTAACAGCATTCAGCAAGACAACGCTCAAATGTTGGCTCTGAAATTCTAAATCTGAGGTTCTAAATCTAAGGCGTTATCTAAGGCTTTAAATCTGAGGTTTTAACGCTCCAGCTTTTTGAGGAAGTTGTTTTGTCGCGTTAGTCGATATTTACTCAAACGGTCACTAACACGGAGAGTTCCAAATGGTCATAATGGTGAAACGGGTCTGAAATCTTGTATGGCACCATCATTGATATTGGGTTAGTTGTTGCACTCGTCTACATGGTGTTGGCGGTCATTCGTGATCGCCGAACAATGTGGATGGTACAAGGGCTAATGGTTTTAATGGCAGCCACGCTGGTAAGCGATGCGCTCGGGTTTGGCCTGCTTCATTTTGCCATGAACAAATTATTGCTGGGGGCTTCGGTCGCCTTAGCAATTATGCTTGTGCCCGAATTTCGGCGGTTGCTGGAGCAGCTAGGCCGAGGGGAAGTGAGCCAACTGTTTAATGCCCAAGAGAATGCCCTCTCTACGGCTAATAATGTCATTGATGAACTGGTAGAAGCGGTTAAAGGCCTAAGCCAAAACCGCACCGGAGCCTTGATGATTTTGGAAACGGATGAACCCATTGAGGAAAGTGATTTTTCGGTACCTGGGGTAAAACTCAACGCAGACCTATCTCGCGAGCTATTACAAACCATTTTTCAAACGACTACGCTTCTCCACGACGGCGCAGTCCTCATTCGCGGCTCACGGGTACTGGCAGCGGGGGTTATTTTACCGATTTCAGAAAAAGATGCGTCGCGGCAGCTAGGGACCCGACACCGGGCAGCCATGGGCATTACCGAACGCGTAGAACATTGCTTGTGCGTGGTGGTCTCTGAGGAGACGGGTTCAATTTCAGTGGCGGAGCAAGGGATGTTAAACCGTCCCCTAACGAGCAGTAAACTGAGGGAATTGTTACTTGATAAGTTTTCACCCTCAGTCGATGGTGATACCGTTGCACCACAGCTACGAAGTCTGGGAAGACGGCTCTCTATTAAGGGTATTAACTTGTTAAGCTTTCTCAAGCGCAAGCTTCCTAGCCCCACCCCTCAGGAAAAGAAATGACAGCCAATTTCAGTGTATCGACCGCCCCGACTGCCCTGCCAAAGGACTTGTTGCCGGGGCGGATGCCTTCACATGTGGCGGTGATTATGGATGGCAATGGTCGCTGGGCAAAAAGTCGGGGTCTGCCCAGGGTGATGGGGCATCGCAAAGGTGTCGATACTCTAAAAAAGCTGCTACGCTGCTGCCGTGACTGGGGCATTGATGCACTCACCGCCTATGCATTTTCGACCGAAAACTGGGGCAGACCAACCCGCGAAGTCGATTTTTTGATGACGCTTTTTGAGCGAGTGCTGCGGCAAGAACTAAAAGAAATGATGGAAGAGGATGTGCGCATCCAGTTTGTCGGAAATCTGAGTGCACTACCCGAAACACTACAACGGGAGATTGATCGGGCCGTTACGCAAACTCAAAACAACACCGGCATTCGTTTCTCAGTAGCGACAAACTATGGCGGTAGAGAAGAAATTTTGCAGGCTTGTCGGGCAATCGCAACCCAAGTCAAACAAGGCGATATGCAACCGGAAGACATTGACGAATCCCTCTTCAGCCGTCACCTATACACCTGCGACGTGAGCGACCCTGACCTGCTGATTCGCACCAGTGGCGAAATGCGCATCAGTAATTTTTTATTATGGCAGCTAGCCTATTCAGAGTTTTACATTACCGATACGCTGTGGCCTGACTTTGATACCGATGAGTTTCATCAGGCCATGAAAGCATTTCAGATGCGCGATCGCCGCTTCGGCAAAGTTAACGACAACGAAGTCTCCTAAAGAAACCACTACTAAGTCTCAGGAAAATGACGTGCGTCACCAAATTGGTGACGTCTGTGATGACGTCCGTACTTTAATTACTTTTGACAAATATCAAAAACGCCATCTTCTGTTTCCAACATTTCGCCGATTAGAATCGAGCCATAGAGCTGCTGAAGTCAGTGCTTCCTGACATGCAGCGTTCTACCACTCGTTCGATGGATAAAAGCGATGAGTATGGAAAAGTTTCGGCGACAGCTGAGGGATGAATCAGAGCGATGGTGGCACGAAGGCCTCATCGACGCTGACGTATATGAGCAGCTCGCTAAGCGCTATGAATTCAGTAGTATTGAAGCGGCCAATAGCAATCGATTCATCACGATTCTGATGGGGCTCGGCGGCATTTTACTGGGGCTCGGTGCGATCACACTGGTAGCGGCTAACTGGCAAGAATGGTCTCGAACGCTACGGATGGTGGTAATCTTCAGCGCATTTGTTGGCATCAATGCAGCAGGGTTTTATCTATGGCGTCGGCCTGCCCATAAAGCACTGCAGAAACCAGGCTTGCAACGACTGGGGCATGGACTATTGCTCACAGGCGCTCTCATAATGGGCGCAAACCTGGGACTCATGTCTCAGATGTTCCACCAAGATGGCTCGGTCGCAGGGCTGTATCTGGTGTGGGGCTTAGGCGTATTAGCTATGGCCTATGGCTTACGGCTCACATCCCTGGGCGTATTGTCATGGATTTTGATTTTACTCAGCCACAGAGAAGCCTTTTTTGGCACCCTATTTTGGCGGGCAAATGCTGCGGACATTAGCTGGATTACAGCACTTCAGGCGTATTTGCCTGTGCTCATAACACCGTTGTATTTGCCGTTAGCGCACTGGTGCAGGTCACGGGCGCTGTATGGACTGTGGGGCGTTGGCATCCTGACGATGCTGCTATCGGCCAGTGGTGCACTTATTCATTGGAATGCCCTCTCACTGACTTGGACCTTTGTATTAATTCCGGTCCTCTTATGGGTTTATCACGCTCGATTCTGGAGGTGGCCCGCCAATCAAATCACGGCGATGGGGGCAAAAACCTCCGCAGTACCCTCTGCCGATCGTTCTCTCTTACACCAAAAGCTAGGGGCTGATGGACCTGTAGGTGTTAAACCAGATCCGTTTCAATCCATTAGTCGCGGCCTTGCCATTTGGTTCTTGAGTCTTGGGGCGTACACCTATTCATTTCGAGACTTTTGGGTTCAATATTGGTCCGCCAGCGAGTTGGAAAGTCGCTTATCGGGCTCCATCACCAATTCGTTTTTATTGGGATTGTTAGGGCTTAGCGCGATCGCACTCTACGGTTGCTGGCAACTGTTCTTGCACATCCGCCATCGCCCTGAAGCCAAAGGACTATGGATGAAAACCCCCGTATTCGGCATAGTGAGCACCTTGCTTGGCCTCAGCGTGTGGTGCCATTACCAAAACATAGGCTCCGGTCTGATGGGTCCGATTGTCATGAACATGGTGCTCTTTTTTATTGGCTTTGCCATGTTGCACGATGGGATGCTGCTGGGTATTCGCCACCGATTTTGGGGCGGCATGGGCATCGTGGTGATTGGGCTAATGACTCGCATGTTTGAGTACGATACCGGCCTGATGCTAAAAGCCCTCGTCCTCGCACTTTGCGGCGTTGCCATTATTGCCGCAGGGCTCTGGTTTGAGAAACAAACAAAATCTTCGATTAAAACAAACGCTGCAACACGGAAGAATGCGTCATGAGCGATTCAACTTCTCGAACTACGCCAAATACACCTGAGCCCACACAACGGCCCAAGCCGTCACCGACGCTAACGCCAACACTCCCAACGCCGCTAAAACCCATAGCCTCATGGCGGTTTTGGGCAGTGATGCTCATCCAGTCCGTGTTAATTGCGGCAGTCCCATTTCAAAGTGCGCTCACCTACGTCAACGGTCAAACGGTAACGCTGCAAACAGCACCCGTTGACCCCTACGATTTGCTGCGGGGCTATTCCCAAACCCTCAGTTATGACATTGCCAATATCGATACGCTCAAATCACTTACGGGGGCAGACGATGTCTTTGGAGAAACGGGTGAAAGCAGGCCAGGAAGATTGTTTGTCACCCTGCAAGCGCCTAGCGAATCGGCAACAGAATCGCCCGTACCACAAGCCTGGGAACCAGTAGCAGTAAGCCTGGAATACCCTGACTCACTTCAGGAAAATCAAGTCGCCTTAGAAGGCAATAGCGCTCTAGGATGGCGAGTAGAGTATGGCTTAGAAACGTACTACATGCCCGAAAGTCATCGCAATGACATTAACGATCACATTCGTGAAGTTCAACAATCTGATGAGCAGGCTTTTGTGGTGGATGTAAAATTCGATAGTAAAGGAAATAGCTTACCCGTTAGCTTATGGGTGAGCG
>JBCDAG010000201.1:0-13213 GCA_039186165.1 Cyanobacteria bacterium P01_F01_bin.53
AGGTCCTTACCCACTTCTTCGATCTGGTGCTCAGACTCAATGCGGCGAGTGGCGTTAAAGCCTGCATTGCCAGACTGCGCTTCCAGTACAAATTCACGGGCAAACTGACCGGTTTGAATCTCTTTGAGAATCTGCTTCATGGCCGCTTTGGTATCGGCGGTGATGACGCGAGGACCACGGGTGTAGTCACCGTACTCAGCGGTGTTAGAGATACTGTCACGCATGGTCGCCAGGCCACCTTCTACGATCAGGTCCACGATGAGCTTCACTTCGTGTAGGCACTCAAAGTAAGCCAGTTCAGGCTGATAGCCAGCTTCAACCAAGGTTTCAAAGCCTGCTTTAATCAGTTCGCTGAGGCCACCGCAAAGGACGGCCTGCTCACCAAAGAGGTCTGTTTCAGTTTCTTCGCGGAAGGTGGTTTCGAGTACACCCGCGCGGGTTCCACCGATGCCCTTGGTGTAGGCCATGGCGATGTCGCGAGCCTGACCGGACGCATCTTGGAAGACAGCGAAGAGAGCGGGAACCCCTTGGCCTTGCTCATAGGTGCGGCGTACGAGGTGACCAGGACCTTTGGGCGCGGCCATCACAACGTCTACATCGGCGGGGGGTACGATTTGGGCAAAGTTAATGTTAAAGCCATGAGCAAAGGCCAAAACGTTGCCAGCTTCTAGGCCAGGTTCAATGCTTTCTTTATAGACGCTGCGCTGAATTTCATCGGGTAGCAGAATCATAATGAAGTCTGCGGCTTTAGAGGCGTCCGCAACGGACAACACTTTAAGACCTTCGGCTTCCGCTTTGGGCTTGGAGCGACTGCCTTCATATAGGCCGACGACTACATTCACACCACTGTCTTTGAGGTTAAGGGCGTGGGCATGGCCTTGCGAGCCATAGCCGATAATGGCCACTGTCTTGCCGTTGAGCAAGTCGAGATTGGCATCGCTGTCGTAATACATTTTGGCCATTTGAAATTAATTCTCCTTAACTGCGCAGTCCCTCTCGCAATCTTCTGAGCAATCCCTCTGACTAATCTTTCTGAGGGCTGATGACTTGAGGGGATGAATGGGGTTCAGCGTTTAATGTTATCAAATAGGGGGAGTCCAGGATAGAGGAAACGCACTTTACTGCTAGGGAACAATGCAGTACCGATCCTATAAGTTGAGTCAGTAGAGAAAGGCCTGTGAGAAATCCAGACATTCGATGGATACAGCGTTATTCAAATTTTGAGCGGACCTTTTTACTTTTACGTGAGGCGTTACGCGTGGAAGACCCTTCCGTTTTAGAACGGGCTGGACTCATTCAGTTTTTCGAAATGGCATTCGAGCTCTCTTGGAAGATCATGAAAGATTATGAGCAGGCAGAAGGCATCAGTGCCAAATCGCCGAGAGAGGCCATTAAGCAAGCCTATCGAATCGGGCTGATTAGTGAGGGGCACCAGTGGATAGATGCGCTGGAAGATCGTAATCTCACAGCGCATACCTACAAAGAAGACATTGCCCGGACCGTTGAGCAGCGTATTCGAGAGCTCTATTATCCAATGATTTTGGAGCTGTACGAAACTTTTAAGGGTAAGAAAGAGGATGCAGATAAAACTGACGAAGAGGACGCAGAATAATGAGCTATGGCCTCAAAGAGCGTGATCTTAAGCATATTCGCGCTGCTGCTGCTGAGTTAGAGGCGGTAGAGCAGGTTGTTTTGTTTGGGTCACGTGCGAAGGGCACCTATCAGCAGGGGTCTGATGTGGATCTTGCGATTGTTGGAGAAGGCATCACCCATACGACTGTCCTACGGCTGCTGGAAAGTTTGAATGAGGAGCGTCCACTGCCCTACTTTTTTGACGTTGTCGATTACAACAGTTTGGACGATGAGCCACTGCGATCACATATTGATAGAGTTGGGATCGTTTTGTTTAACGTTGCGGAGGATAACGCTGAGTGTCTGGCTTAGTGTCGAGACGCTGCTATAGACAGCCCGCTTAAGAAGAAGCTAGCTGAATCCAATTTGACCTTAGCGGTTCGATCCCCTAGAGGTTCGATCTCAGAGGGTGATTTATTTTTGGAGGTAGCCAGCTGGTTTGCTGGCGCTACACCCCCTTTGTACAAACTTACTTTCTAAAACTTGGGCTGATTTATATGCCAGTCTGTGGCCTGCTCGTAGGCGTAGCCCACTTCAAAGAGTAAGTCTTCTCTTAAGACATTACTGATGATTTGCAACCCAATCGGCATGCCGTCGTCATCGAACCCACAGGGCACGCTCATTCCAGGCAACCCGGCCATATTGGCGGGGATCGTCATCAGGTCAAGGAGATACATGCTTAACGGATCGTCCGCATTCGCCCCGATTTTGAACGCCGTGGTCGGCGCGGTCGGGCTCACAAGCACATCGACTTCTTCAAAGGCTTTTTCAAAGTCTTGCTTGATCAGCGTTCTGACCTTTTGCGCCTTGAGATAAAAGGCGTCGTAATAGCCTGCCGATAGCGCGTAGGTGCCGATCATGATCCGGCGCTTAACCTCGTCGCCAAAGCCCTCAGAGCGGGTTTTGTTGTACATGGAGAGCAGGTTGGGCTCTTCTGCTCTAAGGCCGTAGCGAACGCCATCGTAGCGAGCTAGGTTGGCCGAGGCTTCGCAGGGCGCGATGATGTAATACGCCGAAATGCCGTAGTTGAACTTTGGGCAGGAAATGGTTTTGACGTCTGCGCCTAGGGCTTTGAGTTGCTCAATCGCCGCGTTCACAGTGTCGCCCACTTTACTGTTAATGCCTTCGCCAAAGGTCTCTTTGATGATGCCGACTTTGCGGCCTTTGAGGGGTTTCTTGGCGTCTTTTTTGAGGAAGGTGGTGTAGTCAGGAATTTTGACATTTAGGCTGGTGGCGTCCTTGGGATCGTGACCGGCGATCGCACCTAGCAAAATCGCAGAATCTTCCACCGTGCGACTAAACGGACCAATCTGATCGAGGGACGAGGCAAAGGCCACTAGGCCAAAGCGTGACACCAGTCCGTAGGTGGGCTTCATGCCCACGATGCCGCAAAAAGACGCGGGCTGACGAATCGAGCCACCCGTATCAGAACCCAGAGAAATCGGCGCTTGTCCACCGGCCACTGCTGCGGCTGAGCCTCCAGAAGACCCGCCTGGCACGCGGCCCAAATCCCAAGGATTATGGGTGGTGTGCCAGGCAGAATTCTCGGTAGAGCCGCCCATGGCGAACTCATCGAGGTTGGTTTTACCCACAAATACCGCGCCCGCCGCATCCAGCTTGCCGGTCACGGTGGACTCATAGGGCGGTACGAAGTTCTCCAGCATTTTGGAGCTACAGGTGGTGCGAATGCCCTCGGTACAAAGGTTGTCTTTGAGTGCAACTGGAATACCAGCCAGCAGCCCAACCTCTTCGCCTGCGGCGATTTTGGCATCGATAGCTTTAGCTTGGGCCAAGGCTTTTTCAGCGGTCAGCGAGACAAAGCTATTGAGTTTAGGCTCTACGGCTTGGGCCTGATCGATCTGAGCCTGAGCAATTTCAACGGCACTGCGCGCTTTGCTCGTGAGCTGTTGGTGCAACTCGCGGATAGCTGACATAAAGGTTCCTCTGTTTACGCTGAGCTCTTGCTGAGCTCTTTCTTTAGGTTTAATTGAAGGAGTTAACTGAAAGGGCGACTAAAGCCTTGTAGAACTTTGAGTTCACAAGCCTTTCGTTCAAAAACGTTTGAATAAAAGCACAAATACTGACCGTTCACGACCGCAAGTACTCCAGTTAGCTAGGTTATCAGCTCCCACAACCCATTGGCGCCCTATTTTTTGAGATAGTCCAAACCATTTTCTCGCTCTTTTTCATCGTTGGGGGATGCCAATCGTGGAGACTGTAAGATTTAATTAAAATTGTTACATTTTCGTTTCTCCATGGGTAGCCTCCAACCATCACACCCGCTCCCATCAATCACGAATACATACACGGCTCGTCAACCAGCGTGTTCTGGCAATCCAGAGGCCTTTTCTGGATTTAAGTCCGGATTTTAAGGTGTGGTGCCCCGTGAGTACGTTGCTTAAGGCAGGCAAATCGTAACCGCTACTACAAAGCTTTGTGCCGGTGCTCGCCATGATTAATTTCGTTCTTTCCTCTTGTCACTTAAGATTTCGGGCCTCTAGATGTCAGGTTTTTGGTACAGCCTTGCGATCGCTAGCTCATTTAGCGCAATCCTAAGCCTATCTACCCAGATTCACTCCCACGCTTCATTACTACAGGCCTCGCTTCCCTTTCAGGCGCGTGGCTTGACTCGTAATGCCACAAACCCAGGATTTGAACCGGGGCTTGAGCCAGAACTGTCAGAAGAGGAATTGAAAGCCCTGGTGGATGAAGACGCACTGGTACGCAATGAGAAGGGCTCTAAACAGGCGACTCAATCAGCGGCTACATCGACTAATAAATCCAGGTGGATGGCCTCGTCTAGCTTGACGGGACCCTTGGGTAAAGGGGGCGGGGAAACGGTGGTTGGCACTGTCGAAACTGTTGACGCTGAAGAAAACTATCGGCGGGCAATGGAGCTTGCCAACCAAGGGGTGATAGCCTACCAGAGCGCGAGAAAAGCACGGGAGACAGGCAATCTTCGTGAGAGCTTGACACTTACCCAGCGGGAACGGTTTTTGTGGCGCGAATCGCTTAAGCAGCTCCAGAGCATTCCACAGGGAGCGGTGCTGTTTGAACGGGCGATCGCAAAACGCACCCAGTACCGGAGGCTATTGGCCACCGCAGAGAGCAAACTCAGCACCACAGACGGCCTTTTTATCACCAACAGTATTGAAGCCGCTGGCGTAGACCCACAAGGTGTACACCTCACCCTCTGCCAAATCGGCAGCGCTAGCGGTGTACTTGTGAGTTCGCCCGTGCAACAAGGCCGCATCAGTGGTGAACTCTGTCGCCATCACCAGGGCGATGAGCTGATGGCCAGTGCGGCCAGCTTGATCAAAGTGCCGATTGCGATCTCCTTACTCCATAAAGCCGATACCGAAAATATTGACCTAGATGAGCCCACCTATGTTGACTTCAGCAACTTCACAGAAGATGCTGAGGGCACCAAAATCCAAGTGGAGGAGACCTATCCGCTCAGGCAAATCATGGCCCACATGATTGATCAAAGCAATAACGTCGCTACCAATCAGCTGATTGACTATTTGGGGCGCGACTACATTGAGCAAACCCTCAAAGAGATGGGCTATAGCAATACCTATGCAGGGCATAAGCTGGCAGGCGATGTGATTATGCCAGCCGATCCTGGGGATCTGAGCAACCAGGCAACAACCCATGATATCACCGCCATGATGGTGGACGTATATAGCCTAAAAATTGACGAACACTCAGAGCTTATCAAGGCGCTCTCAGCTCAATCTGACCAAGAATTAGGCTACACAGCCCTCCAGGATATGGGCCCTGCCGTCGAATGGTTAGGCGAAAAAACAGGCCAAAATGACCTCGTTTTGGCAACGACCCTGGCCGTGAAAATCGGTGAAGAACGCTATGCCCTAACCATGGCTATGGACTATAGCGGCGATGTCCATGGCATGCGTGAAACCATTCGATCTGTGGTGACCCACATTTTAGAAACGGGGCCGTTGGTAAGCCATGCTGAACGATAACCGGTGCTCACGCGACTCCTGGTATTCGATCCCTAACTTATTTTCAACTTCTTATGGGAACCATAGCGAGTTTTAATTTAACGGCTAACTTGCGGCTACATTACGAGGCGCCGGGGCCTTATTTGAAGCCCTTGTAAAGACTTGTAATGTCCGCTGAATCGACGTCCTCAGTACGTTGCGTCAGATGTTACATCCGTGTGATCTCGATCATTGTCGCCATCGCTACATCTGCCAAAAGAAGAGCGTAAATCAACCCAATATCTACCGATCCCCCCTTGCCAACTGGCAGATACAGGCCCACACTTGAGTGTGAAGTAAGGATGGCATAATTTCTTAAGCTAAGGGTTGACGTTGTGAAAAAAGTTCTTTCAATAATCTTGGGCGGTGGCGCTGGCTCCCGTCTTTATCCGCTGACGAAATATCGTGCGAAACCTGCTGTCTCCTTAGCTGGCATGTACCGCTTAATCGATATCCCAGTCAGTAATTGTTTAAATTCTGACATTTTAAAAATCTACGTGCTGACCCAATTCAACTCAGCATCCCTAAACCGCCATATTTCCAAGGCGTACAACTTTTCTACTTTTAGCGATGGTTTTGTTGAGGTGTTGGCTGCACAGCAGACGCCTGATAGTCCTAGCTGGTTTGAAGGTACGGCTGACGCTGTCCGCAAGTACATGTGGATGTTCGAAGAAGCCGATGTGGATGAGTTCATCATTCTTTCTGGTGACCACCTCTACCACATGGACTACAGCGATTACATCATCAAGCATCGGGAAATGGGCGCGGATGTCACGCTCTCTGTGGTGCCCATTGGTTACAAAACGGCCTCTAGCTTTGGCCTGATGAAGGTAGATTCGGAGAACCGCGTCACTGAGTTTTCAGAGAAGCCTAAGGGTGAAGCGCTCGAAGTCATGAAAGTAGATACGAGCAGCATGGGGCTGTCTCCGGAAGAAGCGGCAGAAAAGCCGTTTATCGCTTCCATGGGTATTTACGTCTTCAAAAAGCAGGTGCTGATTGACTTGCTCAATAAGTACCCCGAGATGACAGACTTCGGTCATGAGATCATTCCGGCGTCTTCTCGTGATTACGATGTTCGCACCTACCTATTCCAGGGCTATTGGGAAGACATCGGAACCATTGAAGCCTTTTACAATGCGAACATCGCCCTGACTGATCAGCCTAATCCGGCCTTTAGTTTCTTCCGGCAGGATGCGCCGATTTATACGCGATCGCGCTATCTTCCCCCCAGTAAGATTCTCGATTCCAAAATTACTGAATCGATTATCAGTGAAGGGTGCATTATCAAAAATTGCACCATCAACAAGTCGATTATTGGTTTGCGCCAGCGCATCCACGCCAACTGTGAAATAGACCATACCTTGATTATCGGTAACGATTATTACGAGGCAATGGATGAGCAGGGCGAATATCCAAACACCGATCAAATCCCAATGGCCATTGGTGAAGGCTCCGTCATTCGCCGCGCCATCATTGATAAAAACGCACGTATTGGTAAAAACGTGCAGATTATCAACAAGGACAACGTGCAGGAAGCTGAACGTGAATCTGAAGGCTACTACATCCGTAGCGGTATCGTTGTGGTGATTAAGAATGCAGTCATTCCAGACGGAACGATTATCTAGGCCCGGAGAATTAGGCCCAGAAAGTTAGGTCCAGCTATTGAGTCTCTTTAATTAGGCCGATGGCAAAGGCCTCTGGGACTGGCGAAATGAACCAGACTTGAAACCAGGTTTGAAACGACCTGTTGAGATCGAGCCACGTATTAAATATGTCCCGCAGGACTCGCGATCCTGCGGGATTTTCTGTGTTGGGATGTGATCTCGACACGGCCTGACGACGGCTTGCAGCGGCTTGTCAGAGGGTGCTCACGTTAGGTTCACCCGGTTGGGTATCTCTGGTAACATTCACATCACGGGCACATCACGGGTAGTTGAATCCTGCTGTGTAGCTGTATAAAAGTGAACACATGAATCAGTGTGAAAGTGAACAATGAAGCCGGTTAACCCCGCCTCCGAAGAGGATAACTTGAGGCCATCGCAGACTCAGCCCGCTTCTGCGCCTGAGAGCACTGATTCTGAGAGTGACTTTGAGACTGTTGACTCTGAGACTAGTCACTCTGAGATAAATAAGAAAGCAGAGGAGCAAGTTTTTGATCCCTCTGCCAAAATCGTTTCCGAGCGTTTGGCCAGTCAAGTGGCAGGTCCCTTGGAAAACTTGCAACGACGCTACACGGAGCAGCTCAGTCAGGACATTGGCCGCTTAGAATCTGAAAAAGCGCAGCTAGAGCTGGATATTGCATCACTTCAGGCAAATTATGAGCGCTTACAAAAGGATGTAAAATCGCTTCGCGAATTTGAGGCCCGTACCGTATCTCCATCACTAGGCGATTCTTTGCAGGAGCGCCCGCGCTCGCGCAAAGAACTTCAATCATCCGTGAGTGGGCCACGCTTACCTGGAGAGCCCGTATCAATCGTTGAAGAGACTGTGGATGTTCCTAAGCCCTCTCCTAAGCCTTCTATGCTGAAGGGGTTGCCGAGGGATCTGAGCTACACAGACGCAGATACAGACACGACAGACATAGACTCAACTAAATTCCAGACTCCTGAAGCTCAAATCACTGAGTCAAGAGCTGCCAAAGCTCATCAAGCCGCCGAAGCGAAAATCTTAGAATTCAAGAACGTTGGCGCTAAGGCTGCTGAGGCTAGTACTGCTGAGGCCAGTACTGCTGAAGCCCAGACTGCTGAAGCCCAGACTCAAAAAACTGAGTCGGTTAAAGCTGCGCCCCTACTCCCCGGCGAAACAGCTGTTCCATCTGCTACGCCCAAGGCCTCAAAGACCTCAGCGCCGCCTACTGATCCCGATAGCGCAGAGCAGCCAGTACGCCCCATTGAACTACCGATTCCAGCAACCTCCGAGCAGCGACGCCACACCAGTATTCAGACTAATAAGCCACCCGGTAACTTGGTTGAGCTGAATCTTCGCAAAGGGGTGATTTTGAGTGCGATCGCCACTATTCTCATGGCTTGGCACTACAGCCTGATTGGAACCTTAGGCGCGGGCGGTACCTGGTTAGGCTTCCCCGTGGGGGAATTAGGCGCTGGCTTTGTTCCTGCCGTGGCGTTGCTATGGCTTCGTATGCTGGTTACTATCCCGGCCCTAGGTGCCTTAGCGCCCCAGCTTTATAAGGACACCTGGGACGATATCCAAGATTGGGTGTATACGCGCGATCGCCTCGTCACGCTGCTCATTGGCAGTGGCGCTGCTTTGTTTATTTCCCAGGTGCTCATTTACCAATGTGTCGGCCTGTTAGGGCCAGTGTTAGGTATCACGCTTTTATTCCTCTATCCATTGACAGCATCGCCCTTGGGTGCACTGTTGGTCCAAGAGCGTAAAATGACGCCGCTGGGTTGGCTGGCGATGGTTGCGATCGCCATGGGTGGTGTGTTGGCCCTGCGTCCCTTCTTGGCCTCAACGGCCAACTTAGGGACATCCATTTGGTTTGGTCTCGTCGCTAGTGTGGCCTTCAGCCTGTACATTGTGCTCACTAATATCAGCTATCGCCAGCAGTGCCACCCCATTCCTGTTGGGGTAGTTCAGTTTTCCACGGTTGCGGTACTCAGCAGTCTGGTACTGCTGGTAAAGCCGCTCCGACTCGCCAATATCAGCTGGGTTGGCTTTGTGGTTTGGGGGCTATTGCTTGGGCTCGCCATGCTGTTGGTGTACCTATTTACTTACAGCAGTTTGCGGATGATTGGCTCCCGTACAGGGATTGTGGTGGCGGCAACGCCCCTTGTCATGGCCCTCGTGGCGATAGGCTTTGCACCCCTTGCTCCATTAGAAATCATTCAATGGACAGGGGTCGGGCTCGTCGCCATTGGTGGCATTGCCCTCGGTAAAGAAAAGCTGGGTGGCAAGCCGTAGACTGCTGCACTAGACTTCTTCATGTAGAGTCAGGTGCGCAGGTGCCAGATACAGGTACTTGCTAGACAATCAAGAAAGTCAAAAAAAGGACTTACCCAGGGAACCAGGTAAGTCCTTTTTTCGTACGGAGAGAGAGGGATTCGAACCCTCGAACAAGTTGCCCCGTTACAGCATTTCCAGTGCTGCGCCTTCAACCACTCGGCCATCTCTCCAACTATTGTGTGAAACTTGCCTAAACCGATGATATAGCTTGCGTCTGCAAAGGCTACGGTGTCGGTCGGACGGCTTATTTCAGCTTCGCTATCGTAACAGAAAGTGGGCCACCTATGCGATCATATACACACTCGTTGAGTCCATCATTTTTGTTCATTCCTTTTTTGTCTTATGGCCGAAACCTACCAAGTCAAGATCCACGACCGACAAAAAGGTATTGATTACACCGTGCAGGTGCCGAGCGATCGCTACATTCTCCAATCGGCTGAAAACCAAACGGCTCACCTCCCCTTTGCCTGCCGCAATGGCGCTTGCACCACCTGCGCCGTCCGAGTACTCTCAGGCGAGCTAGAACAAAATGAAGCCATGGGCCTATCACCCGACTTGCGGGAGCAGGGCTATGCGCTGCTCTGTGTGAGCTACCCGCGCAGCGACTTGGAAGTAGAAACGCAGGACGAAGACGAAGTGTACGAGCTTCAGTTTGGCCGTTACTTTGGCAAAGGCAAAGTTCGCTTCGGCATGCCGATTGAAGACGACTAAGGCCAACACGTAATTCTCATTTCCCTCGCCTGAGCCAGCTTATTTATTTCCCTCGCCTGAACCAGGCTATTTATTTACCCAGCCAGAAGTAAATCCCCTCTTGGGAGGGGCAGGGGTGGGTTTCGGTTTGTGACGTAAGTTGCCGACCCACCCCGCCCTGTGGGCACCCCTCCAGAGGGGATTTACTTCTGGCAATAATCATTTTTTATCGCCCTTGAAGATGCCCTATTCCCCAGACGATCTCCGACGCTTTCTCGATGTTGCCACTGAAGCTGCCTGCGCAGGCGGTGCAGTACTCCAGCACTACTGGGGCAACCTCTCCAACATTCAATCTAAAGGTCGCCCCGGTGACCTGGTCACCGAAGCTGACAAAGCCGCCGAAAAAGAAGTCCTTTCCGTACTTCGCCTGCACGTCCCTGACCATGCCATCCTTGCCGAAGAATCCGGCAGTATTGCCAGTCAAACAAACAGTGAGGCAGACGGACTCCTCTGGGCAGTCGATCCCCTCGATGGCACCACTAATTACACCCACCAGTACCCCTTCTGCGGCTGCTCCGTTGGCCTGCTCATTGACGGCAAACCAGCAGTCGGCGCAATTTTCGATCCCGTTCACAATCACCTTTTCCGTGCCGCCAAAGGCCTCGGCGCAACCTGCAACCGGGAGCCCATTAGCGTCTCGGGTACAGAGTCCTTATCGGATAGCTTGCTTGTTACGGGCTTTGCCTACGATCGCAGGGAAACCATTGACAATAACTACGCCGAATTTTGCCACCTTACCCACCTGACTCGCGGTGTGCGTCGGGGCGGCTCGGCCTCGATTGACTTAGCGTACGTGGCCTACGGACGGCTCGATGGCTACTGGGAGCGCGGGCTATCGCCGTGGGATGTCGCGGCAGGTGTGATTTTGGTAGAAGAAGCGGGCGGGCAGGTGACGGCCTATGACCAAGGCCCGTTTAATATTCAGAGTGGGCGGATTTTGGCGACGAATGGCAAGGTGCATGGTGAGCTAAGTGATGTGCTGGGGCGCGTGAAGCCCCTGCCGCAATTTGCACCGTAAGCGTTGTTGGCGCTGAGGGTGAATAGGCTTGCGCCGAATCATAGTCGGTACCTTATTGGTTGTTGATTGTTGGCGGTAAGGTTTTTGATCCAGTTCTTGACTGGGCGTTGTTTTTAGAGAATTGGGTTCACTCAGTCAGTGGGACCAGTTAACGCCTTATGTGAGTTGGATTTCAATGAACCTAAACGTGTCAAACCCTTTATAAATAGGGATTTACGCTTTAGTAGCCGAATCCTGAATACGCTGTTTGGCTACTAAATAACTGCTGTTTGGGTTCGCACAATTGATAATAGAGTCAATAAGGATGCATCCATTCCTGATTGCACCGTTTTAGATTTTCATCTAATGGCCTCTAATCCCTGTGTGACAATTATTTCAAGGTTTCACCCTGACATAGAGATCACTCACATAAGGCGTAGTTAATAAGTCCAGTGCAACCAGTGCAATGAGTAACCCGCCCGCTAACATAGAGCTACTCGTTAGATTTGCACCATGATTGCAATTCCGATTCAAAAGCAAGCGCAAAGGCCTGACCGGGTGATTTTGCAAAATATCAGCTGGCGAACGTATCAGGCCTTAGTAGAGGATTTTGAGCAAGAGCCTGCGGTTCGCCTAACGTATGACCATGGAACCTTAGAGATTCGAATGCCGCTAGACCCGCACGAGAGTTACAAAAAACTGATTGGGCGGTTAATTGAAGCGGCGACGGAGGAACTGGGATTAGAAGTGCGGAGTTTGGGGTCTCGGACGTGCGATCGCGAGGACTTGCAAAATGGGCTTGAGCCCGACCAGTGCTATTACATTCAAAATGAACCGCTGGTCCGCGAGCTAACCCAAATAGACCTCACCCAGTCGCCACCACCCGACCTTGCGGTGGAAATTGACATCACCAGCAGTTCGCTGAACCGATTCAAAATCTATGCTGCGTTAGGCGTTCCAGAAATCTGGCGTTTTGATGGAACGGCTCTGACCATTCATATCCTGGATAATGGTGAATACAGCGCTGTTACTCAAAGTATCGCGCTTGCGCCGCTACAGGCCCAGGATTTTGCGCAGGTGCTTTCTCTGCATAAAAAGATGGGCGAAAATAGCCTTATTCGTCAGTTTCGTCAGGCTTTGAGAAAAGAGTTGTAAAGGGGATGTCTTCGGAGCGACTGCTTCAAAAATGATGGTTCACTGCTGTGAATATGGAATCGCGTGAAAGGTTTTCGCCGGGCTAAATTAGCTGTAATTCTATCTGCGCGAGCTATGCACACTACGTATCGCCTAAATGCCAACGAATTGGACGAAAGCTTCTTGGAAGGGTTGAAAAGTACCTTTAAAGGGCGAGAAATTGAGATTGTAGTGTCCGAAGTGGATGAAACGGCCTATTTGATGCAGTCGGAGGCGAACCGAAAGCGGCTATTAACCGCGATGGAAAACGTTGAGAATAGGGCGAATCTCGTTGAGGTGTCATTGGAGTCTTTGGAATGAGCCGGAGAATCATCTTTGAAGCTTCAGCGTTTGAAGATTTCAACTATTGGGTAAAAACGGATAAAAAGACGCACAAGAAATTGTGGCTTTGATTAAGGATATTGGGCGATCGCCTTTTTCCGGGCTGGGTAAGCCAGAACCACTCAAGCATCAGAAAACAGGCTTCTGATTACGGCGTATCGCTCGAACCTGTTTAGCGCCACAGCCGAGCATGGTTCCCCTTGCCAAGCTATCCCTTAGGCAGAAGTCGCTGACCCGCTGATATAGCGGGTCATGTGGGAGACAGCCAGGAGAAACGCACACGTTTCTTCATACTGTTTTGGCAGTGCGTTTTTGCTGAGCCAGCACCTTCAACAGGTATTGGTCATCC
>JBCDAG010000202.1:0-13085 GCA_039186165.1 Cyanobacteria bacterium P01_F01_bin.53
ACAACAAATGCAACAATTGATAAGCCTCAATCGCGGCAAAATCGAATATTATCTGAGGGGCCTGAGGGCTATGAAAGCTGTATTACAAGCCTTGTAGCCATTGTGTCACCCCTTCAGGAAATAAAGTATTGAGCCGCTGGCTCCCGCCGGTCACCGGAAATCGGCGGTGCCACTCACCACGGTACCCACATCGCCCACACCAGCAGTGGGCGTCACCTGAGCCTCTGCGGGCAGAGCACAACACAATAGTGAGGAGAGTGAGGCCAACCCGACAGCCGGATTTTTCAATTGCCTTAACATGCCAAAGTCCCTCAAGTTGCCCGCAACGGTTACAGGCATAGGGTTCCCGGTGCTTATCGGGTTGAGATGTCGGTACTCGCACCCAAAAAACACAAATCAGGAAATGATGTTACAGACAAGGCAGATTGGTAGAACTTTGCCGTAATAATGGGTGGGTGCTTTCATTTTTTCACTCGCCGCCCCATGACTGACGCTCAAAAGCTATACGAAGGTAAGGCCAAAATCATCTACGCAACCGATGATCCAGAGGTTTTAATCACCTACTTTAAGGACGACGCCACAGCTTTTAATGCGCAAAAGAAAGGGCAGATTGCTAATAAGGGCGTGATTAACTGCAAGGTAACCACACACCTATACGGCCTACTAGAGCAAAAAGGGGTCGCCACGCATTTGCTAGAAACCACCAGCGATAGGGAAATGCGCGTTAAGCGAGTGGATATCGTGCCCTTAGAAGTAGTGGTGCGCAATATCGCGGCGGGCAGCCTCACCAAGCAAACGGGCATTCCCCTAGGGACAAAGTTAGAATCGTCCCTGGTGGAGTTCTATTACAAAAACGACGATTTGGGCGATCCGCTGCTCACACGCGATCGTATTTTCGCCATGGGCATTTCCACCGCCGAGCAGCTTGCAGAACTCCATGACAAAGCCCAAACCGTGAACCAAGTCCTCACCGACTTCTTCGCCAGCTGCGGCATTACGCTCGTAGATTTCAAGCTAGAATTTGGCGTCGATAAAGCAGGCACCTTGCTACTCGCCGATGAAATTAGCCCCGACACCTGCCGCCTGTGGGATGCTAATGAGGCAGACGAAAGTAAACGCGTGATGGACAAAGACCGCTTCCGCAAGGACTTGGGCAACGTCGCAGAAGGCTACCAGGCCGTGCTCGATCGGATTTTGGGACAGCTGAGCTAGCAAGATTGTTCTAGTCCCTTTCCCCTGACCCTTTCCCCTGGCCCTTTCCCAACGCCTGCCCCCAAGCACAGTGCATTTCCTTGCAAGCCTTGCACTTAACGCATCCCTGACGTGCAGGCTACACATCTGTCACAGTGATTTTTCGATTGGCGCTTGGCAGTGAGGTAAGATCGGTCGAAATTGATTTAGTCTGGGCAACACTGATAGCCCATGATGTATTGCAAATGCTTCCGATTTTGGACATTTTTGCCATACATTGCTGAATTTGGAGAAGTTTCCCTTGACGGGGTTGAATCGTCTGATTTGATCACGTTTGGGGAAAGTTTTAGCGTCTGGGTCGGCCCATAACGGGATGACCACTAGGCGCAGTGAGGAGTGAACTTATTACAAGGATCAATGTGGTTATGCGTGTTTCCCCGGCTCTTTTAGCCTCTTTAAGTTTGGTTGCAATCGCCGGTTTACCAAGCCAAGCGGCTGACGCATCAGAGTCAGTTACGGGCTCTGAATTAGCCGAGGCCCAAGGCCCTGCATCAAGTCCTGCAGAAGCCCCCATAGAAGGTCCTTCGCTGGCCCGACTTTTATACGGTGCTGCCGCTAACAAACAAATCGACGAAGCGCCAGAAGCACCCCCGACCATTACGCTGCCAAGCACCCCCGAGCCCACCCCATCGGCACCCACTGAAGCGGGTGAGGCCGAAACCGAAACGCCTGCCGCAGACACGACTGACGCTGAAGGCGCTGAGGCAGATGTACCAGCTATTGATACAACCCCAGAACCCACTCAGCCTACGCCCGCGGCACCCACTAACGTTCCGGTACCAACAACCGGTGAAGGTGAAGCAAGCGATATAGAAGCTGATGAAGCGGCCCCTGCTGCCGATGAAGCAGGCGAAGCCGGTGCAGACGACGGTAGCGCAACAGAAGAAGCTGCCACTGAAGAAACCCGTGTACTGGTCGCAGAAGTTGATGTTGTTTCAACCAACGATCAGGCCCTCTCCACAGAGCTGATTGATGCGGTGTACAGCGCAGTGGAGACAACCCCTGGACGCACCACCACACGCACGCAGCTACAGGAAGACATCAACAGCGTGTTCAGCACGGGCTTCTTTTCTAACGTGCGCGCTAGTCCCGAAGATACGCCCCTAGGCGTAAAGGTCACCTTTTTCGTAGAGCCTAACCCAGTACTCACACGGGTAGATGTGCGCAATCGCCAGGTATTGCAAGATGAAACCATTGAAGAAATCTTTGGTGATCAGTACGGCGAAATTTTGAACCTGAGAGACTTTCAGACCAGTATTCTCGATCTGAATGACTGGTACCAGGACAATGGCTATGTCCTTGCCCAGGTCACAGCAGCACCCCAAATTGGCGACGACGGCACCGTCACCCTGATTGTGGCAGAAGGTGAAATTGAGTCGATTGAAGTGCGCTTTATCGATGAAAACGGGGAGACCACGGACGAAGAAGGCAACCCCATCACCGGTAAAACCCGCGACTTTATCGTGACCCGCGAGTTTGAAACCCAGCCCGGCGATATTTTCCAAGAAAGCGCCATTCAAGAAGATATTGGCCGCGCCTTTGGCCTTGGCATTTTTGATGACATTCGCCTATCGCTCGACCCCGGTGATGAGGATCCGCGCAAGGTGAAAATGGTCGTCAACATTGCCGAGCGAGATACCGGCTCCATTGGTGCCTCACTGGGCTTTAACCTACGGGGTGACTTGTTTGGTCAGCTCAGCTACAACGAAGATAACTTCGGTGGCAATAACCAAAAGCTCCGCACAGAGGGCCGCGTCACCACCCGTGGCGACTTCTTATTCGATATTGGCTTTACCGATCCTTGGATTGCGGGCGACCCCTATCGCACGTCCTACACAGCCAGCCTGTTCAACCGCCGGGCAACCTCCCTCATTTTTGACAATGGCCCCATCGAGGTGGACTTACCCAACGGCGATACCCCCCGATTAAATCGATTAGGCGGTGGCATTAGCTTTAGTCGTCCTTTACAGGATGGACTCTCCCTATCGCTAGGGGCAGAGTATGAGCGCGTAGCCCTGCTCGACTCCGGTGGTACCGTCACACCAACTGATGAACTTGGCAACTTGCTAACCGCCAGTGACAATGGCCGAGATGATTTGTTCTCCGTGCAGTTTGGCGCGGTTCTAGACCGGCGAAATAATCCCGGTCAGCCCACCAGCGGAAATCTGTTCCGACTCGGCACCGAACAAACCATTCCCATCGGCAGTGGCAGCATTTTCTCGAACAAAATTCGGGGTAGCTACAGCCAATACATCCCAACGAACTTCTTTAACTCGGCGCGGGACGGCGAAACCGTTGCAATCAACATCCAAGGTGGAACAGTGTTGGGTGATTTGCCGCCCTATGAAGCCTTTTCCATCGGGGGTGGTAACTCCGTTCGAGGCTTCGAAGAAGGCGCTGTGGGTGCGGGCCGTTCGTTCCTCCTAGGCACCGTAGAATATCGCTTCCCGCTCTTTAGTGAGTTCTTAAATGGCGCACTCTTTGCCGACTATGGTACGGACTTAGGTTCCGGTGACGCTGTGCCTGGCGACCCCGCAGGCGTACGGGGCAAGCCCGGTAACGGCTTCGGCTATGGCGCAGGTGTGCGGGTACAAACGCCACTGGGCGCACTCAGACTGGACTACGGCTTGAGCGATGAAGGCTCTCGCTTCCACTTTGGCTTTGGAGAACGCTTCTAATGCCAGCAACAGAGCAAACAGCAAAGACGTCTGAAAAGACCGTTCAGAAGACCGCCCAGGAAAACGTCCGGAAAAGTGTCCAAAGGACATTGGGCGCGATCGCCACTGCAAACGGCGTTGGCCTACACCTTGGTCAGCAGACGACAGTACGATTACTTCCTGCGAACACGGACGAAGGCCGTTACTTTGTCCGGACTGACTTGGCAGGCAGTAATGGGTCTACCGATCGCATTGAGGCAGCTGTCACTCGCGTGGTGGCCACTCAGCTTTCCACGGAACTAGGTGCTGATAAGCCTGCTGATACTGGTGAACAATCAGGTACTCACCCAACCGTACGTACGGTGGAACATTTGCTCTCGGCCCTCGTAGCGCTAGAGATTGACAATGCTCGCATTGAAATTGATGGGCCAGAGCTGCCCCTACTAGATGGCTCTGCCAAAGAGTGGATGGCAGTCCTGGCACCCGCTGGCACCCAAGCTCAATCCACGCTGCGAAAATCTCGTTCGGCGGTCGCCGAGCCTGTTTCCGTGAGATCGGGTGATGCCTTTGTGACGGCCTTTCCCAGTAGTGAATTGCGCTTTAGCTACGGCATCGACTTTGACTTGGCCGCCATTGGCAATCAGTGGCATAGCTGGTCTCCCACCCAGGGTGATTTTGCAGCGGATATTGCGCCTGCTCGCACCTTTGGGCTAGCCCACCAAATTGACTACTTGAGATCGCAGGGCCTCATCAAAGGCGGCAGCTTAGAAAACGCCCTTGTATGCGGCCAAGAAGGCTGGCTAAATCCGCCCCTCAGGTTTGATAATGAGCCCGCCCGCCACAAACTGCTCGATTTAATTGGGGATTTGAGCTTGCTGGGTGATATTCCTCAAGCGCACTACGTCGCCTACAAAGCGAGTCATGCCTTGCACGTCGCCTTGGCTGAAAAGCTAGTTGAGCAATGCCCATTCACCTCAACAGTTTTTTAGGCAGTTTTCTAGGGATTTTTCTAAGGCAGTTTTAACTCTTCGTAGCATCAGGCACCGTCTAATGGCAGAATCGTGAGGGGCTCTACACAAGTGTGACTTGTTAGAAGCTTTTGACCTATTGCCAGCGTGACCTTGTATCCGTATTTAGTTTTATGCCAACCCCTGCTTCTGCTGAGGCGCGCCCTACCACTGGGGGTGCCAGTGCCTCTTCGACAACTGGAGACGACACCACCACTACCGTCACCAAGACCACTTATACTCTCGAAGAGATCCAGCAACTGCTGCCTCACCGCTACCCATTTGCCCTGGTCGATCGCATCATCGACTACGTACCGGGCAAAAAGGCAACCGGCATCAAGAACGTCACGTTCAATGAGCCCCATTTTCAGGGACACTTTCCGGGACGCCCCATTATGCCAGGGGTATTGATTGTAGAAGCGATGGCCCAAGTGGGCGGTGTGGTAATGAGCCAGATGCCCGGTGTCGACGGTCGCTTGTGCGTCTTTGCAGGGATTGATAAGGTCAAATTTCGCAAGCCCGTCGTCCCCGGCGATCAGCTTGTGATTACCACTGAGTTGCTGACCATTAAAGCCGCGAAGTTTGGCAAAATGACTTCACGGGCAGAGGTAGACGGCAAAATGGCCTGTCAAGGAATTCTGATGTTTGCTGTGGTTGATTAGCCCGCTTTAGTTTATGCATTTGTTTAGGCGTCTGTTTATGTGGCCGACTGATTCGGTGGCTTTGCTGGAGGCATGGCTTTGACTACATTGATTCATCCGACCGCGGTTATCCATCCGGGCGCTCAAATCCACGAGAGCGCCCGGATTGGTCCCTATGCCGTCATTGGAGAAAAAGTCACCATTGGTGCAGAGACCAACGTCGGTGCCCACGCAGTCATTGAAGGGTTTACCAAAATTGGTGATCGCAATCGGATTTTTCCCCATGCGGCCATTGGTCTTGAGCCCCAAGATCTTAAATACGATGGCTCCATGAGCCTGGTGGAAATTGGGGATGACAATGCCATTCGTGAATGTGTCACCATCAACCGCCCCACGCTGCTCGGAGAGGTCACCCGCCTGGGCAGTCACAATTTGATCATGGCCTATGCCCACGTAGCCCATAACTGCGAAATTGCCGACCGAGTAATTATTGCTAACTCAGTGGCCTTAGCCGGTCACGTAGAAATTGAATCCCACGCCCGGATCAGCGGCCTCGTGGGTGTCCATCAGTTCGTTCATATCGGTCGCTATGCCATGGTCGGCGGCATGAGCCGTATTGAACGGGATGTGCCCCCTTACACCATGGTGGAAGGCAATCCGTCACGGGTCCGCGGCCTCAATCAGGTGTTGCTTGGTCGCACAGGCATTGTCAAAGAGGCCGACGGCCAGGTTTATAAGGAGCTGAGGGAAGCTTTTCGGATTCTCTACCGCTCGGATCTGACGCTAAAAGAAGCCATCAGCAAGCTAGAGACCATGGTCGATAACGCCCATATCGCCCACCTGCATAACTTTTTGCGGGCATCCTCCGAGGAAAAGGGACGACGAGGCCCCGTGCCGGGTCGGAAAAAATGACGGGCTGCAGATAAACGGTGCAGATAAACAGGGTGTAGATAACGCGTATCAATGGTCCAGTCTTTTCAAATATTTATTCATACCGGCGAAGTCTCTGGAGATCTGCAAGGAGGCTTGCTGGCCAGCGCACTGTACCGTCAGGCTGAAAAACGGGGACTATCCATCAACATCGTCGGGGTGGGCGGCCATCGGATGGAATTCGCAGGCGTCGATGTGTTGATCAATACATTGCGTTTGAGTGCCATTGGCATTCAAGAAGCTATTCCCTATTACTTGGCCGGGCGTGGGGCGCAAAAGAAGGTTAATCAATACCTGCGCAATAGTCCGCCTGACCTGTTGGTGCTACTGGACTACAAAGGACCTAACCTGCCGGTGGGTAAGTTCATCCGTAAGCATTCGCCAGAGACGCCAATTGCCTACTACATAGCGCCCCAGGAGTGGGTCCTCAAAACCAGCGCCACCAAAACCATCGTCGAAATTAGCGATAAGCTACTGGCCATTTTCCCTGGGGAAGCGACCTATTACACAAATGAAGGGGCGAATGTGCAGTGGGTAGGGCATCCGCTGATTGATATTTTGGCGGAGCCGATGACGAAAACGGAAGCCCGACAGGCTTTGGCGATCGCACCAGAGGCCCAGGTCGTCACCCTCCTACCAGCCTCACGCAAGCAGGAGCTAAAATACATTATGCCGATTATGTTCGCGGCGGCTCGGCTGATCCAAGAGGCGCAGCCAGGGGTGAAGTTTTTGGTACCGGTGTCCCTCTCAGATTTTCGCGGTGAAATTGATGAGGCCGTCACCGAGTTTGGGCTCAATGCCAGGCTAATTGATAAGGCCGATGGGCAACGGGCGATCGCAGCGGCTGATGTTGTGATTAATAAGTCAGGCACCGTCAACTTGGAAGTGGCGCTGATGAATGTGCCCCAGGTGGTGATGTATAAGCTGAGCACCCTGACCGGACTGATCGCCAGGTACATCGTGCGCTGGACGGGTGATTTTGTATCACCGGTCAACCTCATGGAAAATCAGGCAATTGTTCCGGAATTTTTACAGTGGAATGCGAAACCAGAGACTATTGGGACAGCAGCGTTAGGGTTGCTAACCGACGAGCGTAAACGGCAGCAAATGCTAGAGGGCTATAACCAAATGCGGCGGGCCATGGGTGAAATAGGTGTGTGTGATCGGGCTGCTAACGAAATTTTGGACATGTTGCCCACCCAGTAATCGCACTAAATACCAGTCATCGCACCGCATAATCGAGCAGAGTCATCGCTAATAGCGACGAACCAGACCAAAAAGTGTATAAAAGTTTCTAAGCGCTAGCCCTCTATGCACTACACTAGGTCAGAAAATAATCTTGCTCTGTGCAATTGCTGAGTCTGTTTGAGCTAATCCCCTTGTGTTGACCTTTTATGGCAATCCTTGGTGGTAATTAATGGTAATAACGCTATAACCCGCAGCGACACCATAAAATTGGCAAAACAATAGCCCCATTCGCAAGTTGTCCTGAGTACTTTGGTGGTGAGGAGGTCAAATCTCGTGTTTCTAGGGTGGTTTGAGAGGGGAGGCATAGCCATGTGGCCGTTGGCCGCATTGTCTGTGCTAGCCCTGGCAGTGATCATAGAGCGAATTTGGTTTTGGTCTAAAATTTTGACCCGCGAGCGTGAGATTTCTGGGCGAGTCCTAGAAGCAGCCCGTCGGGAATGGTCCGCAGCGACGGATATCGCACAGCGAGCCAGTCGCTTACCCATGGGCCGGTTTTTGTTTGCCGCGCTCAAATTAAAAGACCAGGATCCAGAAGTCTTTCGATTGGCGCTGGAAACCTCAGCTAATGAAGAGCTAGCCACCATGCGTCGAGGCGAAAAGCTGCTCGAAGCGGTCATTGCCCTCTCTCCTCTACTGGGTTTGCTAGGAACGGTCCTTGGTTTAATCACCGCATTAGGCACTAGCGATCTAACCAGCAGCTTTGATGCCACCGCACCTACCGCCCCTGATACCGTTGGCGGCATTGGCTCAGCCCTGATTTCTACAGCCTTTGGCCTAATCATCGCGATGATTACTTTGGCCTTCTACCGACTGTTTCAAGGGTTTGTGTTTGGTCAAGCAAGCCTGTTTCAGCGAGCGGGTAACGAATTGGAGCTGCTGTACCGTCAGGCATGGGCCTACACAGATGGTAAGCCAAGCCTCCTGAGCGATAATTTGGTAAACACGCCCCCGTCACCCACAGTGGATTTACCGCCGCCACCTCCTCCGAATAAGCCGACGACCTTTTAGGGTTAGCATTCTTTTAGGTTCAGCCGTTGCTGTCTCATCACCAAACCAGCGCTGCACCAAATCTCTATTTGGACGGGCAAAGCATACACCACACACTGCCCAATCCCGTCTGAGCAAGCCCGTCTTGCCTGCTTCGTCTTGTTTTTGCCCTGCCTGCCTTGTTCGTCATACATGACCTTTTCGCTCTGACCTTTTCGCTCTGGCCTTTTCGCTCTGGCCTTTTCACCCTATGAAAGTTGATCTCGACAATCGTCAATCGGATGTGCAGATTGAAATTCTGCCAATGCTTGACGTCGTTTTTTGCATTTTGACATTCTTCATTTTGGCGGCGGTGGGGCTGACGAAACAGCAGGCTATTGAGCTAGACTTACCGGCGGTTAATCAAAGTTCGGCGGTTGAAGGCAATGAGCGTGAACGCCTCTATGTCAGCGTGGACAGCGCGGGGCAAGTATACGTTGATAAAAGCGCGGTGCCTTTGGGACTGCTATACGATGTGCTGGTGCAGCACAAGGCACAAGCGCCCAACGGCACGATTGTGCTGTATGCCTCTCGGAGTGCACGCTACGAGGACGTGGTGAAAGTATTGGATTTATTGAGAACCGTCGGGGGTGATCGCGTTGCCCTCGCCACCTTGCCGAACGATACCTCTTTAGACCCGACTCAAAACCGCAGCCTAGAAGACGTCCTGCGCGACCAAGGCGTACAGATTTCGCCGGGCGGCAGTTCTCCGGGCATTGGTTCTCCAGGCATTGGCTCTCCAGGCACGACGCCAGGGGCCGGAAGTTCAGGGAACCCCAACGGCATCCAAATTACGCCTGCCCCCGGCTCATCAGGTGGCTCGCCTTCCGGCAGTTCTGCTTTTCCAGGCAGCACCCTCCCCCCCCTTACCCCAGGCACCTCGACAGCGCCGGGCTCAGCACCGGTTGCACCTGCACTGCCATAAGTATGCGGCCCTGTAACCCTTTGTTTAGAACCTTTTCTTTGTAAGGCTTGTGCCTTGTACAGAGAAAGCAAAGTGGCTATATCAAGCTAAGATAGCTGGGTTAAGAGAGAGGGCACGAAGGCCCCGTTTTTTTGTAATGAAGCATACGCTTTCGGTATTGGTTGAAGATGAAGCGGGTGTTTTGACCCGGATTGCGGGCCTGTTTGCTCGCCGTGGTTTTAACATTGAAAGCTTGGCGGTAGGTCCAGCTGAACAGGCAGGCATTTCCCGCATTACGATGGTGGTCCCTGGCGATGATCAGATCATTGAGCAGCTCACCAAACAGCTCCTTAAGCTGATCCATGTGCTCAGGGTTCAAGACATCACAGAAACACCAAGCGTTGAGCGGGAGCTGATGCTGCTGAAGGTGAATGCCAATGGGGCTAACCGTTCAGAAGTCGTGGGCCTCGCGCAGATTTTCAGGGCCCGCGTGGTAGATGTTTCCGAAGAGTCGCTGACGTTAGAAGTGGTGGGCGACCCCGGTAAAATGGTGGCGATTGAGCAGGTATTGAACCGCTTTGGCATTACCGAAATTGCCCGCACGGGTAAGATTGCCCTTACGCGTGAATCCGGCGTGAATACAGAGTATCTGAAGTCGCTGGAAAGCAAGGTTTAAGCTTGATCACCTTCGCTCACCAAGACCTATGCAGCTTTGGATTGGGTGGTCTTAGTTTGCTCCTTAGCAGGGGTTCCAGCGATCGCACCCGTCGGCGCAATGCTTTGGTCATTTTGCAGCTCCCACACTTTGAGCAGAATTAGATACTCATAAAAGGCCTGGAGAACGCACCAGGTAAAGCCTGCACGGCCATCGAGAATGCCGCCCAGGACGAAGTACATATAAAAGAACCGGACCAGCGGACGGCCTGGCACCCTCAGCGAAAAGTCCTTGAGGGCACGGCGGCGCTCGATCTCCGTTTTACCAGCCACCAAATCCTTCCAGGGCACAGAGCCCTCAGAAAGCTGCTTGACGGTTTCACGGGCCTCATCGGTGGAGTAGCGGTTGTGCTTTTCAATCCAGCGGCTAAAGCCCTTACCACAGGTGTAGTGGGGGTAAGTTTCTTTTAAGAAGCCATGGGAGCCATTCACCACTTCTCGCTCAGTGTGGCCATAGTCATCAAACCAGACGTACTTTTTGTCGAGCAGTCTGAGCTGGTAGCGGGGATATTGGGTGCTGTGCTTAATCCATTTATTCATGAACATCACCCGCTCGGCCGCATAGTAACCGACATGCTCACCCGAGGCGAGCGCCGCTGAGCACTCTGCAAAGAGGGCCGGGGTCATCCGCTCATCGGCCTCTAGGATATACACCCAGGGATGCTTAGTTTCAATGGTTTGCAGCATCCAAGTACGCTGCTTGCCGTGGCTTTCAAACGCGTGCTGGACAATGCGAATAGCTGGGTTGCGCTGGGCGAGGCCTTCGGCGATTTCAATGGTGCGATCGCTGCTAAAGGAATCCACAACGATAATGTCATCACAGAGGGCTGAAGCTGAGGTAATACAGGCGGCAATGTCCAACTCTTCGTTGTGAGTCAGGATAAATATTGAAAACATTTAGATTCTTTTTCGCCCTATTTTTCCCTATTTTTCCCGCAAGGGATGTGACATCATCCGCTGACGCAACGTCGATATCAGTGGATGATCCAAAGATCTGACACCTCAACCAACGGCTCATCATTCCTATTTACAGCAATCTGCACCACTGTCCGAAGACTCTCCAAATATTCGGCGACATTTGGAAAGGTAGCGCATCTAAAGAGATTCGATTGAGCCGTTCGCCTAAGAATTAGAGCAACAATTATTGTTATAGACCCTATTCGGCTGAGATGGTTTCAATTTTGGATGAACTTACCCCTAACACTATAAAAGCGCCATAAGGCGATAGCTAGAGCAGCTTTACGTAGATGGGAGGTAACGATCCATACCGACCAGGTGCTAAAAGTTACGTTCAACACGCAAAAATAGGGCTAGGTCTGTGGGGTAACCCCATAGCCAGCGTCAGCGCCCGACCCAGCGGCAAAATCAGGACAGTTAATGGCTTGCTCGGAGAATGCCTCAATGGGATTAACGGAGCATTTTAGGTGATAGTCACGGGTGCCATATCGGCAGCGGGCACAGGGAATACGGTGCAGCTTACGGACATTCTCAACCCCTGAACGAAACGCACTCACCAAGTTCCAAATAATGAGCACGGGGATGAGCCAGGCGATCGCAGCACAAATTACAGGCAGGTAAGGTTTGAACCACACCACACCGTAGGCAATGGATCGGAAAAAGAATTCAAGGACCTGATCTACCAAAGCGCGAATCCCCTGAGGAGCGAGCGAGCAACTGCGGTGAGGCCCTCTACCGTTACATCCGTTACATCCGATATCAGAAACACCGACATCAAAAACGGTAAAAAACGGAGCGGAACCTTCAGGGAAATTCTAGAATTACGCCTTGGCTGACAGAATAGAACTTTGCAAAAGCGCAATGAATTGTCTCGTTTGTTGAGACATTGCAAACACCTGTTTCATTAACCGCGTTGCGAGATGAAGCCTCTCAGCTAACTATCCAGTCTCGCAGCTAACCATCGTCTCAGCCTCTCAGCCACCCTCAAGTCTTGGCATCATCGTCAAGGGTGTTGTGTTTGCGAAGTTTTTCAGCGATATCCGCATGCATAAGGGCAATATTGGGATCTCGCTGAATAGCTTGAAAATAGCGCTCACCCAGGGGCGTTAAGGCATTTTCATTGGGCTTGAGCATAAGGCGGGCTTTTTCAAGCAGGATGGCGGCACTTTCGGGGTCTACCTTGTCCTTTTTGCGCAGGTCAAGCAGCTCATCGATTTGCACAATGAATTTGGAAATGGGGCGTAGCCAGCTGAAGGCGTCATCTTCAATCACGAGGCGAAAAAATTCCCCGTTGTTCACAATGGGGCCGTTGGCTTGCTCGTAGACAACTTTTTCGGAGTCGAGGAGGGCTTTGTGCAGCCGCAGCAGCTCGGGGCGGATCGTCTTGAGGCGACTAATAACGTCGTCTGTGGAGGGGTTAGCGCTCATGGGGAGAGGTGGTGTCAGCCTGATTAGACTAGCATTTCTAAAGATAACCGTGACGATGCTAAAGGCACACACCGGGAAAACACACTGGGAAAACACACGGGAAAATACACGGGGGCACCAAGAAAAAACGGGGTGCCGTTTCTGGAGGTGTTATAAGTTTCTCGTCGTTTGGAGACAAAAGGGATTGGGTGAAATTAACCCGGATTATAATGAACAAAATAACTGGACTAGGCTTTTTCTAATGATTGACTATAGAAACAATCCAGATAACAACATTGTTGAATTGACGGTTGAAGGAACGATTACAACAGTTGATTTTGAA
>JBCDAG010000203.1:0-13034 GCA_039186165.1 Cyanobacteria bacterium P01_F01_bin.53
CACCAAAGCCAAGAGCTGGAAGGATGCCCAGGCCGAAGCCCAATCCCTCGGCGGTAGCCTGGTCACCATCAACGATGCCGCTGAACAACAATGGCTTCACGACACCTTCGGCACCAGCCAATCATTCTGGATTGGCCTTACCGATGAAGCCACAGAAGGCCAGTTTCAGTGGGCAAACGGAGAAGCCGTAACCTACACTAACTGGTTCCCCAATGAACCCAATGACTACAAATTTGGCGGAGCCTTTCCCGGCGGGGAAGACTACACTCTCATGAACTGGGGCGGCACGAGCAAATGGAACGATGCACCCGACAGCTACATGGGAAACTATCAAGGCATTATTGAGCTGCCCGGTGATGCATCGCCGCCTAACGTTATTCGAGGCAATTCTGGTCGGATTGAGGCCGAAAATGCCGTTCTAGGCGGGAGTGCAGGTACAAACACTAACCATATCGGATTTAGTGGAAATAGTTTTGTGGATGGCTTTACCCAACAAGGGGCATCCACCACCTTTACAGTCAATGTCGCGGAAGGCGGCCTCTACAACACGACCCTACGATATTCGAACGGGCCCAATGGACCTAGCATCAACGGCACTAAAAACCTCAGTGTGTATGTGAACGGTGTGGATGTCACCCAAACTCAATTGGCCTCCACAAGCACCTGGAAAAAATGGGACAACAAAACTGAGATCCTAAATCTCAACGCGGGCCAAAACACCATTTCCTATCGCTACGACAGTGATGACACGGGATGGGTGAACTTAGACTATCTGTGGCTATCCAAATCGGTGAGCAATGGTCCGGTGGGCACCCCGATTAACACAGACGGATTAACGGTAGAAGTCGAAAAAATTGCCCAACTGCCCAATGATTCGACCGGAAATCCCGCCCGCATGATTGGCATGACCACCCAGGGGCAACGATTGTTTGCCTATGAGGAGCGGGACGGCCATATTTATGAACTGACGCCTGCGGGTAACGGCACTAAAAACACATCGCTGTTCTTTGATGTTGGGGCGGCAGTCTTTGCCAATACGGGGCGAAATATTAATACCGCCAATGTGACCCACGGCGGGCTCAAAGGGGTGGCCTTCCATCCAAACTTTGTCAACAATGGCAAGTTCTATACCTCCATAATGGAGGACCGGCCCAGCAATTCTGCCCAGTTTAAGTACTTAAGCGATGTGCCTAATCCCATCCAGGCAGATGCCGTCGTCGTGGAGTGGACCTATAATTTCCAGCTCAATCAGGTAAATGCCAACAGCTATCGAGAGGTCGTGCGAATTGGCATGCCAGTGTTCGACCACCCGATTAAGGAGATTATCTTTAACCGATTTGCCCAGCCTGGAGATGAAGACTACGGCTTGCTTTACATCACCCATGGGGATGGCAGCGTGCAGTCCGCAACGGCGGGTGGCGGCTTAAGAAACGATGCTCTAGGCAAGATTCTACGGATTAATCCTTTGCAAAATGGCAACAATGCCTATTCTGTTCCTTCAAGCAATCCGTTTGTGGGCAACAACGTCATGCTGGATGAGGTGTATTCCTTGGGGCACCGTAATCCCCACACCATTTCCTTTGCGCAAGATGCCCAGGGTAAGTCCCATCTGCTGGTAGGAGAAGCCGGGCGGGACAATATTGAAGAGATCAATGTGATTACCCCAGGGGGGAATTATGGCTGGTCTGAAAGAGAAGGTACTTTTGTTCACCGTCCAGAGGGTGGCGGCATTATTCAAGGGCTAGAGCCATTGCCAGAGGATGATGCCAAGAATGGGTATGTGTATCCGGCAGCCCAATGGGGGCATAACGGCAGCATTGGGGCTGGGTTTGTGGGTCAGGCAGTCGCAGGCGGCTATGTGGGTCTGCCGGGTTCTGCCCTGGCAGGGCAGTATCTGTTTGGTGATTTTGCCACGTCTGGCCAACTTTATTACAGTCCATTCTCACAGCTGTTAAACGCGGTAACAACGTTAGACCCGAATGATCCGAGCCGGGATAATCCCAGTGAGTTAACCCAGGCAACCATCGGTAAGGTGGGAATTTTATTTGACCATGACAATAACGACAATACGGCGGCACTGGTTAGAACCACGATGAAAGACGTGCTGGATGATGAATCTACCTATATTGGCGGTAATCGTGCAGATATTCGCTTTGGGCAAGGCCCCAATGGAGAGATTTATGTACTGAATAAACGGAATGGCTACGTTTATTTGGTCAACTCATCAGAAGTGGGATGACTGACAACTTTAACTGGCAACCTTAACTGGCAATCTTTAGAACGATGGTCACTTTAAAAGAGACATTGTTCCGAGGGTTGATTGTTCTGAGGGTTGATTGTTCTGAGGGTTGATTGTTCTAAGGGTTGTAGGAGCGATCGCACATCGCCTCACCCGTCCAAACAATCCATTACACACGCATCAGATTTTGATTCAGGGTCCGAAAAAACGCTATTCGCAAAACAGTTTTCAAAAGAGCCTTACATCATGCCCTCCACTATTCAATTTCAAACCGACCTATTCAGTGTTTCCGAAAATGTAGGAACCGCACGTATCAAAGTCCTACGCACAGGAGATTTAAATATCTCATCCCTTGTCAACTACGACGTAGAAGGCGGATTTGCTCTAGAAGAGGATGACTATACCCGTGTTTCTGGTCAACTCTCATTTGCCCCAGGAGAAACTGAGAAAACTGTTTTAGTCCCCATTACCAACAACAGTATTTTGGAAGGAGATGAAACCTTCTCTATCAAGGTATTCAATCCCGTCAATGCCACCTTGGGTCCCTTGAATACCTCCATCATTAAAATTATTGATGACGATGGCACCCTCAGCTCAGGGACGTTAGACATTTCTACTGCGTCCGGGCTTGAAGCCCAAAGAATTGCCCCAACCACATCCTTCGATGGTCCTACAGGGCTCAAAATCGGCCCCTCTGGGGAAGTTTTTGTGGTGGAAAAAGGCGGACAGGTAGAGCGCATCGTCAACGGTGTGAAGCAGGACACCCCCTTCCTTGATATCACCGAAGAAGTGTATAGCGTTGGCATTTCCCAAGGGCTGGCAGGTTTCGCATTAGATCCTAACTTTGCCACCAACGGCCACGTCTATGCCCTTTACACCACCTCTTCTCCCACCGGAGTGCGCTACGGGCAGCTGAGTCGGTTCACCCTCAGTGCCGCTGACCCTACGCGCATTGATCCCAGTTCTCAAAAGATTCTCATAGGAGAAACCCCAGAAACGGGTTTTCCTGATGGGGGTGATATTCACCTCGTAGGTGACTTAAAATTTGGCAATGATGGCACGCTGCTAGCAAGCTATGGCGATGCCGCTGGCAATAGCATCACAGACGATCGCGCACTGAACAGCCAGAATCTGGATAATTTGGGAGGAGCTATTGCCCGCATTGACCCTGAAACCGGAGATGGGTTGTCGTCCAATCCTTTTTATACGGGTAATCCCAAAGACAATCGCTCTCGCATTTGGACCTACGGCCTAAGAAATCCCTACCGCTTTGAAGTGGCCGACGATGGCAGCACCAACCCTGCCGATGGCAACCCTGGCACCCTATACATTGGCGATGTTCAGCGCAGTAGAAATGAAGAGATTAATGTAGCCCGCGGGGGAGAGAATTTTGGCTGGCCTTATTTTGAAGGCAATGAGGTCTATCGTACTGATAATCCTGGCATTAATGCCACAGCGCCCTCCGTTTTCTTCGATCGAGGAGACTCGCGCTCGGTCATTGGGGGGGCTATTTATCAAGGCGATCGCTACCCCGAGCAGTACCAAGGACGATACTTTGAAGCAGATTACATTTATGGTGTTATCCGCTCCTGGAGACTCGATGAGAATGGAAATCCAGTTGATCAAGAAACCATTGCCACAGGTGCTAACGGAATTACCGACCTGGAATATGACCCGGTTACTGAGCGCATTTACTTTACGACCCTGGTACAAAGCGGCATTTTTCCGGGTCAGCTCTACGCGCTTGATGTAGGGACCGGCGGAACCCTGGGGCGCGACACTCAGCAAGTATCGGTGGGCAGCGATGGCACCGTTTGGAAACTAGATAGTAATGATCGTATAGAACAGCGCACCGGAAATGATTGGGGTGGGCTACCCGGTGCACTGGCCTCCGTTTCCGTCGCTAGTGACACGAATGTTTGGGGCGTTAACGCGGGTGGCGCTATTTGGCAATGGGATGGTAGCGCCTGGACTGGCATCTCCCAAGCAGGCATTAACGTCGCCGTTGATGAAGTGAGTGTAGGAGAGGATGGCGCAGTCTGGGCCTTGGGGACAGACGACAGCATTTGGGAATGGAATGGGAACAACAGCTGGTCCAGAATACAGGGTGCCCTGGAAAATGTTTCTGTTGTCGATACCAATAATGTGTGGGGTGTCAACGCAGGTGGGGACATTTGGCAATGGAATGGTGGTGCCTGGAGCAGAATCTCCACAGCCGGTATCTCCACACCTGTTAGTGAGATTGATGCGGGGGCTGATGGCACCGTTATTGCCATAGGGACCGATGACTCCATTTGGCAGCGTAACGGCAGTAGCTGGACTCAAATTCCGGGTGGATTAGAGCAGGTTTCTGTTGGCAGTGCAGGCAATATTTGGGGCGTGAACCAAGGCAATGAGATTTATCAGTACAACGGTCGACGTTGGACAAGGGTATCGCCTACTGACGATACCGTGATTCCAGAGATAACCAAGCAGGTTTCTGTTGGGAGCGATGGCACCGTTTGGAATATCGGCAATGATGACCGTCTAGAACAACGGGTTGGGAGTGGTTGGCAAGATCTCACAGGGGCACTGTCTTCCGTATCTGTTGCCAGTGACTCGAACGTTTGGGGTGTCAACGCGGGTGGAGATATTTGGCAATGGGATGGGAACGCCTGGGCTGGCATATCCCAAGCAGGGATTAATACAACTGTTGATGAAGTGAGTGTAGGCGAAGACGGCACCGTCTGGGCCTTGGGAATAGATGACAGCATCTGGGAATGGAATGGGAGTAACGCTTGGGATCCGATTCTGGGCGGACTAGAAACCGTCTCAGTTGTTAATGAAAATAACGTTTGGGGGTCCAACGCGGGTGGAGATATTTGGCAGTGGGATGGCGATTCCTGGGCTCGGATTTCTACGGCTGGCATTACAACAACCGTCAGTGAAGTAGATGCGGCAGCCGATGGGACCGTTTGGGCGCTGGGGGTTGATGATTCTATCTGGGCCCGCAGTGGAGCTAGCTGGTCACGAGTCTCTGGTGCCCTAGAACAAGTCTCAGTTGGGAGCGCCAATAATATTTGGGGTGTCAATAGTGGTGGTGCCGTCTATCAATACGATGGCACCACCTGGAGTTTTGTGCAGGCGTAATTTCTCTACAACAAATCAGGTGCTTCAACCAAAATGATTGTTACTCTTTCACCTTTAAACGCTTGTGTTTCATATGTTTTCTCAGTTTCCTGAAAGCTCATCCTCTTCCGACATCCGTTCCATTGCATTCGTAGATAGTGGCATTAGTGATGCCGACAGCCTAATAGCAGGCCTATCGGACCATCATGTCATACAGCTCCCTTCCGAGGCCAATGGCATAGAAGCTATCACCCAAGCGCTTTCTCAATATCAAAATTTAGACAGTATTCATGTTTTTTCCCACGGAGAAAACGGCAGCCTACAGTTAGGCAACGCGACCCTCAGCCAGGCCTTTTTAAGCGAATATCAAAGTGATTTGCAACGCTGGGGACAAGCACTGACCGGAGAAGGTGACTTGTTGTTCTACGGGTGTGATTTTGCCGCTGGCGGCGATCACTTTATTGAACAGATTAGCCAAGCCACGGGCGCTGATGTTGCCGCATCGAATGATCTCACCGGGAAAGGGGGCGATTGGCAATTAGAGGTGACCACCGGCAGCATCGAATCCAGTGTCGCGCTGGATCAAGCCACGCAAGCGTCTTACCAAGGTCAGCTAAATCTTTTAACCAATGGGTCTTTTGAAGCCAATGTCGTTGACAATGATCGGTGGACTAATCTGAATGCTGTCGATGTGGCCGGTTGGCAATCTCTCAATGGAGAACGGCTAGAACTGTGGGATAGCGGTCACAGTGGAGTCACCTCGTCCGATGGTACCAACCATCTTGAGTTGGACTACGTAGGCGGCAGTAATTTAGACGCTATCTATCAAGATATTCAAACTCAAACAGGGCAAACCTATACCCTCACATTCGATGTGCGATCGCGCGGCGCTAATTTCAACAGTGACAATGAGGCTGTTGTTGTTGAATGGAATGGTCAGGCATTGCAAGCGAACGGCTTCCGAGCATTTGACCAAGGGGTATGGACAACCATTACCACTGAAGTTGTTGGTACGGGCGGCATCGACCGCTTACTCCTGCGCGAATCTTCAGCGTCCGGGGCCTCCAATGGTCTTGGCCCTCTACTCGACAATGTATCCCTGGAGGCCAATCAGCCGCCAATCAGCGAGCCACCCGTCAATGAGCCACCCGCTAATGAGCTGTTAGTCAATGGCTCCTTTGAAGCCAACGCGGTTGATAACGATCAATGGAGCAACTGGAATGCTGCCGATGTGGCCGGGTGGCAATCGTTGAATGGAGAACGGCTGGAAATATGGGATAGCGGTCACAGCGGAGTCACCTCATCCGATGGCACCAACCATCTGGAATTGGACTATGTCGGCAGCAGTAATCTAGACGGCATTTATCAAGATATTCAAACGCAAGCAGGGGCAACCTACACCCTCACATTCGATGTGCGATCGCGCGGCGCTAACTTCAACAGTGACAATGAGGCTGTTGTTGTTGAATGGAATGGTCAGACATTGCAAGCAAATGGATTCCGAGCATCTGGCCAAGGCGTATGGACAACCATCACCACTGAAGTTGTTGGCACGGACGGCACCGACCGTCTCACCTTCAGTGAATCTGGCTCAACAGGTGCATCCAATGGCTTAGGTCCACTATTGGACAATATTTCTCTGAAAGGGAGTGCGCCACAACCACCCGAGGATGACCCTACGCCGCCCACCAACTTTGTAGGGCTAGAAAATGGTTCCTTTGAGGCCAATGCGGTTGATAAAGATCAATGGAGCAACTGGAATGCTGCCGATGTAGCCGGGTGGCAATCGTTGAATGGAGAACGGCTGGAAATATGGGATAGCGGTCACAGTGGCGTCACCTCATCCGAGGGCACCAACCATCTGGAATTGGACTATGTCGGCAGCAGTAATCTAGACGGCATTTACCAGGATATTCAAACGCAAGCAGGAGAAACCTACCGATTAACGTTTGATACTAGGGCACGCACCGGGTCTCTGGACAGCCCTAGTGAAACAACCGTTGTGGAATGGAATGGGGCAGTTATCAACACCACCACCCAATCTGTGTCGAACAATGGTTGGACAACGTTAACGGCCATCGTCACCGGTAGCGGCGGTAGCGATCGCCTTACCCTCCGCGAATCCGATGCCGCAGGTGCCTCCGATGGAAGTGGTCCTTTATTGGACAACATCGTGCTTCGACCGGCCTCTGAGGTGATTGAAAACCCTTCCCCAACGGGCGCAGGCTTCACCCGTCAAACGCTGGTGTCAGGTCTGGACAATCCCCTGGCCTTTACCTATGCCGATGATGGCCGCATTTTTGTCACCGAAAAAGCGGGCCGGGTGAAAATCATTGAAAATGGCCAAGTGGTCAGCACCTTTATCGACATCAACGCAGAAGTCAATTCCTATTGGGATCGGGGCTTAATGGGCATCGCGCTAGATCCTGACTTTGACAACAACGGCTGGGTGTATCTCAGTTATGTTGTTGATTTAGAACCCGAAACGCCTGATCGCGCCGACTTCAACTCCGCAGCGAGTGGCCGTTTGATTCGCGTAAAAGTCTCGGATGCGAACCCTAATGTGGCGGACCTCTCCACCCGAGAAGTCATTTTAGATGGCCATAAAATGACCCATGCCACCCACGCAGTGGGCGATGTGGACTTTGATAATGACGGCAACCTGATCTTTAGCTGGGGCGATGGTGGATTTGGTGACAACCTCCGGTTTGAAGCGCAAGATCCTGATTCCAAGCAAGGTAAATTCTTCCGAATAGATCCAAAAACAGGGTTTGGCATTCCAGAAAATCCATATTACGATCCAGCCAATCCCGACAGCGTTCGGTCCAAAGTATGGGTCACAGGCGTACGCAATCCCTGGCGCTGGAGTGTCGATCGGCCAACGGGCGATGTTTACTTTGGCGAGGTCACCGATGGCGGGCCAGAGGAAGCCAATGTGATCCGAGCTGGCGCCACCGAACCCGAGCAACTGAACTATGGCTGGCCCTACTTCGAGGGGAATAACCGAACGCGCTACGGCACCGTTCCCGATAACTTTGTCTATGAAGGTGCCTATGTAGAACTGCCCCATGGCGGCGGACTTGATGCCATTACGGGGGGCGCAGTCTACCGGGGCACGGCTTATCCAGACATTTACGACGGTCGCTACTTCTTTGCCAACTTCTATCGAGTGCTATACACAGCTGATGCCGAGGGGAACTACCAACAGTTTGGCAACGTGGGAGATGTGAGCGGGGTCTCTGATCTTCAACTGGCCCCTAATGGCACTATCCAGTATCTCTCACTGTTTGATGGGGCACTCTATCAGCTGAACTATGACCCCGCCAGTGGCGAAGGGTTAATTCCGAATGCTGTTGTAACCGCCTCTGTCACCGCAGGCACCGGCCCCTTAACCGTGAACTTTAACAGTTCAGAATCCAACTCTCCTAACGGCGACTCGCTCAGCTATGCATGGGATTTTGAATCAGATGGCACCATCGATTCTACAGCAGCCAATCCCAGCCATACCTATCGCACCGTGGGTAAACAAACAGCCACACTCACCGTTACCGATGATGTGGGCGGCACAGATACGACCCAGGTAGAAATCACCCTGACCAATAGTCAGCCCAATGATGGCAACCTGGCCTTTGGCAAACCCACCTTCCAATCATCCACAGCAGCCGGTGCGATCGCCTCCCGCGCAGTCGATGGCAACACCAATAACAGCTTTGCAGCAGGCTCTGTCACTGCGACCACCCTGCAAGATAAAGCCTTCTGGGAGATTGACTTAGGGGCCATCTACAACCTCAGCTCGGTGCAAATCTTTGTTGGCAATCAGCCATTGTCGAACTACTATGTGTTGGCCTCTGACGAGGAATTCACAGGCGGCAACCTGAGTGCCCTACTAGAAGAACCAGAGGTATGGCGTTATAACAATCCAAATCAGGTGAGTGCTCAAGACACGATTGCCATTAATGACACAGGACGATACCTACGAATTCAACTGGCAGAACTGGGCCTAGTCTCCCTTGCAGAAGTAAAAATCTTTGGCACCCCTGTCTAAGGTTTTAATTCTAGGGAGCGTTCACGAGCGGGTTTCGCAAGCCGATTAAGTTCGCGTTTGATGACCTAGGAAAATTTCAAGCCTGCGGATTCAGGCTAACAACAACAGCTAGCCGTCCGGATTTTAAATCATAAAATCCGGACGGCTTTCCTTTTCTGAAACCATTAAAACATCACCTAATTCTGTTGCAGGCATTGTTGGCTCATACTCCCTAGTATCGAGTTGAGCAGCAGAGCGAGTATAGGAGCAAAACTGTCTCAGTTGCAACAGTTTTAAAAAGTTCCCCACGACGACAATATATCAAGTTACATACGAACAATATAAAAATACGGAATGAGTGGTTCCCAGAAAGCCGCAACCGCTCTATGATACATACACTAGGTGCTACCTAAAAAATCGTCTCACAACACTTCCTAGCTTCCTGATTTGCACCTTAATATGAGCCCGCAACTTCCGAATACTTCCTCATTCTCTCAAATTCGTTCTATTGCCTTCGTAGATAATGGTCTTACCGATACTGATGTTTTAATAGAAGGCCTCTCAAATCACCATATTGTCCAGCTCCCCTCAGATGCTAATGGCATAGAAGAGATTACCCAGGTACTCTCACAGCATCAAAATTTAGACAGCATTCATATTTTTTCCCATGGCAGCAGTGGTGCACTTCAGCTAGGGAATGCCACGCTCAGCCAGGCTTTCATGAGCGAATACCAAGATGACTTACAACACTGGGGCAATGCGCTTTTGAGCAAAGGTGACGTCTTTTTGTATGGTTGCAATGTAGCTGCTGGTGAGGAAGGCAAGGCTTTTGTTGAACAAATGAGTCAGCTTACCCAAGCCGATATCGCAGCCTCTGACGACATCACTGGTTACGGTGCTGATTGGGATCTCGAAGTCACTACTGGCAACATAGAAGCAACAATCTCTCTCGATCAAGCCACTCAGTCTTCTTATCGAGGACAATTAAATTTACTTACCAATGGATCGTTTGAAGCCAATGCCCTTGATAACGATCAGTGGAGACCGTTTAATGCATCAGCTGTGTCCGGATGGCAATCTTTGAATGGGGAAGCCATTGAAATTTGGGACAGCGGTCATAATGGCGTGGCCTCTACTGAGGGATCAAACCATATGGAATTGGACTATAGGGCCGGTGCCTTAGATGCCATTTACCAGGATGTGCAAACCCAAGCCGGACGGACCTATCAGCTCACCTTTGATATGCGATCGCGCCGCAATAACTTCAACAGTGATGATGAAGCCGTGGTGGTGGAATGGAATGGGGTTAAAACTAAAATAGACGGATATCGGGCCGCTAGAGCAGGTGAATGGACAACCATCACCACTGAGGTGGTCGGCACCGGTGGCAACAATCGCCTACTTTTCCGCGAGTCAGCCACCCCTGGCGCATCCAATGGCTATGGGCCATTGCTCGATAATATTTCGCTTCAGGCCAGCAACCTAGTCGTGAATGGCTCGTTTGAAGCCAATCCGGTTGACAATGATCGGTGGACAACGGTGAATGCTGCCGATGTACCCGGTTGGCAATCTTTAAATGGCGAACGATTAGAGCTATGGGATAGCGGTCACAATGGTGTGGCCTCCTCCGATGGCTCTAACCATCTTGAAATGGACTATCGAGCTGGGACAAAATTCGACGCTATTTATCAAGATCTCCAAACCCAAGCGGGACAAACCTATCAGCTCTCCTTTGACATCCGCTCTCGCAGCAGCAATTTCAACAGTAATGATGAAGCAGTAGCCGTAGAATGGAATGGCAAAAAAATAAAGATAGATGGGTTCCGCGCAGCGGGTGCCAATCAATGGACGACGATCACCGCTACGGTGACCGGAACCGGCAAAAAAGATCGCCTGCTATTCCGAGAATCCATGACGCCAGGTGCTTCAAATGGCTATGGCGGACTACTCGATAACATTTCGATTAAGCCATCTGGAACAATCGGCACGAACCCACCGGTTAAAATCACAAGTAATGGCGGCGGGGATTCCGCCTCGGTAAGGGTGAATGAAGGCGCAAAAGCCGTCACTGACTTTGAGGTCAATGTTGGGGATGCCCAGGTCAATTACCTCATCAATGACGGTGCAGATAAGGAGCTGTTCACAATTGATCCCGTCTCTGGGAAACTATCCTTCATCAATGCACCCGACTGGGAAAAGCCTCAGGATGCCGATGGCAACAATGTCTATGAAGTCAATGTTGTCGCTGCGGGGGCCACATCAGGCGATGGACAATTCATGACCGTCGTGGTCAACAACGTGGAAAATCCTGATCCTACACCCGGCGGCGGCAATGATTTAAAAATTCTAAATACAAAGCCGAGTGTTCTCGTCCAAGAAGGGAAGACCTACGTTACCGATTTCAATGTCAATGATGCAGAAGATGGGGATATCCTGTATCGGCTTAATGATGGCGCAGATAGAAATCTGTTCAACATTGATGCCAAAACTGGCGTCCTGTCCTTTAAGCAGGCACAAGATTGGGAGAAACCGGTAGATGCGGGCAAAGACAACAACTATGAAGTCAATGTCCTCGCTATTCGGGGCAACGAGGCCACGTCTAAGTTCCTCACGGTAACCGTTGCCAACATTCTCAACGAATCCCTCGCGCCGATTGATGTCTACCTCCAGGGTGGACAGTCCAATTCGGCAGGCGAAGCACTCACTGCCAATATATCGGATACCAAATATCTCCAGCCTTTCCCCAAAGCTCAAATCTGGAGTACCGTCAAAAATGATTTTGTTGACTTGGCCTCAGGCTTTGATGGCCAAACCACTTCCATGGGACCTGAGCTTAGCTTTGGCCGCAGCCTGGTAGAGCGCACTAAGAAGAATGCTCACTTGGTGAAATATGCCTTGGGTGGAACAAGCCTAGCTGTAGACTGGAATCCTGATGGAACCGGCACTCAGTACAACACCTTTGTGAATACGGTTGATAATGCGTTGGCGAATTTAGCCGCTAGTGGCGTCGCCTACAACGTGGCAGGCTTTGTTTGGCAACAGGGTGAAAGCGACACCTATGTAGATGCCTTTGCGCCTGCGTATGAAGGCAATCTCACCAACTTTATTGGTCGGGTCCGCGAAATGTATGGCACCAATCTCAAGGTCTCTCTTGGACAACTCCGGAGTGATCTTCCCACCTCACCTGCTAATCGAACCCTAGTACAAACGGCGCAAAAGACTGTGGCTGACAAACTCGCAGGGGTCACATTGGTCAATACGGACGCGTTAGGACCAGCTAATCAGGTGCTGAAAGTCCCCCAGGGTGACCTCACCCACTACAACGCTAACGGACAGGTCGCCCTCGGCATTGCCCATGCTAAGACCTTTAGCTAGAAACAGACCTTTAGCTAGAAACAGACAGGAATAGACGCTGTTTTATCGTCTTTTACTCATCAGCGATCGCATTCTCTTTTTATAGAGTGCGATCGCTGTTTCTTTTGGGCATCCATCACAGGCATACAAAGATCCCCCATCCTGGACCTATCCCTTAGGCAGAAGTCGCTGACCCGCTGATATAGCGGGTCATGTGGGAGACAGCCAGGAGAAACGCACACGTTTCTTCATACTGTTTTGGCAGTGCGTTTTTGCTGAGCCAGCACCTTCAACAGGTATTGGTCATCC
>JBCDAG010000204.1:0-12950 GCA_039186165.1 Cyanobacteria bacterium P01_F01_bin.53
CCACGGGAACCTGATTAGCAATAAAGTAAGGCAAAATGCCATCGGCTGCGGCTAAGGTTCCATCAGGATTGACCTCTAGCCCGGTGAGCAAATCGGGATTTAAAGAATAAAAGCCGAAGAGCAACACCCCCAAAATCAGCGTCGCGGCAACCCCCACAAAGCCCGAAAACCAACCAAGTAAAATCGCCTTCCGCCCCGATGGAAGATCCGCACAGGACACATAGCGCTGGACGGATTGTTGATTCGTCCCCGCCACACCAAAGGCCAAGATGCCGTAGGCAATGAGCGCCGTAGGCAATGAACGAATGGACGCTGGATCCCACGTTGGATCAATCACCTGCAACTTACCCGCCTCTCCAGCGACGGCCCAAAGTTCTCCCAGCCCGCCTGGCACCGCCGTTGCAGCCGCCCAAATACCCGCTGCCAGGCCGATAAAGATCATGGCAAATTGCAGCACATCCGTCCAAACAACCGCCGCAATCCCCCCAGTCACCGTGTAAATAATAGAGACACTCCCCACAATCACAATGGCTAAAGATAGCGGGATGCCGACCACAATAGACACCGCCAGCGAAGCCGCATACAACAATCCCCCCAGACGCGTCACCACGAACAGTAAAAAGCATAGCGACCCCAGGGATCGCGTTTTACCATCAAAGCGTCGCTCTAAATACTCGTAGGCCGTCGTTAGGTTTAGCCGCATAAAAAACGGCAAAAACAGCAAAATAACTAGGACATACCCTAACAAGTCACCGGCTTGAAGCTGAAGATACAACAAACCAAAATTAAACCCTTCGCCAGGGCCACCCAGCAGCGAAGCGGCTGAGAAAGAGGTTGCAATAATAGAAAAGCCAATGGCCCACCAAGGCAACTGCCGCGACCCACGAAAATACTCGTCGGTATTATTTTGCTTACGGCTAGCAGCAATGCCAATGGCCAGCATAATTAATGCATACACGCCGACAATGGCCCAATCTATGGCACCCATAGCACCTCTCTACCCTCGTTACGCTATACCAAGTGAATCGTTATATGCAGTGCCTCAAAAACAGGGCTTCCACACTAAAGACTGCCGCCATCATGCCATAGGAGGGGAAGTAAGACCCGCCACAAAATGTCAAAAATTGTCAATATTGATGCCAGGATTAGCAATGTTCGATATGTTACAAGGAGTTCTTTTGTGTACTTAATATGTACTTGATCCAATTAGAGGCGTAGTGCGTGGTGGTAACACAGGGCATTACACCTCTAATTAAATCGTCTAAATCGTCACGTTCTACTGTTAGAACATTTTGCGTTAGGAGACCGTGTTTGTTAGGACCGTGTTGTTAGAAACGCTGGCTGTTAATTACGACAAGGACACATACTTTGACTAATATTCGAGTACTTGAAGGCAGCGAAGGTGAAGCAGCTGTAAAACAGCTGAAGAGCGTCATTGCCCTAGCACCTGCCGAAGATGGCGCGCCGAAAGTGGACGTCATCAAACAAAATAGCCATCAGGTCGTGCCGGTGGTGCATGGCGGCACGCTCACGTCAGAAATTGTTAAAAAAATCTTTGACGCGGCTAAGACGACAGGGCATACCTCTATGACGGCCATCGGACTCTATAGCCCAGATGAGCTGCATTGCTACAGCGTACCCATGACCTTAGAGGGGCTCGACGAGCTACGCGGCACCTCCTGCGGCGTTGTTAATTTTGTGCTGTATGGCGGAGACACTGAGTGGCTCATCATTTTTGATAACCAGCTCTATATCGGATACGGCCAAGAGGCTTTTATAAACGCCCTGGTTGGCAGTGAAGACAAAGCCTACCAAGCGTTTCAAACTACGCTAGAGGGTCTACAAGCAGAGGCTAAGGGAGACTCACCCGGTTATGTTATCCAGGAGATAAAACGGGTAAGCGGCTACCTGGGCACTGCCCTCACTAAGCTAAAAACAGATTATGCCCAGGCTCAAGAGGGTGACATGGTGAATGTGGTGTAGAGAATGCGCTTAAGCATTTGTTAGCGGGTGCTGCCGAAAAGCCAGCGATCGCAGAAACTGACGCGATGGGCTCTCAATAAAGCGGTAGGACAAATAGGAGACGACCAGCAGGAGCCCGGTAAATACAACCAAAGAAGGCATTGGCGATAGTGCGATCGCATCCATAGAACGCAGTATTGGCAAATGTAATAGGTATACCGAATACGAAATTTTCCCGAGGAAATCACCGACAGGATTGGCCAAAAGCAGATTTTCGTCAGGGACTAAAAAGGCAATCAGGAAAAAGACGAGGGAGACCATGGTAAAAATCCTGATATCTTGCCACATTTGGTGATACTGACCTGTCAAGAACCTAAATACATTGGGGTACAAGGCCAAAATAATGGCCAAGCTAAACACAAACCCTCCCGAATGTAGCGATTTTGGAGGTGTCCAAGACTTGTATATTTGGCCAAAAACAACGCCCATTAAGAAATAGGGAAGAGACCTAACGAGCTTAGTATCTATTTCCCATCCCACTACAGTTAACCGGGGTGCTGGCAAACCATAGAACATCAGGATGATTAATACAGCGCTAAAAAAAATGTAGAGGGGCAGCTTTCTTTTTTCTTGCACTATCCAAAAGACAATAAATAATGCGTAGAACTGAATTTCTGTTGAAACCGTCCAGAGGACAGAGTTGCCATGCAGCAGCCCAAGATGGGAGATTAAACTGGTGGCATCAGGAATGTGATAGAAGATATGTTTTATGCCAAATAAGGGCATAAAATAAGAAACTAATACAATGCCAACAAACAGGGGCACAACCCTTGCAACCCTTGCAAAGATGAAATATTTTAAGTTCTCTTTATTAGCCTTTTTAGTATCCATGTAAAGATAGGACATTAAAAAGCCGCTGAGAACGAAGAAGATCATTACCCCTAACTGCCCCGCACTATCCCCCAACAGCTTATTGAATAGCTCGGTATGGTTGCTGTAGTGACTCATTACAACAACAGAAGCCGCTAGGCCACGCAGCATATTTAGCTTCCGAATTTCCATAGGGCACAAAGCTCATGATGCTGCGAACAGAAGCAGGCCACAGCCTGCACTTCACTCAACATGCCCCTGCGTTAATTTTAGCTATCACTTTTTGAGTGCGCGCCGCAAAAAGATAGGCAGCACAAACCCTACACCGGTATAAATTCGGATTTTTCTACACCGCTTACCATGGAGCCCTAGAGGTAAATTACTAGGGATAAATTACTAGAAACTATCCCTCTTTTTCTTGGACTAAAAATTCTGCGGTAAAGGTCGCTGATATTTTTTGCTTACTTTTGAACTGGGTGCCAATGTCAACCTTTGGGCTAGCGGCCATTTTTCGGGTCCTTGTTAGGGGCACTGAATGGCTCTCAGCGCTAGCACTGCTCAGTACGATTTCGCCCACAGCTGGCATTCTATAGCTGTCGCTACAGGAGCGAATACCGACGACCCCATAACCGATGACGGCCATCATTTGCTCTGCTTTATGCTTCGCTTTGCGCACCGCCTCCTGAATCAGGGCGAGCTTTTCTTCAGCATCATCGTAATGCCACAAAATAGAGTTCACCCGAATCTTGTTGCCGGTAGAACAAATGCCCAAAATCGCACCCAGCTTGTCGAGTTCATGGACCGTCAGCTTTATCACATAGGTCGCTGCCGAATTTTTACCAAACATCGTCGTACTACTTTCTGTGGAGACTGATTCTGTTTCTACTTCTAAAGATTCACTAATCTGGCTAATCTTTTCTATCACGGCCTTTAAGTCTTCGGATGCTGCCATCGCCGCATTGCCAAAGGCCAGCTTGTCACTGGTTACACTCAGCAGAATAAAGGCTCTAGAAGCTTCTATTTCGACTTCTACGGTTTCGCTCACTCTTAATACACCGTGCTCCATCAGTTCCCTCTTGAACGTTGCTTTTGATCTCTGCTTTTGACATCTACAGCCTACAGATTATCTTTTTCGTATTAACGATTTCTAACCTTTATTGTTCTTTAATGACGTTAGGAAAGGGACTATTTCCCTTTTCCCCTTTCCCTGTTTCCCAATCCCGGCCCGCTACTACGTTGAAATCACCCTTGATGCCTTTGTGAGAATCACTTGTTGGATCGAGATTGGTACGCACCATTGACGATCGCCCTCATTGGCCTAATATGCTTTCAAATCGTTAGCAAACTTCTCAAGCAAATGCAGTTTTCAGAGTGCTCTCTTTGGAACCGCTTCAAGGATGTTTTGCGTTTGAGGGAAACTAACCAGGCGTCGAATGATATCAAGGAGGAAAAGGATAGGTTGCAACAGCTAGTGGCTAATGCCATCACAGAGCTTCCGATCGCTTTCGTCAACATTGACGTTATTGGTCAGGTAATCTCTTAGCCAGTCACATTGTCTTGAGAGAAGTTCATCTATATTGCCAACCGACCATAGCTGAGCAGTCCCGTCATCTCCAAGTGTTGCAATCTGAGTGCTATCGGGGCTGAACGCGATGTCAGAAATCGGCCCTGTAGGGCTTTTGAATACGGCTAACTGATTTCCTGCTGTGTCCCAGAGGTAAACAATACCGTGACTTATGAGACTGTCACTTCCAATGGTTGAAAACTTAGTGCCATCGGGGCTGAATGCGGTAGAAGAAAGCAAAATCGACCCGTGATATCCTTGGAATACAGCTAGCTGATTTCCTGATGTGTCCCACAGATAGGCGGCATCGCCATCTCCAAGTGTTGCAATCTGAGTGCCATCGGGGCTGAACATGATGTCTATAATCAATCCTTGAGGGCTTTCAAATACGGCTAACTGATTTCCTGCTGTGTCCCACAGACGGGCGTTACCGTCTACGCCACTGGTTGCAATCTGAAGAATGCCATCGGGGCTGAACGTGATGTCCCTAATAATCGATCCTTGAGGGACTTCGAATACGGCTAGCTGATTTCCTGCTATGTCCCAGAGGCGGATGCTCCCATCCTCTCCAGCGGTTGCAATCTGAAGGATGCCATCGGGGCTGAACGTGATACCCCTAATCGATCCTTGAGGGACTTCGAATACGGCTAGCTGGTTTCCTGCCATGTCCCAGAGGCGGATGCTCCCATCTCCTCCTTCAGTTGCCATCTGAGTGCCATCAGAGCTGAATGCGATGTGCCAATTCAAAACTTGAGGGTTTTCGAATATAGCTAGCTGATTTCCTGTTATGTCCCTCAAGCGGATAGTTTCGCCTGAGGAACTTTCAGTTACTAGCAGAGTGCCACCGGGGCTGAACTGGATGTCACCAATCCACTCTTGAGGGCCTTCGAATATGACTCGCTGATTTCCTGCTGTACCTGCTGTATCCCAAAGGCGAGCGATCCCGTCAGCGCCACTGGTTGCAATCTGAGTGCCATCGGGGCTAAATTCGATGTCCATAATCGGCCCTTGAGGACTTTCGAATACAGCTGGCTGATTTCCTGATTTGTCCCACAGGATATCCCAAAGGCGGGCGGTACCGTCTTCTCCATGAGTTGCCATCTGAGTGCCATCGGAGCTGAACTGGATATCATAAATCCGCCCTTGATGACCTTCGAATACGGCTAGCTGATTTCCTGATTTGTCCCACAGGCGGACGGTTCCGTCATTTCCACTAGTTAGCAGCAGAGTACCATCGGGGTTGAACGAGGTGGCAAAAATTGACTCTTGAGGGCTTTCGAATACGGCTAGCTGATTTCCTGCTGTATCCCAAAGGCGAGCGATCCTGTCAGTGCCACTGGTTGCAATTTGAGTGCCATCGGGGCTAAATTCGATGTCCGAAATCGACCCCTGATGACCTTCAAATACAGCTAGCTGATTTTCTGCTGTGTCCCACAGGTGGAGGGTTCCGTCATGTCCAAGAGTTGCAATTTGAGTGCTATCGGGACTAAACTCGATGTCCGAAATCGGCCCCTGATGACCTTCAAATACAGCTAGCTGATTTCCTGCTGTATCCCCTAGACGGACAGTCCCGTCAGCTTCACCGGTTGCGATTTGCGTACCATCGGGGCTAAATTCGATCTCGATAACCTGCCCTTGAGGGATTTTGGAGTGAAATACAGCTAGCTGATTTCCTGATTTGTCCCACAATCGGGCGGTTCCGTCTTCTCCATCGGTTTTAATCTGAGTGCCATCGGGGCTGAATTTAATCTCAAAAACCCGCCCTTGATGCCCCTTGAATGCGGCTATTGGCTTTCCTGCTGCATCCCATAGACGCACGGTTCCGTCTTCTCCACCAGTTGCAATTTGAGTACCATCGGGGCTGAATTCGATGTCCCAAATTTGTCCTTGATGGCCCTCCAAGCGATTCTGTTCTCGGCCGGTGACTGTTGTCTGTTGCAGTTGAGCTAATACAGAATTTCTTAATTTGTCATCAGGCATTAAAACTTGCCAAAAAGACTTTCTCAGAATTCTGGCAGCGCGAATACTAGCAATATCAGCATCCAAGGTTTGATTGCTGCTGATTGCTGTTTTCGATAGGGCTAAAGAGGTGCGAATTTGTTGGATTTCGGCTTGTCGCATTTGCAAGCCAGAAAACACAGCCAATCCCGTCATCGCCACACCGCCTATTAATGCACCCAGGGTCACTCTCTGCGCTGTTTTACGCGCTTTTCTCTCTTGTTCCAGCTCCCGCTGACGTTGGGCTTCTTTCTCTTTCTCTAACCGATCGCGCCTTTCTACACTCGCTGTAATAAAGGCGTTCACCTCCGGACCAAACCCACCCAAGACCTGATTAAAGGTGTCATCATCTTTCAGGGCCACGGCTTTGGCTAGCTTTACGCCACTCCACAGTTCATCCTCAGGTTTTTCTTGTTTCCACTGAGTTACATCGTCATTCAGGCGATTTCGTAGCGCGATCGCCTCACGGTTCTCTCGAATCCAGTCTTGCAATTGAGGCCAAGAAGTCAGCAACACCTCATGGGCAATTTCCACTGTGGCACCGGTTGACTCATCAGCAACAACCCCATCACTCACTAGCAAATTAGCATCAATTAATTCGGTGAGTACGGTTTGTTCTAACGGGTCGCTAAATCGCGATCGCGCTTCTCTTTTCCGCACAGGCCGCCAATCTGTTTCCGAAGCCGTATCGCCCCCAATCCCCACCAATTTCAAGAATATTCGCTGAGCCGCCAACTGCCCGGATGGGGATAACCCCTGATAAATCTCATCCACCCGCTGCTGAAGCGCCCCGCGCACCCCGCCAATATTCCGATAGGACCCAATATTCAACGTTCGGTCATGAATCCCCCCATCGCTGACCTCCGTTTCCCACAGCATATTCAGCGTATATTGCAACAATGGCAAATAGCCCGCCTGCCCTTGCACATCCTTAATAATTTCCTCTACTAACCCCGTTTCAAACACTACACCGTGGTGAGCCGCAGGCTGTTCTATCGCCAGCCGCAGCTCATCCGGATGCAGCTGAGTCATCAACGGACGATGCCCCTTGGTTGCCTGCACCAAAAGATTCGCAGGATGAGCATCCAACCGATCGAGGAAATCTGCCCGCATGGTTGCAACAATCTTGAGGGTGCGCGTCCCTTCGTGCTCTTTGCACAGGTGTGCCAGGCTGCTAATAAAGCGATCGCGCTTCTGTGCATCACTGGTGGTAAATAACTCTTCAAACTGATCAATAAAAATGAACCAGTAAGCTTCCGGGGCCTTTAAGGTGGTTACCAATTGGCTTAAGCTATCGCCCTCACTGGCTCTCACGACCTGAGCCTCAGACTGCTTAAAATAGCTCAGCAAGCTACCATACAACGACTCAAACGGATCTTGATCAGGCGTTAGGGTTAGGTTGACCCACTGGGTCCCCCATTTTTGGCGTAGCCAGGGAATTAACCCCGCCCGCACCACCGAAGATTTGCCACTCCCCGATGCTCCCAACAACAACACAAAGTTGGTGTGCTCCAGTTCATTCACTAAGCTCTTGATAAATTGATCTCGCCCAAAAAAATCATCTTTATCTTTCGACTCAAAGCTTCTTAATCCCTTGTAGGGAGAGGTAATGATGAACTCGCGGGTTTTGATTTCATCGACTGAGATCTGAATAATTTTATTCTGAGTCAGGGTGACAATGTTGCCCTGCACCACATTAAAAATATTGTCGTCACCCTGCAATTGCACATCGCCAAGTGATTGTTGCTGCGTGGGCCTTGTCTGCGCCGCGTCGCTGGGTGAGGGATCTAAGTTTAGGCTGGGCTCATCGTTCATGAGATCGCTGCTCTGGCCTGAGCCACTAGGGTTGCCACCTTGTTTACAGGCGCTGCTAACGTTACAACGTCATCTAACGCCTTTTTGAGCGTCGCTATCATCTTATCGATCACGGCTGGATTCGGCTGAGACTTTTGCAATTCCGCCTCCAATTTTTGCATGGGGATAGCGGCCATGGCCTTGTCGGTATCGTCCATCTCCGTGTTAGCTGCGATCGCCTGCTTGAGCTGCTCGATCGCGGCCAAAGCCGCCTGCAAATTAGGGTTGCTCACCTTCGCTTGCGTTTGACTTTGGTTAATGGTGACATCACCGCCTGCCTGCACCGCATTAAAGGGATTGTTGCTACCACTAATGGTGACGTTGCCAATGGATTGCGATTGGCTCGGTGGGGTCGGTGGTGCAACAGGTACAGAATCTTCTGATGCCGAGTCATCGTCAGTGGCAGCTTGTTCGGCGGGAGAGACGGTGCCGGGTCGCTTGCGGTATTTCAACACAGGAATAGAGGTATCCGAGCTGCCGGATAGGGCGATCGCGCTACGGCCAATTTTGAAAGCTTCGTCATAGGGACTGCCCGCCCCGAGCGCGTCGTAAAACCCTTCTGCGAATTGCACCGCTGCTTTGTCTCCAACTGCTTGATTCATGCCAATCACGCAGTCTACAAACTGATGAATGGTGTTGGCCTGCACTTCTGAATAACAGGCATTGAGTAACACGCATTCAATCTCACCCATTTCAAAAATGCCGAAGAGCCCGGTGATGGCCTCATTGCTGACCATGTTCTGTTTGCCAGTGTCTGTTTCGAGGACTAGCCCATGCTCTCCGCTACCATGCCCGGAGAAGTGAACAATTTGGGGGCGATGGTCGAGCAGGGCTCGGCGTAAGTCGGTGGGGCGGATGGCTAACTTGGTGGTGACTTGGAAGCGATCGCGATATTGAGAGCGTTGAATGGCTTCTTCCACGAGTCGTACTTCGGCATCTACCCGCAGGGGAGAATGACCAGAAATCTTAGGGTTTGCCGTCAGGATGAGAATTTTAATAGGATTCATGTGTTGCACCTTAGGGATAGATTAACTACGTAGCGACTGACTTCACGGGCCGTATTCGTAAACTTTCAGTTATGGATGTATTGCTAATCCAATTGCATAGTCCAGGCTGAGCCATCCCATGTGATGTAGTTCAATATGGTGTCAGTGTGTGATGAACTAGCCCCTCGGCGTGTATGCGTAAACACCTTGGTCTCAGGGTCTATGGTAGCGGTCCATTCTGAACCACCCCAAGAGATGTAATTGATAATGGTGTCGGTGTGGCTTGAGCTAGCCCCTTGTGCGGTGTGTGTGAATATTCCGTTGGAATTGATTGATGCGTTCCAATTACTACCACCCCATGTTTTGTAACTGGCATAGCTGTCCGTGTGGCTACTGGTAGCGCCCTGCCTTGTGTGAAGGATCGTCAATGGTGAGGGGTTGGGGGCAGGTTCTGGTTCTGGTTCCGGTTCTGGTGTTAATTGTTTAGGGGCCGGTTCAGGTACAGGTGTTGGTAAAACTGGTTCTGGTTCTGGTTTTGGCACAGGTGTTGGTGACTTGGGAGTTGCTCTAGGCGCAGGTGTTGGTGCTGGTGTGTAAGGCGTGCGGCCAAAATTAAAAGGTTGTGTGTTTCCAGATTGGGTTTCTTGTGTGAGTTTAGACTCAGAGGATTGTGTCTTTTGTCCAGATTGGGTTTCTTGTGTGAGTTTAGACTCAGAGGATTGTGTCTTTTGTCCAGACTCAGAGGACTGTGTTGTGCGTCTAGGTTCGGAGGATTGTATTGTGCGTCTAGGTTCAGAGAGTTGCGTTGTGCGTTCAGATCCAGAGGCTTGTGCGAGTTCAGTTCTCACATGGGGTTCTATCAGAGTGCCAATCAATGTCGCGAATAGAACCATCACGCCACCAGCAATTAAGTGCTCCTTGGGAAAGTTCTTTTTTCGTGTTTTATCCACTTGATTGGATGACGCTAACTTCGTCTGTTGTTGCTGTCGCGTTCGCTGTTGTGGCTGTTTCTTTGCTGGCCGTTGTGTTTGTTTAGGTGGATGTTGTTCCTGTGTGATTCCTTTCCTTAACCCTGCACTGGCTTTGATGAAGGCTCTAGCATCTGGGCTAAATCCACCCAGCACTTGGTTGAACGCTGTAGATTTTTGCAGCGCCAGCACCTTTTCGAGCTTATGCCCTGTCCAGAGTTCATCTTCGGACTTCGTTATTTTCCATTGAATAACATCATCATTGAGGCGATTGCGCAGGGCGATTGCCTTACGATTCTCTTTAATCCACTTGTTCAGAGGCTCCCAAGACATCAGCAAAATCTCATGGGTGATCTCTATAGTTGCGCCTGTTGCCTGGCCAAGCATGGTCGCACTGGCTTCTTCTTGAGCAACGGTTGTATCACTGACTAAGAGATTGGCATCAATTAATTGGGTGAGCACCGCCTGCTCTTCCCGATTTCTGAATTGTGATCGGGCCTCTCTTTTTCGTACGGGCTTCCAGGCCGTTTCAGAGGTCGTATCACCCCCAATGCCCACTAGCCTTAAAAAAATGCGCTGTGCGGCGGCCTGTTCTTGGGGCGAAAAGCTCTCATAAATTTGATCCATGCGTCGCTGAAGCGCCCCGCGCACGCCCCCAATTCGGTAATAGGATTTAAAGCTCAGTGTACGATCACGCAGCCCAGCGTATTGGATTTCTTCTTTCCACAGCATATCCAGCGTGTATTGCAACAGTGATAAATAACCGGCCTGGCCTTGCACATCTTTAATGATGGTTTTGACCAGCCCCGTTTCAAACACCACACCATGATGAGCGGCGGGTTGTTCTATGGCTAACCGCAGCTCATCTGGATGCATTTGGGTGATTAAGGGGCGATGTCCTTTTGTCGCATCTGCCAAAAGGTTCGCCGGATTGGTGTCGAGTCGGTTGAGGAAATCGGCCCGCATCGTAGCGACAATCTTAATGGTGCGATCGCCTTCGTATTCCTTACAGAGTGTTGCTAGGCTGTTGATGAAGCGATCGCGCTTTTCCGAGTCACTGAGCGTAAACAACTCTTCCAACTGATCGATAAAAATGAACCAAAAAGAGTCCGGTTGCTTTAATTTTTTCACCAGTTGCCCTAAGGACTGATCCGTCCCTGCTCTGACAAACTGAACCTCAGATTGTTTAAAGTGACTACGCAGACTGCTGTAGAGTGAGTCAAATGGATCGCGATCAGGTGTCAGCGTTAGATTGAACCATTGCGAACCCCATTTTTCAGCCAGCCAGGGGATCAATCCGGCACGGACCACAGATGATTTTCCGCTGCCCGAAGCCCCTAACAAGAGGACAAAATTAGTTTGCTCTAATTCATCCACTAAGCCTGCGATAAACTGGTCTCGGCCAAAAAACTGATCCTTGTCTTTTAGCTTAAAGCTTTTTAGGCCTTTGTAAGGGGAGACCTCAATAAACTTTCGAGTTTTGATCTCATTGGCCGAGATCTGAATAATTTTATTTTGGGTTAGGGTAACGATATCGGCTTGAATAGCATTGAAGTTATTACTGTCTCCCTCCACCTGAACAGTCCCTAATGATTGCTGCTGTCGAGTTTTTTGTTGTTCTGAATTATCGAGTCTCTGACTTGTACTCATCGCAGACTTACCCTGGCTTTCGCCACTAGTGTTGTTATCGCTTTTGCGGGTTCAGTTAGGGGTGAGACCCCATTTGAGGACTTTTTCAGGAGGGTGAAAATGAGGCCCACAACGGTTTGGTCAGGTTGGGACTTTTGCAATTTTGCTTCTAGCTGTTACGTGGGAATAGCGGCCATTACTTTTTGGGTGCCGTTGATGGTGTGGGTGGGTGCGATCGCTTTTTGAAGCTGCTCCAATACCTCAACGACTGCCTTCTGATGTTTAAATGTGGCTTCGAGCTTGCTTAAAGACCTATCAGGGGAAAATACAACTCTTCTGCCATGAATTCCGCTTTCTAACGCTTAGGATTTTTTTATTCTCGTAGAGACTCTAATTCCCGGGGTGTCATGGGATTTTCGCCTTTTTCTAGGGCCGTAATCCATCTTTGACGTTGGGCTCTTCCCTCTTCGGAAGGGATCGTTGAATTGACAAAAATCTTGAAGTCGGCAATGGCTTCTTTCGTTTTACCTGTGAGCGCGTACGCTAAACCACGACTGTCGATAATAATTACGTTCTTTGGAGCAAGGGCAACGGCTTTTTCACAGGCAAATAACACTTCGCTAGCCTGATTGTGGATGCCGCCATTCCAGCACAGGTGATCCCAGTCAGTTGCCGAAATGCTACCTTTATCTAGTTGGTTGGCCTTAGTAAATTTTTCAACGGCTGGACTGATATCTCCCGCTTGTGCCAGCATTACCCCTTCTGCCACTAACGCCGAAGCCTGGGCTGTTTGATGTGGAGAAAAATCAAGACTGCTATCCCACTCGAGTGCCTGTTTCAATAGATCAATGGCTTCTCTAGAATGACCTTCCCGAGCCCTTTCCTTTCCTCTTGCTACAAGCCTAGGTGCTATTTTCTTCGTTAAAGAAGTGTTTTGACAAATTTCTAATTCTATTAACAGTTCTGGCGACTGATTCAGGAAGTAGTTTTCTAACCAGTCACAGCCTTCCATCATTAAATTTTCAAAATTAAAATCCCACAGTTTCACCGTACTATCAATGCTGGCCGTGGCAATAGTGATGCCATCTGGCGAGTACGTCACACCCCAGACCGCATCAC
>JBCDAG010000205.1:0-12948 GCA_039186165.1 Cyanobacteria bacterium P01_F01_bin.53
CCCAACCGACGACCGATAGTATGGCAACCGATGGCACAGCCATGGAGGCAGGTCTCTATTGGCATCCGGCAGTTGCTTCAGAACCTCGCGGACTGGGTGAAGGAATATCGCCTTGGCTCTCACCCAGTGAACAGATTATGGGTGCAAGTTACGTCAGCCCACTCCCACCCAGAGTTGTGCCGACAAAAATGTACGGATACAATGACGAACTTGCCCTGGCTGAACAGTGGCTGACAGAAGCTGCAATGGGAGCAGAAGGCCACTGTCGCTTACTCGGGATCTGGGGGCTCGGCGGTGTTGGGAAAACCTTACTCACCGAAACCTTAGTCTCTAAGGTTGGGACTCAGTTTAATTCAGTGATTTGGCGATCGCTCCAAGAGCGCCCGACGTTTCAAGATCTCAGCAGCAGTATTTTAACCAGCTTAGGCGTTATCCCTGATCCCACACAGCTCAAGGAGCAGCTGGTATCCACCATGGCCCAAAAATCGATCCTGCTCGTTCTTGAGGGCATAGAAGCGATTTTGCAACCTGGCGATTTAGCGGGAGGCTATCGACCGGGCTATCAAACGTATGGTGATTTTTTCCAATTGGGAGCAGGCCTGAGAAGCTGCGTCATGGTCACTGGCATAGAAGGGCCTGCTGAACTAAGGCATCAAGGCCAGTATGACGGCCAATATGACAGCAGTGAGTATACAGGCCAAAGCCTGCGATCGCTCACCCTTACGCACTTATCTGACCAAGCGGCTACTGAGCTCTTGCAGGCTCAATCACTGCGCGACGTCAACCAATGGCCAGCCTTGATCAAACGTTACCAAGGACATCCGTTAGCCCTAAAGTCAGCCTCACGGGTCATTCGAGAGATCTTTAATGGTCGGGTTGATGATTTCCTTCAGCAGAGCGCCGTACTTTTCACCGATATTCTGCGCTTACTCGCACCTTCCTTTAATCGGCTCTCCTCTCCTGAACTCGACATCCTCTACTGGTTAGCCAGCCAGGATAGCCCCTCCTCTTTGGCCGAGCTTCAATGCAAACTACCTCTCACCTTAAGCCCAGAAAAGCTTATTTCTGCCCTGGATTCTCTCAAGCAGCGATTCCTCCTGGGGGTGCAAACCACACTGGAGATTGAACCCACAACACGAGCCCCCACGTTTTGTCTCTCACCGTTGGTCAAAGCGTATGCGGTTCATCAGTTTATGGGGCAACTTAGCGATGTTGCCCATGCTCGGCCAGCCTATGTGCGCGGCGGCAACGACACTGCACCTGTTATTAACCTCAGTCAATCAGTGGCGACGCCTGTTCATCTGAGTCAATGGTTTCAAGGTCAATTTGAAATCGATTGGCATACCCTAGAGCGTCTTTTCGACTCGGTGACTCACCCGGCCATGCGGCTACGCAGTGTTTATCATCTTAGGGAAAAGACTTTTATCAAACGGTGTAAGCTCGTCGTGCTAGGCACGCAAAGCCGGGTGCTAGGCACGCAAAGCCAGGCTCAGTTGCCAACCCGTGAATTACAAAACAACGTCAACGAAGCCAACGCCAAAGAAACCAAGCAGGTCGTCAAGGCGGCCAACGAAGCTAGCGCTTTTCTCCTACTCGCCATCCATCAAGAAAATGAGACTCGCTATAAGGTCTGTGTGCAGGTTCAACCTGTGCCAACAGAAGGCAGTCTACCGGCATCACTCACGATAAAGCTACTCGACCCACAGCAAGATGTTTTGGCCAGCATCACTGCCCAAGCAGATGATAGCTATATTCAGCTACCCTTTTTCCGAGGCGCTTTGGCAGACTCTTTCTCTATTGAGCTTGGTCTCGGCGAACACCATCACGGCGAACATTATCACAGAGAGACGTTTATTCTCTAAACGCCAAAGCCTTTTTCGGATAAAATTTTCTCAATTCTCGCCTGATGGGCTCGGCCCCAATCTTCTAAAGACTGAGCGGCATCTTTATCCGCTCTATCCTGGGCAATTTGCCAAACGGATTCCAGCCGATCATACGGCACCACCGCAATTCCTTCTTCATCGGCAATCACCATATCCCCCGGAGAAACTATCACCCCACCGCAGGTGACCTGGCTTTGCAAATCGCCTAAGGTTTCTTTTATACCGGGCTTAGGCACGCACCCCCTGGCAAAAACAGGAAACCGAGCAGCACGAACTTCGACGATGTCTCGAATGACACCATCAACAACAAACCCCGCGAGACCTCTTTTTTGAGCGATCGCACACACGTTCCCACCACTGACGGCATAGTCATGGCAGCCCGCTTCGACCACAATCACATCCCCCGGTTGCGCCCGATAAATCGCCGCATGCAGCATCAGATTATCTCCGGGTGCGCATCGCACTGTGTAAGCGGGGCCTACCATCCGAGGGATCTGAGGCCACAATTCCCGTATCCCCATATCCATAAACTGTTCTCTGCCTAAACCATCGGCATAGGCCGTTGGTGAGAGATTGTATTTTGCGTAGGCGTGGCCCATAGGAAAACGACAGTCTTAACTACAAAATTTTGGCAATGAGGCAGCGCGGGAACAATGCCACAAACAAAAGTGCCACAAACAAAAGCCGTCAACAAATTCCTTGACAATCAAGAAAGCCGTCGACAGCTATTTTAAGCGTTACCTGGTCCGTCTCTATTCCGCCGTAGTACGGGCTAGAATCTGGGTTGTAATTTTATCGGGTACGGGGGCCAGGTGAGCCATCTGCCAGCTAAAGAAACCTACACCCAGGGTGAGCGATCGCAACTCTAGCACCAGGGTCTGCATTTCAGCCACCGGCAGCTGACTAGAAATCACATCCCACCCGTTCCAATTTTCCTTAGGGATATACCCTAAAATTTGCCCGCGCCGACCACTGATCAATCGCAGCACATTTGAGGTAAAACTACTGGGCACCGAGATTTCCACATCGGCAATCGGTTCTAGCAACGCAGGCTTACAGTCAGCCATGCCTGATTGCATTGCAATTCGAGCCGCCTGCTTAAAGGCCTGTTCTGAACTGTCTACACTGTGGTAAGAACCATTGGTGAGGGTCACCGCAACATCCACCACAGGGAAGCCCAGCGGCCCATGGTCTAGGGCCTCGCGGACGCCCATTTCTACCCCTGGAATGTACTGCCTAGGCACCACACCTCCAACAATTCTTTGTTGAAAGTTAAAGCCTTCGCCCCGAGGCAAGGGCTGAATATCAATGTACACATCGCCAAACTGACCGTGTCCGCCGCTTTGGTGCTTGTACTTACCATGGACGGCATTGGCCGACTGACGGATGGTCTCCTTATAGGCCACCTGGGGCGTGTGGGTACCCATCGCCAGGTGATACTTCCGCTTCAAACGCTCTAAACCAATTTGCAAATGCACATCACCCTGTCCCCAAAGAATGACCTCGTGGGTATCACCATGCTGCTCCCAGTGTAGGCCAGGATCTTCTCCGAGCAGCTTGCTCATAGCGCTGCTGAGTTTAACCTCATCACTGCGCTTTTCAGGTGCGATCGCCAAGGCATACATCGGACTTAACTCCGCCGCTTTTGGCAACGCCTTCGGACTCACATCGCCAAGGGTGAGGGTATCTCCCGTCCTCGCATTCTCCAAACGAGAAATAGCACAAATAGCCCCCGCTTCCACCGTTTGCACCCTGTGCTGCGTATGGCCTAGCAGTTTATAAAAGCCCCCTGGCCGATCGCCACTAATCGTGTCATTTTCCTTCAGCTGACCGCGCCATAGCCGCACCAACGAAAGCTTTCCGCCCTGGGGCGTGTAGTAAGTTTTCAGGACTTGAGCCAAGGCGCCGCCCTCCAGTTTTGTCGCTTGTAATCGGCGCTTGGCCGTCACTTCAGGCTCGGGGGCTTCCCTGACAAGTGCCTCTAGCAATGGCCGCACGCCATAGTCCTTCTCTGCCACACCCACAAATACCGGCACCACCCAATCAGCACCCAGATCCATCTTCAAATCTTGAACAATCTCGTCCTGGGGCGGATCAATCTCTTCTAAAAGTTCCTCCAGCAGATGGTCGTCGAAATCAGCCAGGGTTTCTAACATTTCTGCACGGGCGGCTTTCTCCTCAGCGGCAAGCGCCTTGGGTAAGGGCACTGGATCAGCCGGTGCATCGGGATGATAGTGATAGGCCTGCTCACTGACCAAATCAATAAAGCCCACTAGCTCAGAACCATAGCCAATCGGATACTGATGGGGCACAAGGGGCCTGCTCGATAAGCTCTTAAGGGCATCGAGCACAGCCCGGAAGGACTCATTCGCCTTATCGACCTTATTGATCCATATTACGTGGGGAATCTCCCACGTATCTAAAAACTGTAAAAGCGGCGCCACCGTGAGGGCACGTTGCGGATCAGGATCGCACACCACAATAGCGGCATCTACCCCAACCAGAGCATTTGTGGTCTCTTGCAAGAATTCCACTGAGCCTGGCGCGTCCAAAAAGGTAAAATAAATGCCGCCATACTCAGTGTAGGCGGCATTTATTTCAACACTCATTGTATGCTTTCTGGCCTCAGGGGCGCTATCTCCGACCGCATTCCCCGCAGTCACCGAGCCCTTACGATCAATCCTGCCTGTCACCGACAGAATGCTTTCTAAAAGAGTTGTTTTTCCACTCGCGTATGGGCCCACAATGGCAATATTACGCACTTTGGAAGAGAGTCCTTCCCCTAAAACCTGTTCAGACATAAACAGTCTCCTTTCCTAAATTGGATCCTAAGTGATTAAGTTGCTGTGATTAAGTTGCTGTTGAGCAATATCTCGATGGAATTATGTCGTCGAAAAACAGCAGCTAACCAGGATGGGCCCAGAATTGGGATCTAGGGGTTGGTATTTGGAATTAGCGTGTTTAGCTGGCCTTCTCAAAGGTTGACGTTTTTAGTAGGCCGTTTCTAGTGGACATCTCCATAAACGTCTGACTCAGTGATCAACCTAGCGCTGCTATGACTTAAAGCCTAAACCCCATGCCGATAGATTTGTTCTTCGCCGTTGAAAAAGTTTATCGTTGAGCGTCTCAACGATACGAAAGTTCACGAGGTGATACCTAACTTATATCTAGCGTTATCTAGCTTTTAGACCGAGCTTTTATGGGTTGGATCTTGCCTCAGTGGGAGCACGTCATTTTCTGACAGAAGAAAGAACTTCCAGTTGTTTATTTAGGTAAGCACATCTGAGTTTTAACACCTGTGTCAAGCTCTCTGGTTGCCATTGTGTTTCAGCCAGTTGTAGTGCTCCAGCCAGTTGCAGCCAGGAATCGCGATTTGCTTAACCAGCGATTCGACCGGGCTAGAGTCAATGGGCGAGCCTTCCATGGGGTTGTAACGATAATTGGGAATGCGGCCAGTATATTGGTCGAGATAGCCACAAAGCCCCTTGGCGCTGTCGGTATTGATATTTTAGCCAACATCCTCAGTATTGGCAGAAAACTATCAGAAGGTTCTGATAGTTCAGTGTGGGCCATGCAAATAACGCTGTTAGCGCTGTAAGCACTGTCCCCATACATCCGGTTGTGTTGCAAAAAGATAACAAGAAGAGTAGGGCTCCATCGTTCTCCTTTTTGATTATGCAGCTAATCCGATTTTTGATGACACCGCATATTTCCCAAAAAATGTCCATATAAACCGTTAGAGAGAAAATCAATCTAACCTTTTGGAGGAACGCCCCATGAAGAGCCATTCAGACAAAGATGCCCTGCCCGGGGCTCTCAGCCTAGAGCAGCAGTTCAAGTTAAAAATCGTCAAAGACCAAGTCGGTAGCTTGAGCCTTGATCAGGCGCAAGCGTATGTCGTTGAAGTCATGCGACAAATGATGGTCAAGGATAATCTGGTTAAGCATATCCTAAAGAATGCTTAGAGGGGATAGGAGTCTTGCCTATCCTTACAAGACTCCTTCCAAATCTCGATCGGCCAAATCGTACAGAGACTGCAATTTCTCTAATATTCCCTCGTCCGCATTCCATAGCCCTCGCCCGTTGGCCTCGATCATCCGTCCCACCAGGTTGCGAAAGGCCTCTGGGTTCGCCTCCCTCAACTTTTCGGCCATCTCAGCATTCAGGGCATAGGTCTGCGCTGCTTGGTCGTAAACCCAATCGTCTTTAAAGTGGGTGGTCCCACCCCAGCCGATCAGCGCGGTCATGCGTTGAGAGATTTCGTAGGCTCCGCCGGAGCCTTGGTTGGCCATGGCCTCAGCCCATTTCGGATTCAGTAGCTTGGTGCGATATTCCATCCGCAACAAGTCTTCGAGCTTTCGGGGTGTGGTGTCTTTGGAAAAGCTTTCGACAAAGCTGGCGGTGACGCGCTGTCCCTGGCGAGTTTCGGCAGCCTGCTTCAGTGCGCCTGTGTTAGCGTAGTATTCCTGGATGTCGGTGAGGCCGTATTCTACCGAGTCGATCTGTTGCACAATGTGGCCTGTGCTGTTGAGTAGGGTATCGAGCACTTCTGGACGGGCTTGACCTTTGTCTTGGCGGCCATAGCTAAAGGTATTGCGATCGCGCCACGTTTTCCCTAGCTCATCCCCCGACTCCCAGTTAGAATCCACCACTCGGTCATTCACCAGCGAACCGTAGTCCCCCGCTGGATTTGAGAACAATCTAGCCGAGGCATTTTCGATTCCTTGGGCCTTCAGCTCAAGCGCATGTTTGCGAATAAAGTTTTGTTCAATCGGTTCATCTGCTTCGGCGGCGCGAATAAACAGATCGTCCAACAGATCTAGAATGTTTGCAAAGCTATCGCGAAAGATGCCGGATAGGTTGGTCAACACGTCAATCCGAGGGCGATTTAGCTCAGCTAAAGGACGCAGCTCGTAGCGGACAATGCGTCCGGTGCCTTCTTTTACGGGCGCGGCCCCGACCAGTTCCAACAGAATGCCGAGGGATTCGCCCTTGGTTTTGATGGCATCGAGGCCCCAGAGCATGACGGCAACGGTTTCGGGGTAGTGGCCGGTTTCTTCCAGGCTTTGGGCAAGGATTTTTTGGGCGATCGCTCTTCCCCGCGCGTACGCAGCGGGCGACGGCATCCGATAGGGATCTAGCGCATGAATATTTCGGCCTGTCGGCAATACCCCTGGGCCATCGCGCAGCAGGTCTCCGCCGGGGGCGGGGGGAATATATTCGCCATTGAGTCCTCGGAGAAGATTGGTGAGTTCGTCGGTGGTTTGGAGGAGGCGATCACGAATGAGCAGCGCTTCTTCAAGCTGTTGCGGATCAATGTCGGAGGAAGGTTCTGCGTTGGGAACGGTGATCGATTGCGTCATAGTTTCGCGAAATTTCTCGGTGTAGCGATCGCCAAAATACGCTTCCAAATAACTTTCCAGTTGTTCCTCCGTCGGCGCTGCGCCCAACACATGCAGCCCCGAGGAAAACAACCGATTCTCCAGTGCTTGTAGATACTGATATAACACCCCCAGATAGTCATCAAACACTGCCTGGCTGAACAAGTACAGCGTCTGGGTCGAAAACTCAATGCCAAGGTCACGCGCCGCTTGAAACGGGCAGTCTGCTTCTAGGCCAGAATCCACGATTTGCTTACAAATAGCCTCCTTGAGCACTGCATTTGCCTCGGGGTTCTCTCGATACTCTGCCACCAAATCCCGCAGGCTCAGCAGCTCTTTATACAACCCGGCCCGGCCATAGGGTGGTACATTGTGGGAAATCAGGACGCCATAGCCACGCCGCTTGGCCAACATCGACTCCGACGGATTATTCGCCGCGTAAATATAGAGATTCGGCAGATTGCCTAGCAAAATATCTGACCAAGAATAGCCCGTATTGCCCAGAGGCGAACCCGGTAGCCACTCAACGGTACCGTGCATGCCAAAGTGCACCACCGCATCGGCCTGAAAGTCTTCTTTTAGCCAGCTGTAAAAGGCCGCGTACTGTGGATGGGGCGTAAGGTCGCGCTCGAACATAAGCCGCATGGGGTCTCCTGCGACGCCTAGAGGCGGCTGCACCCCAATCCACACATTACCCAGCTGTACGCCACCGAGTAAAAAGTCTTCTTTAAACGTTTTAATGCCTGTATGGATCAGGGATTCCCACTGGCGTTCGATTTTAGTGGTTTGCAAATACCCCAACCAACGTTTCAGCTGGTGCACATTGACCGTGGTCGGCACCTCATCTTCTAGTGAATCTTCTCCTGGGCCGTGAGACCTGCCTGGCATCCACTCATCTGCGGCCTTTACCCGATCAATAATCTCTTCTCCATTGTCGGGTAAGTCTCCAACGTCGTAGCCCTGTACCTTAAGTGCCCGTAATAACGTCATCAGAGACTCAGGCACATTCAGTAGGGCGGCGGTGCCCACTGCGCCATACCCTGGTGGGAAGCTGTAGAGAATTACGGCGAGTTTGCGCTCAGCCATGGACTTTTTCCTGAGTGCAATCCACTTGTTCACGCGCCCGGTGAGCCGCTTTACGCGTTCGGGTACCAGGTAAATGCGATCGCCGACAAGCCCGCCTAGCGGGACCGGGTCTATAGCGCCGTCTAGTTCTGGCAGGGCGTAGAGCACCACACTCTGGAGTCCACCAATCCCTTGTCGTGTCCAGGAGTGAATATCTTGAATGAGCAGGGGGGCTGACACCACATAAGGGACATTTTTCGCACCCAAAATCCGCTGGGCAACAGCGACTTGTCGCCCAGCTTCCATCGATCCGGCAGGCCCGCCAACCAATGGGAAGCCAATGGTAGAAACAATCGCATCGACGTTGACGGCTTCTGAGGAGAGCGACAAACATGCCTTGTTCCCCAAGGCTCGCTGGGCCTGTTCGTAATCTGTTGTCATCCAGTCGCGTACAGCCACATGGCCCTCTACCCCGTTAATAAAGATCGGCACTGGGATGAGGTTTGCCTCCTCAAAATAGCGGATGAGCTTCGGGATATAGGGCTGGTGAGTAATGACGTGCTTGCGATACAGAAGGATAGCCACCCGGGGGAGCACACTCCGGGGAAGCACACTTTGCTGCGAAGGGAGCGCGTTATGTTGTTCTTGGGATGTGTGGACGTTGTACCAATCGATGTAGGCTTGGGGAGATTCAAAGTAACCGTTATACTTTGGGTGTAGGAGGCCCATATTGGGCGTCTCGATCATGGGCGGGATTTCACCGACAGCGAGCCCGAGATACTTTTGGGCCAACACATTGAACATAGCCGTGACGTTCTCGGGGCCACCGGCATTCCAGTAACCGTAGATAATCAGCCAGTTACGCAGGTCTTGAACCTTACGGGCGGGGATGTATTTGAGGAGTTTGGGACCGACCTTGAGAAAGCTAAGGTAGCCCGCGAGGCGATCTTCTTCTTTGCCGCTGCTGAATTTGTTGAGAATAAATTGAACGGGTTTGGGCATGCCCGCCTTTTTCTCTCCACCTGTTGAACCCATGGCGAACTTGCCAAGCTGCGTGAGGCTCATGAGTTCGAGGGCAGATTCGAAGACGAGGCGAATGGGGATGTGCCGGATGCGATCACGCAGCCAAATGACTTGGTCGTAGTCGAATATGAGGCTGGCAAAGAAGATGTCGGCCTGGGACAGAGCAGTAGCGATTTCCTCAGGTTGGGTGGTGAGGTCGCGATCGCAAAACACCATAATCTCTAGCTCAGGGCTGCGAGCGGTGGCGGCGGCTTGTTTGTAAAGGCCGGTATTGAAGGCTTCGAACCCAGCGATTAAGACGATCCGTGCCATTTTTATACCCCCCATGTTCAACACAGCCTTGCTATGTCTAGTTTATCGCTGCCCCAAGGAAAACCTTTAACTATAGGGAATCCTAACAATTCGTTATCTGTGCAGAGCTTTTAGTGCCTTGGCTGGCGTTCTGAGGGAGCATGTGAATCGACGGAGGCCACATCACCTGGAACCGCAGCAATCACGTCGAGACGAGATTGTGCTCTAAACTAGATGTGGCGCTTGAGGGGCTGCTAGACCACGTAGTCAAAACGAGTTCCAAATTTGGGAGGACAGCATAATTGGGCCTTTCATAGGCAACTATTACAAAGAAATAGCTGAACAAAGAGATGACTGAACAAAGAAATGGCTGAACAAAGAGACGGATATTAGCTGAATAAATTCTCAGTGAGAGGCGCAAATCATTAGGAAGGTAGAGGTTGTAAGGCACGATCTCCAAGTGGCCACACATGTTTAACGTTGAGGCTGAGCAAGTCACCAAGATTTTGGGCGAGAATGTTGTTGCAGTTCACCATATTGGCAGCACAGCCATTCCCCACATATACGCCAAGCCAATTATCGATCTGTTAGTTGAGGTCCAAGACATTACTCAAGTGGATGCGCAGAATACATCAATGCAGTGACTGGGTTATGACGTAATGGGTGAGTTTGGCATCTCGGGTCGTCGATACTTCCGCAAAAATAATCAAGAAGATGTTAGAACGCATCACATCCACACCTTTACGGTTGGTTCAGCTCAGGTAACGCGCCACTTAGCCTTTCGAGATTACATGATCGCCCATCCTGAAGAGGCAACGAGCTACAGTGAATTAAAGCGCAGGTTAGCGAGAGAATACCCCATCAATATTGATGGCTATATGGATGGAAAAGATGGCTTTATTCAAGAAATGGATAGGAAGGCCGCACAATGGCAGGCGAGACAAACACCCACAGTCAGCGACCTAACAAATCGATAAAGCGGACAGTCGAAAGACCAGTTTTCCCAGAAGCTCTGTGTCATGAAGAAACGGACTGAGTTGTAACCAACGATTCTGAACGTTTTAGCAATTGCCTGTCCCAGTCCAAGGCAGTGGTAATCATCGCATCCAACGAATTAAAGGTTGGTTGCCAGCCTAAAATACGACGGATCTTTTCAGAGTCTGCCACTACGTACGCAGGGTCTCCGGCGCGCCTAGGCAAGGCCCTTACTGCAAAATCGACACCCGAAACTTCCTTGGCTTTGTCAATCACATCTTGAACGCTATAGCCTTGACCATAGCCACAGTTCAAAATCTGACTCTCATTCTCAGTCTCAAGGTAACGTAGCGCATCGACATGAGCCTTGGCCAAGTCTTCCACATGAATATAGTCCCTAACGCCCGTTCCATCTGGCGTTGAAAAGTCCGTACCAAAAATACCAACGTAGGAACGACGGCCCAACGCCGCATCGCAGACGACTTTAATCAAATGTTCAGCCTTCTTGCCAGACTGACCAATTCGGCCCTCAGGGTCCGCCCCTGCAACATTGAAATAGCGCAAAATAACGTAGTTCAAATCCGAGGATTGACTATAGTCCCGAATCATCTGTTCGCTCATTAACTTTGAGCAGCCATAGGGGTTAATAGGGCTCGTCACTGATTGCTCTGTAATGGGATTTTCCTTAGGCTCTCCATATACAGCAGCGGTGCTAGAAAAAATTATTTTCTGAACGTTGAAAGTCTGACAGCATTGCAATAGGTTCAGCGTATTACGTGTATTGTTCGCGTAGTAGCTTAAAGGGCTTACGACAGAATCAGGAACAGAAATGCTGGCCGCGAAATGTAACACAGCATCAAACTGATGCTCGGCAAAAACACGAGCTAGATGATCTGTATCTTCTAAGCTACCAACGACAAGCTGACCATACAAAACCGCTGAGGCTGAGCCTGTAGAGAGATTGTCATAGACAACAATATCGTATCCTGCTTCGCCAAGTTGGCGCACAACATGGGAACCGATATAACCGGCACCTCCGGAAACTAGGATTTTCTTAGCCATAACGTTTAACTGTTTTATTTTATGTTTTAAGTGACGATTAACTATGCTGTTGCCGCACCCTAGTCTCTCAGAGGATCTGCACCTGAACTCTACACCCTCAGAGACTCTGTATCCACTGGGAAACCGATTGTGCTTGCACGCCATCTACACAGGCTATCCAACTATTTTCCCCAAGGTTATGAGGATCAACAGTGTGCATGCCTAGCGCGTTCCAACCTGAGCCACTAGGAGATAGCACAGGACTATTGCTGACCTCTCTTTCAACATAGGTCGTGGGTGTGAGTTCACTGATTTCAAACGCGCGAACTTTTTCTCCGTAGATACGAAGATCATCTTGGGCATATCGCACCACCTTGCCATCAACAGCAATCACCCGACCGCCTGGTCTCGCTGTACTCTTATCACCCGTAATCAAGGGGCTTTGGGGATGCTTTTTCCATTCACCAGTTAACGTTTCAGCGTAATAAAGATGCAGGGTATCCCAATCAATAGAAGAGGTAAACAACCACCAGTAGTCATTGAAGTAGACCAGTGAAGAATCTACATAGCACTCATCTTCAATCAAGGGTTTAACAAAGGTCCACTCATAGGGAAAGTTAGTGGCCTTATACAAACGAACTGAATTAGATTGATAAGTCTCTGGAATCATGTAGTACTCATTCTCCCATTTGAAGACATAGGGGTAGGAGAGATGGAAAGGCTCTTCCAGGACGAGCTTATCGTAGGTCCAGTCATACCCATTAGGACTGGTTGCCAGGCCAATTTTTCCTAAGTCGTCGGCTTTATCTAACACCTCGAAGAACATATGCCATGTATTGTTCTCTTTGAGCATGAAAGGATCTGCAACAAACTCTGCCTTAACATCTGTGACATCTTGGGCAGTCAGCACAGGGTTAAGCACCTTGTCAGCAGGGGTTAAGTCTAGGGGTGTGTTGCCCGTGTAGACCCCGATAGACCAGATATGTTTTCTATTGCGACACACGCGATAAAAGTCTCGCAATAAGTCTTTGGCAGATGGTCCAGTGGCTGTTGATGATGGCATGTAACTTATTGTTTAGGTGTTAAGTTTAGGTGTGACGAGCAGAGGATAGCGGTCAGGGAAGGGCAGAATTTTTAAGACAGACTAATTGAATGCTATCTAGAGGGTCGGTTAGCAGAGGCGGCATTTTCTAAAGAGAGTCAGGTCATTGGTCACTTTCATAGACGCCTTGGCAAACTCTAAATTGGTGAATAAAAATTGGTGAATAACGCCCAAACTTAAACAGCAC
>JBCDAG010000206.1:0-12911 GCA_039186165.1 Cyanobacteria bacterium P01_F01_bin.53
ATAGAACCAAGCCCTGAAACCCTTGATCCTTCGTCATAAATTCTCAATAGATGGCAGTTGTTGAGAATTTAACGTGTTCCTAAAACCCTTATATGACAAGGGTTTTAGAGATGTCTCGGACTTATGTGTACACGGGAGCCCGAGAGGGGAACTTCAGGCTAAATAGCTCAAAGTCTTGAAATGAAAGGGATTGAAGTTAATCGCTTAAACCGAACTGACGTTAAATAAAAACTTACCCTGCTTCAATCAAGGCCAGCATCTCCGCCTCAGTCAGCTGGGTGACGTTGCATTTTTCGGCTTTTTTGAGTTTGTTGCCTGGATTTTCACCCACCACGATGTAATCGGTTTTGGCGCTGGGCATTTTGTTAATGCGTCCGCCCGATTCTGCAATGGCGGCGGTTAGCTGCTCGTTGGTCACCTGGCTTAGCTTGCCAGTGATGACAAACACTTTACCTGCGATTCCCTTGCCACCCTGTTTGCCTTCAGTCGCAGCGTCCTTGGGCTCAGCCTTCGGCTGAGGAGCTTCTTTTTTCACATCGGTCGTTTTGGCGGGTTCGGAAGCTGGTTTTTGGGCTTTGCCAGAAGGCGCTTTAGCCGGTGCCTTTTCAGGTGCCTTTTCAGGCGTCGGTGCATTGGCAAGTTCTTGCTGAAGGGCTGCGATCGCCTGCTGACTAATTTTCATGGCCTCTTCCAGAGCGGCCTTGTCAGACTCTAGGGTTGTGATTGTTTTTTCTAGGCCTGTAACCGTTGCCTGGGCAGTTTCCGCACTTTGTTGGGCATGGTTGCGCTCCTGGGAGAGTGTTTTTAGCTGCTCCTTCAGTTCTGTGAGTTCAGCGTTTAGCTCTGTGAGTTCAGCGTTTGGCTCTGATGATTGGGTGTCTTCTGGTTGAGTGCCTTCTGGCTGAGTGTCCCCACTTTTCTGGGTTTGGAGCAATCGCTCAAGCTCTTTTTCTAGTTCAGCAATGCGGTTGTTAAGTCCGGTTTGTGCCTTGCTTTGCAAGTCTTTTTCAGCCGCCTGGGTATCCAGTGTTTTTTGCAGGCTGTCCCGTTGCTCGGTGAGTTCAGCAATCTGCTGTTCCAAGGGCTTTAGTTTCCCTTTGTAGGAGGCCGTGTCAGTGGCAAGCTGTTCTGCTACCTGCTCTTTTGCTTTTTGGACAACGGCGAGTTCATCTTGAAAGGTCTTCACCCGCTGCTTTTGCTCAGTCAGTTCGGTTTCAAGTTGTTTCGCGGCGGCGAGTTGCTTTTCTAATCCATCCCGCCCTTTTGTGGCTTCACTGAGCTGTTTTTCAAGGCTATCCCGCCCTTTTGTGGCTTCACTGAGCTGTTTTTCAAGGCTATCTCGCCCTTTTGTGGCTTCGCTGAGCTGTTTTTCAAGGCTATCTCGCCCTTTCGTCGCTTCACCCAGCTGCTTTTCCAGCCCAGTGCGACCCTTGAGAGCCTCGCTTAGCTGTTGTTCTAGGGAGCCGACAGCGTCTTTGGCGAGGCCTAGGGCTTCGGTAAAGGTTTCATTGTCTTTGGTGAGTGCGTCGAACTGCGCTTGGAGTTTTTCGTATTTTTCGGCGGTCTCCTGTGCGTTGGCTTTGCCCTTGCGGCTGCGAGAGATGCCCAGCCCGGTAACCAAGGCAAGGGTTGTAATTCCACCAATCAGTTCAGATGTGAGTTCGTAATTCATGGCCAATTTTCTCAGCGCCGTGCGGTTGCACTCTACGGGGTGCAGATGTACATTTGGCCTACATAATACGGCTTGAATTTGGGAATTGCGCACTTTTGCGGGATTTTATTTATAGTTGATCCCCTGAGGCCGCACCTCAGAATGGATGCTGGGTTACGCCTCACATGCCAAAGCCAGTGCAAGGGCCAGTGCAGAGGCCAGTGCAAGCACAAGCGCAAAAAACAGGCCAAACACAGCGCACAGAAACGATGAAGAAAGCACTCAAATCAATCGCTATCGTGATGGGCTTAGCCTGGTTGCTATGGGTTTCGGCGTTGCTTTATTGGATGGTCGCACCCAGAATTTTGGGGCCTGAAAAAGTGGTTCGTGCTGCGTGTTCGTTCATACAGCCTGGTATGCCCATAGCCGCCTTGGAAGACATTATTAGGCAGGGCAGCGGCTTAAAGACAACGACCCACATCAGCGCTGAGAGCGATCGCTATGTGAGTAAAGTGACGGGCAATTGGCTGTGTACCTGTGGCGTGCAAATGGATGGTAACCAGGTTGAGTTGGTTAAAGACGTCATTTGTGTGGACTAATCTTTACTTACGATGTGGAGTCAGTAATGCGTTTACTTGATCGCTTACTTGATCGCTACTTGATCGCTTGCTTGGTTATGAGCAGTTTCCATGCTGTTGTTCTCAAGTGCTTGTGTTCTCAAGTGCTTGACGTTTCTGATGTAACACGCCATAAAAATTATCGAGCTTGATCTTAATCAAGCTCGATACTCATAGACTGGGTAAGTGTCTAGTGCTGACTAAGAGTGCTGCAAGCGTTATGCATCACTCTTAGCGTTGTCGGCTTCTGACTTTTCGGGTTTGAGTAGGGGGAAGGCGATCGCATCTCGGATACTCGCCGCATCCGTGAGCACCATCACCAAGCGATCAATGCCAATCCCCATTCCCACTGTTGGCGGCATGCCATACTCCAGGGCGGTGATAAAGTCCTCATCCACGCTACACGCTTCAAGATCGCCAGCTTCTTTTTTAGCGGCTTGCAATTCCAAGCGCTCACGTTGATCAACCGGGTCGGTTAACTCAGAAAAACCATTGGCCGTTTCACGGCCCACAATGAACAGCTCAAAACGCTCTACCAAACCTGGCTTGCTGCGGTGGGGCTTAGAGAGTGGCGAGATTTCGACGGGATAGTCTGTGATGAACGTAGGCTGGATTAAAGTCTCTTCTACTTTTTGTTCAAAAGCTTCATTCAGGACGTGGCCGATGCTCTCGCAGTCATCCACATCGCCGACACCCGCGCCTTTTGCCGCTGCTTTCGCCTCGGCAAGGTCAGAAAACTCACTAAAGTCGATGCCTGTTTTCTCTTTTACCGCGTCGTGCATGGTGATGCGCTTCCAAGGCTGCGCAAAGCTGATCTTCTCCCCTTGATAGGTCACCGTTTTATTGCCGGTCACATCTTCAGTGATCTGCTCAATCATGTTCTCGGTGAGGCGCATCATGTCCTCATAGTCACCATAGGCTTGATACATTTCAATGGTGGTGAACTCGGGATTGTGCCGAGTGGAAATGCCCTCGTTGCGAAAAACGCGGCCTAGCTCAAAGACTTTCTCAAAGCCGCCGACCACCATTCTCTTCAGATGCAATTCGGTGGCAATCCGCAGGTACAGCTCCATATCGAGCGTATTGTGATAAGTCACAAAAGGTCGTGCTTCAGCGCCACCGGGCTCTGATTGCAGCACGGGGGTTTCCACTTCTAGGTAGCCTAGCTCGTCTAAATGGCGGCGAATGGCGGCGGTGATTTTTGCACGCTTGCGGAAGGTGTCGCGCACTTCTGGATTCACAATCAAATCCACATAGCGCTGTCGGTAGCGCTTGGCCACATCCGTGAGGCCATGGAACTTGTCCGGCAGGGGCAATAGTGACTTGGTGAGCATGGCGTACTGCTTCACCTTCACCGAGAGTTCGCCCTTATCCGTGCGCTTAATGGTGCCGCGTGCACCCATGATGTCGCCAGCGTCGGTGAGCTGCTTAAGATGGTTAAAGGCTTTCTCATCCGCCTCGCCCATTTCTGCCTGAATGGTCTTTTTCTCTAGGTACAGCTGGATGGTGCCGGTTTCATCTTGCAGGGTAAAAAAGGCCAGCTTGCCGAACACGCGCCGCGCCATAATGCGCCCGGCAATGGAGACCTCAAAGTCTTCCTCTGCGCCCGCTTCCAAATCGGCAAACTTAGACTGCAAGTCAGCGACGGGATGGGTGATCTCCCAGGTGTAGGCATAGGGGCGCATGCCCGCTTGTTTCAACTCTTCTACCTTTTGCAGGCGCGTTGCACGAATGCCCTCTAGGCCAGAATCGCTGCTGCTGTCAGGTGAATTGTTGGGAGCGGACTTAGCTGAAGCCATTGACTTTAGATTACGTAGGGAGAACTTTGCAAGTCCCCATTGTATCGGCAGGTGGCCAGTTTATTGACGCTCTTCTAAGTCTTCTCTTTTCCTTACTGGGCGCTTATCCTTCTTTGGGCGCTTATCCTTTTTGGCTTCCCGGCTCACTCAAAACGCCGTTCAAGAAGACATCAGCAAGGGTTTCGGCCATTTCCTTCATGTCATTGGGGGTGCTCTCTTCACCGGACATGGTGGTTTGGCTAAAGCCTGAAACGGTAAACATGCCGAGGAAAATGCGGGCGACGACGCGGGAGTTCATCCTGCGGTACACGCCGCGCTCCATGGCCGTTTCAAAAAAGGCTTCGGCGACGTCGGTCATTTTATCGATAACTTCGGCCTGGATGCGATCGCGCAATTCCGGATGAAACTGCGCTTCCATAAAGCACACCCGCAGCATATCGGTATTGGCATTGAGGCTGAGCATGCGCTTCCGCATGACCTTGGCCACGGCTTTGTAGTTGGCCATCTCACTCAGCTCAGTGAGCAACTCGGTCAAAATCTCTGTCCAGCCACGGGTGGCGACTTCCACCAAAATCGCCTTCTTGTTTTCAAAATGGCGAAATAAGGTGCCTTCTGCCACCCCTGCGGCCTGGGCCAAATCCCGCGTGGTCGTGCCGCCGTAGCCTCGCTGGGCAAACAACTTCTGGGCAGCGACCAATATCTTCTCTTGGGTTTCCGCTTCTTTGGATACCGGCTTAGAAGCAGTCTTTAAGGTGCTTTTTCTTTTGGAGAACTGCATCGGCATCAAACCTGTGGGTGCCCCTACGGTGGGTGCTTAGTACAACTCACACTACCGCTATTTTTCGTCGTCACTATTAAAAAGCTAGCCGTAGTCACAAAACAAAATTTACGGCAGGAAATTGCAAGACTAACTTACACAAAACAATGAAACGAAACACTTTTGTTGAAAAACACAACAGTCTCTCAGTGAGTCGTGAATCACATGAGATATCCGGTCAGAGGACTGGCTGGATATTTGGCCAGAGATCTGGCTAGTGCTGCGTCAATGCTTCATTTTAGAGCCAGGTTTGTAGGGACATTAGGGAGATTGGGGGGATTGGGGAAACGTATTTAAATCGTGTTCCCCACCGCCCTAATTCCCCTAATGCCCCAAATCTCCCACTGCCCATTCCCTAATCTTTAGGCTGGACGCTGCACTAGGTATCCGGTCACTGCGCCCGTTCACCAGAAAGACTAAGTATTACAGATAGATTAGGCAACTTCACGGGAATATATCAATCAGGGTTGAAATATTTAACCAGGCATTGCCTAATGCTTTTGTCGCAAGGTTAGGGTGGGTCCATATGGCTTTTGCATAGCTTAGTTTCTATGTAGCTTGAGGGACTCGCCCATCGGCGACCGACTTTATTTGGATATATCTACATCACACGTCAGACGATCAAGGGGATTCATTAGGGTGATTAATCGCAATACAGCCGCATGGTTTAATCCATTTGGTGAAGCGGACTGCGAATCAGAGGTCAAGCTGCTCAAGCAGGACTACAGCCGCTATTTTTTCTACCACACCCGGTTTAATGATCTGGCCCTCGATCCCAATGTGTTTTTGATTGTGGGGCGGCGTGGTTCGGGGAAGACGGCCCTGGGCCAGTTTTTCTCGTTTCAAAAGACGATGAATGGCGCGATCTCCATTGATGTAGATGAGCCTGCCGCCTTTGAAAAAGTCCTTGAAGACATTACCCTCAAAGCCCCCCACAGCCGCGAAATTGCCATTCCCCGCATTGCCACGATTTGGCACCTGGTCGTATGGTCTGTCATTTTCCGAGAACTCAAAGATTTCGACCCCCGCATTCGCACTGCCTGCATTTTTGGCAATCGCGATGGCAAGCTTTCCACGTTCATTCGCCACTGCCTGAAGGCCGTGTTGGATCGGCTCATCCAAAGCGATGAGGACCTGATTGATGAACTCGAAGGGATTTTTGCCGATACCCGTATCCGCAGTGGTATGGCCGCCGTGCTAGAAGTTGCCCGCACGCGCCCTGTGATCGTCGCTTTCGATACCCTTGAAAACTATGCTGTTCACGATCAAACTATGATGCGGGCCACCGCCGCCCTGATCAAATGCGGCTCGGACTTTAACCGCGATTTTGCTCACCAGGGCGTGCACATCAAAATTTTCGCGATGGCCGAGGTTTTCCCCCACCTTAAAGAAGAGGTGATTCTAAACCCGCTTAAGTCTGTGCGGAACGAAGTGCACATGCACTGGCGACCCAAAGATCTGATGCGGCTAATCAGCTGGCGCTTTTTCAACTATCTAGAAGCGCTCGACATGCTCTTGCCCGAATCGCGCACCATCGACTGGGATAACTCCACCGATGTGCTCGAAAAAATGTGGTATCCCTACTTTGGCCAAAGCCTGCGCAATGAGCAAAACCTGCCCGAGCGTACTTTCCCCTATGTGCTGCGCCACACCCAAATGCGGCCCCGGCAGCTGATTGTGCTGTGTAATGCAATAGCCCGTAGGGCCAAAGCTAAAGGCACCTTCCCCCGCTTTCACCCTGACTGCATTGTGGGTGCTGTGCAAGAGCGGCAAAATGCCCTAGCTGAAGAGGTGATCAACTCCTATAGCTCTGTGTATCCCAAGGTGGGCCGCATTTTAGAGGCATTGTCTGGTGTGCCGATGATCTTTAAAGGCAACCAGCTCGATAAGCGTGCGCCCATTACAGCTTCCGAGTGGAGCGGGGAATATTCCCCCCACAATTTCCGTCAGTTGGTTTCTGAGCTGGGCATCATTGGCCGGGTGCGCCATCTGAACGCAGATGCGGGCTATGCCGAGGCGGATTTTGAGTACAGTTACGAAAGCCGCCTACCTCTGCTTTCAGAAAATATTTGTGCCATCCACCCGATGTTTTACCGTAAGCTCAATGTGCAATACGAAAACCGTGTCAGAGTTTATCCCTTTCCTGACCATGAGGACTTTAAGCCCTGGCGGATTAATCAATAATAATTTCGTGAAAGGCAGTGCGTGAAGGGCAGTGCGTGAAATGACATGAGTGAAATCACATGAGCCTTGTTGTTCTATTGGCGACCTTTTTAATAGCCCTTGTCTTTTCTAACGTAGTGGATGGTATTCCCTCGCTACTAGGGGGATGGACACACCTACCAAATTGGCTGATGTGGGGGGCGATCTTGGCTTTTGTGGCTTGGTGTATGGACGGCAATGAAACATCGATCTGAAACACCGATTCTGAAACATCGATCTGGCTGTCACATTTTTTTCACGGGTGCCACCGTGAAGTACGGAGCTACTTGACGGTATAAACTACTACAGTGTTTCTCCTTGATTAGGCATGGAGCGGGAGACTTTGGGATTCCACACTTCGATCCCACATGCGCTCCTAAGAAATAGCCTTTCGGCGATTTGGCATTTGGAATGCTGCTTTGACCTTTCCACCCAGTTTGTTTCATCAAGTTTGATTGATGGGGATGTTGATGGGAATCCTATTTAACGGAGTTCTGGTTGCCAATGATTTCAGTCGCAGTGTATGGCCCCGTTAGCTGTACATAGGCTACATAGGCTGCTTCTTTTATCATTTTGTAAAGCTCAGATGAAGATTAAGGCTCAACCTTCGTCGTTTCGGTGGACTGGGTAAGGTGTCTTATATAGGGTCATGCAGCCTTCTTTTCTCAGTTTAATTCGTTTCTTTCCGTCATTTTTCTGTCAAATGTAACCCCATGCGTAGAAGTCAAACGTCCATTCAGCCTGACTTTGACTGGCAGCAGCTAAGACAGCTTGCCGGTGAAGACGCCGACTTTGAAACTGAACTGTTGACCATGTTCCTATCGGAGAGTGACGAGAGTCTCCAGCAGTTGGAGGCTGCGATCGCCTCTGAAGATATTCAAGTGACTGAAGATCTGGCCCATTCCTTACGTGGGGCTAGTGCAAACGTTGGCGCCATTGCCCTCGCCCAGGTGGCTTCTCAGATTGAAAACTTAGCCCGCAATGGTGAGATGTCTGGCACGGTTGAGCTGTTGGGGCAACTTCATCACCATTGTCAAAATATTCAGCTACAGCTCCGAAGTAGGACCTGAGTCGTCGCGTGATATTCGCCAGGCGGCATTCATTATTTGTTCTGCTTGAGTAACGATTTACACTGATCTTTCCTTTAGACAGTTGTGTTGATAGCTCCAAGCTGCAACAATTACAGCGGTTTTATAGTGAGTGTCCTGGCGTGAAAAGAATTGAAGCGATCGTGCGGCCTGAGAAGCTGCAAGAGGTTAAAAATGCGTTGGTGAGCATCGGTGCCACCGGCATGACGCTAGAAGATGTGCGAGGATTTGGTCGCCAAAAGGGGCAGACCAGTACCTATCGCGGTATTTCGTACACTGTTGAGTTTTTGACCAAAAAACGGCTGGTTTTGGTGGTTGCCGATGACCAGCTGGACTCTGTTCTCGATACCATTGCGACGGCTGCGGCTACTGGCACTATCGGTGATGGCAAAATCTTTGTGTCTTCTGTTGATGAAGTGCTCCGTATCCGGACCGGTGAGAAAGGTGAGATTGCGCTCTAAGCCACCGACGAGAATCGATTATCGCAATAGAAAACAGTCTCTACTCGCCACCCTTCGACTACGCTCAGGGTTCGGTGTTCGACGTTTCCGCTGGCTGAGCGTAGTCGAAGCCACAACCAACCGAATCCACAAAACACCTATAAAACATGACCTAGCCAGAAGCAAACCGCTGCGGTTCCCAGCGGTACGCTGAGATTATCCACCCCGTATTTGGAGGCTGACTCTAGTGCGGTGGCCATGGTTGCGGCGACTGCGGCAATCAGCCAAGTGGTCATCACGGGGCCTTGCACCCAGAACAAAATGCTGGCGCAGACACCGTAGCTGGTGATGAACATGGCTAGGCTCCCCTCCCAACTCTTTTTTTCGCCCCAAATTTGATATGGATGCTCACCAAACCGCTGGCCGACCAACGCGGCCAATCCATCCCCCCAGGTCATGGTCATAATGCCAATGGCGGCATACTGGGGCTGATGTAGCGGCCAGAACCAAATGATCAGTAGGCCAATACTCAAGGCATAAAAAAAAGTCCCCAGGCTCTTGCGGCCCACGCTGTTAATCCCCGGTAGCAGGGGAAATCGATACGAGAGCAGGGCCACACCACTAAATACAACAGAGGCCGCAATGCCAGCCCAGGCTGGGACTGAAAGCCACCAGGCAATCAAAATCACGTGGCCTGCGCCAATATGGACGACTTTTCGGGTGATCTCTGGGCCATAGCCCAGGCGTCGTAGCGCTTCCGACAGTCCGCCGATGATGACGAGCCAAGCGAGAACCAGCGAACCTTGAAAAACTAGAGAAGACAAGAGAAAACGATATCGATATGTCGTGCGGGGTATCGCCCAAACACTTTGACTGCTATCTTGATGTAGAAATTACTGACTTAACTATAGAGCACGCATGGGTAAACCCTATCAGCGAGTACTACTAAAACTAAGTGGTGAAGCCCTTATGGGTGAGCTAGCTTATGGTATTGATCCTTCTATTGTCGATGCGATCGCCCAAGAGATTGCTGAGGTTGTCAATCAAGGCATTCAGCTCGCTATTGTGGTGGGCGGCGGTAACATTTTTCGGGGCGTAAAAGGTGCCTCAGCCGGTATGGACCGGGCGACAGCCGACTATATCGGCATGATCGCCACCATTATGAATGCGATGACCCTGCAAGATGCCCTAGAGCGCATTGACGTGCCTACGCGCGTTCAAACGGCGATTTCTATGCAGGAGCTGGCCGAACCCTACATTCGCCGTAAGGCCATCCGTCACTTGGAAAAAGGCCGGGTGGTTATTTTTGGGGGTGGGTCTGGTAATCCCTTCTTTACCACGGATACGACTGCGGCCCTGCGCGCTGCTGAAATTAGCGCTGAAGTTTTGTTTAAGGCCACCAAGGTGGACGGCGTATACGATAGCGATCCGGCGACGAATCCAAATGCCAAACGCTACAACACCTTGACCTACAGTCACGTGTTGGCCAAAGATCTGAAAGTGATGGATGGCACGGCCATAGCGCTGTGTAAAGATAACAACATTCCGATCATGGTGTTTAATCTCTCGGTGCGAGGGAATATAAACCGCGCCATGGGCGGGGAATCTATTGGAACATTTGTGGGAGAGTCTTGTGAAGTTAGCTGATTTGGGTGAAGTCGAAGCCGCGATGCAAAAAGCCGTTGATTCGACGCAGCGGGCTTTTAATACCATTCGCACAGGCCGGGCAAGTACGTCACTGCTCGACAAAATTATGGTGGACTACTACGGCAGTCCGACCAGCTTGAAGTCCCTGGCCAATATTTCTACCCCGGATGCGAGCACCCTGATGATACAGGCGTTTGACCCTGGCTCCGTACAGCTGATTGAGAAAGCGATTTCGATGTCTGATATCGGCTTGGTGCCCAATAGTGATGGCACTCTGATCCGATTGAATATTCCGCCGCTGACGACTGAGCGTCGTCAGGAGTTCGTCAAGCTGGCGTCTAAGTATGCCGAAGAAGGTCGCGTGTCTATTCGCAACGTGCGCCGTGACGGGATTGATTTGGCGAAAAAGAAAGAGAAAGATAGCGAGCTTTCTGAAGATGAGTCTCGCGATATGCAGGACGAGGTTCAAAAGCTGACGGACAAGCACATCAAGCTTGTGGATGCTGCCTTGGCCGATAAGGAAAAAGCGATTCAAACCGTATAGGCATACGGTATAGGTCTGAGGTATAGGCAGACGGTACAGGGATTGGGTGTAATGCTAAAAACAGGGGCCGACTATGTTCGACTGCATCATTGTGGGCGGAGGCCCTGCTGGTAGTTCCGCAGCCTATCACTTGGCCAAAGCTGGGCGCAGTGTGTTGCTGTTGGAGCAGGCGGCGTTGCCTCGGTACAAGCCCTGTAGTGGTGCGGTGTCTCCGAGTGTGGCTGACTGGTTTGATTTTGACTTTACACCTGCGATTGATACCCAAACTCGCCGGGTTCGCTATACCTGGAAGCTGGGCGATGCGATTGATGCGGAGTTAGAAACGGAGCCTATTTGGAGCGTTCGCCGTGAGGTGTTTGATCAGTATTTGATCGATCAGGCGGTGTTGAAAGGGACTGAGGTGCGCGATCGCACCCCTGTGACGGGCATTGATTTCCAAGGCGACCATTGGCAGGTTAAGACAGCAAGTGAAACCCTGACTGCCCGATATATTATTGCTGCCGACGGTGCGAAAGGCCCGATGGCGGGATGGCTTGGGTTTAAAGACCATAAAGTCCGTGAAGCGGGTGTGCTAGAGGTGACTACCGACGCGCCGGTTGAAGACGGTGCCTTTAGCTTTGAGTTTGGTTTGGCGAAGAATGGTTGCCTTTGGAGCTTTCCGAAGCAACAGGGCTATGCGATCGGGGCGAGTAGCTTTATTGGGGGCTCGCTAAAAGATATCGAAACGCCCCTGAGAAAGTACGCGCCGGAATTTGGGACGACGTTTGAGGCGGGGACTCTGCACATCCATCCGCTTAAGCTGTGGGATGGGAATTGTGACTTGCATACTGATCATGCTTTGCTGGCGGGTGAGTCGGCGGCGATTGTGGATCCGCTGACGGCGGAAGGGATTCGCCCGGCGATGTATAGCGGCATGAAGGCGGGGGAGGCGATTGATCAGGCGCTGAGTGGTGATGCGAATGCTTTAGCGGCGTATACCCAAACAATTCATGAGAGTTGGGGGGCGGATATGCAGTGGGCTCAGCGCATTTCTAAGCTCTTTTTCCGGGTGCCCAAAATTGGCTATCGGGTGGGTATTAAGCGGCCTACGGCGACGAAGCGGCTTGGGCAAATTTTGGCGGGTGAGGTGAGCTATGCGGATATTGCCAATCGTGTGATTAAGCGATTGAGTACTAGCTTTATTCCGGGGATGGGTGGATAGTTACAGCGATGAGACAACCCGAGCGTTTTGTAATCTAGAGCGTCATTGCCGGTCTTTTTCCCATATCAAAAAACTCAGCTCCAAGACCTCCGTTAGTGAGTAAGGGACCTCCGTTAGTGAGTAAGGGACCTCCGTTAGTGAGTAAGGGACCTCCGCTAGTGAGTAAGGAAACCCCCTGGGTCGTTGCAAGACCTCGCTTGGTGAGTAAGGCTTTTTGCTTGCTTGCTTCAGGACCTTGCTTGGTGAGTCAGGAAGCTCCCTTGGTGAGTCGAGGTGCCCCCTTGGTGGCACTGGTCCTTGCCGTTGTGAATAACCCAGCACCCTTAGGAATGCGACTGAAATAGCTGCCCTAGTTCAGCGCATAGAATGACCTCTTTGTATCGTTTATGATTAGGCAGGCAATGGGATGTGTTTTTAATCCCATGTCTTTTTCTGTTGTTCTGCTACAAATTCTTCTGCTGATTCGAGTGACCTAAACCGAAAATATCCTGGATATCTCTCTGTTAAAACTTTTGCGATACGATCGCAATCTCTGTTCATTCCGCCTTCAATTTGAATCGTTTCTGGAAGCGGAGAGTTACAGAGTAGTGGTGGATTTTTACTGGTTAGCTGTTGTGACGTTAGAGTCTTGGTCGATCTTAGGTCTGTAGATAGAAATATGGCAGAGCGGAGGTCGACAGAGCTAAGGTCGACAGAGCGGAGGTCGGCATAGCTGAGGTCGACAGAGGGGAGGTAGGCAGAGCTGAGGTCGGCATAGCTGAGGTCGGCATAGCTGAGGTCGGCAGAGCGGAGGTCGGCAGAGCTGAGGTCGGCATAGCTGAGGTCGGCAGAGCTGATCTCTGCAGATCGCATGTCGCCACAGCTCAGGTCTCCAGATCTGGGGTTGGCAGAGCTGAGGTCGGCAG
>JBCDAG010000207.1:0-12867 GCA_039186165.1 Cyanobacteria bacterium P01_F01_bin.53
CACAACGATCTTATTTTGACGCAGGCTTCATCTGTAAAATTGTCACTAGTGCCTGATCTTCAGGACAGTTCCTCCGCAGAAGATTCCTCCGCAGAAGATTTGGGATTTCCTGATCCTGTTCGTCTCGAAATTTTCAACAACCTATTTCAGGCGATCGCAGAGCAAATGGGCTTTACCCTACAAAACACCAGCTCCTCGGTGAATATCAAAGAACGCCTAGACTTCTCCTGTGCCATTTTTGATACCCAAGGACAGCTCGTCTCCAATGCCCCCCATATTCCTGTGCACCTCGGTTCCATGGGCGAAAGTGTGCAATCGCTGATCTCAGCTGCACCTACGCCCTTTCAGCCAGGCGATGTTTTTATCTCGAATAACCCCTACAACGGTGGTACGCACCTGCCTGATATCACCGCCATTACCCCTGTCTTTATTGACGCCCAACCCGTCAACAGTGCTCCCTTGTTCTTCGTTGCATCACGGGGGCATCATGCCGATGTCGGCGGTATCGCACCAGGCTCTATGCCGCCGAATAGCACTCACCTAGAGCAGGAAGGGATTCTCTTTGATAACTTTTTGCTGGTCAAAAACGGACAAATCAATGAAGAAGAATTATTCTCTCGCCTTAATAACGCATCCTACCCAGCTCGCAACCCGAACCAAAACTTAGCTGATCTTCAAGCCCAAATTGCTGCCAACAACAAAGGCGCTCAAGAACTCAATCGCATGGTGAAACAATTTGGCCTCAGCACTACCTGCGCTTACATGCAGCACGTTCAAGATAATGCAGAACACGCTGTCCGACGAGTCATTACTCAGCTGCACAAGCAACATGGTTCTGGTCGACTCTCCTGCCAAGTCCCTATGGATTGTGGTGCGCAGGTTAATGTCTGTATTACAATCAACTCCGCCGAGAAAAGTGCCATTATCGATTTTTCTGGGACCTCTCCCCAACAGCCCAATAATTTCAATGCTCCGCTGGCCGTATGCAAAGCGGCTGTGCTCTACGTGTTCCGCACCTTAGTCGATACGCCTATTCCGCTCAATGCGGGCTGTCTTAAGCCTTTGGCGATTATGGTGCCTGAGGGCTCCATGCTTAATCCCGTTTATCCTGCTGCGGTTGTGGCAGGCAATGTCGAAACCTCGCAAATGGTGACTGATGCGATTTATGGCGCACTCGGCGTGATGGCCGCATCCCAAGGCACCATGAACAACTTCACCTTTGGCAACGAGCGCTATCAGTATTATGAAACTATTTGCGGTGGCTCTGGGGCAGGCCCAACATTTCCTGGCACAGATGCGGTGCAAACCCATATGACCAATTCTCGCCTCACCGATCCCGAGGTGTTAGAGCTGAGATTTCCCATCTTGTTAAAGGCTTTCTCTATTCGAGAGCATAGCGGCGGGATGGGGCAGTATCAGGGCGGAAATGGTGTTGTTAGGCAACTGCTGTTTCGGGAAGCGATGACGGCTAATTTGTTGTCGGGGCGTCGGCAGACGGAACCCTTTGGGATTGCAGGTGGCCAGGCCGGAAAATCGGGACAGGCCAGGGTAAAACGCCGTGATGGACGTGAGGAAAGACTGTCGGCAACGGCGACGGTGGAGATGCAGCCTGGGGATGAAATTACTATCGAGACGCCCGGTGGTGGTGGTTATGGGCGTGCATAGTCGTAGGGGCTGTGCACGCGAAAAGCCTAATCCAACACAGCGTGTGACCTTTGTATTTATTGAGACCTACTCGTTTTCACCAAAGATCATTGTCAACAAATTTTGGGTGACTGCGTCGAAATGGGCGTTGTCATCCAATCCTCTGGAGACCAGCATCGCGCCTTCTAATGCGGCCACAAAGGTGGTGGCCCAATTTCCCGCCACTGAATTTGTCGCCACTTCTGTTGTTTGTGCTTTTGGCAATTGCACTTCTGGCAACTGCACTTCACCCTTGGCGATCCCGGACAACAACACCTGAGCCAGCCACTGCTGCTGTTGTTCAAAGAAACGGGCAATTTCTACTTTTACTTCCTTGGGGACTGTTTCTAGTTCACCGGCCAGTATGCAACACATGCAGAGGCGATTGCGCTCAACTAACGTATCGCGAAACAACGCTGCATAGGCCTCTAGCTGAGTGCGCGTTGTATTTTCACTGTCTAAAATGCCTTGCAATGCCTGACCGAAGCGATCGCAATATCGGGCCGTCACCGAGCGCCCCAAATCTCCTTTGGTTGGGAAATGGTAGTGAATGCTGGCACTTTTAATGCCAATAGCCGCCGCAATATCGCGATAGCTAAAGCCGTTATAGCCCCGCGTTTGAATGAAATCTTGAGCCACTGTCAAAATTTCTTCAGATCTTGAAATTGCAGATTCAACCACGTTGGATATATCACGCCTCCACTGAACGCAGGCCTTAAAAGCCGCTCAATCTGCCACTTAGATTGAGCGGGCCTGCGAATACCTACACATTGTACAAGCCTTTTAAGCTATTTATCTATCACTAGATAGGGGTTGACATCGCAAGTGTGCGTCTCCTACGGTAAATGTATGCCTATCAAGTACTAGGTAGATAAATTTTAGAGATTAGGAACATGGCGAATCGATTTGCGAATAAAGTGGCTGTGATTACCGGTGGCGGCTCAGGGATTGGTCAAGCTGCTGCTCGGCAGCTCGTGGCAGAAGGTGCGCGTGTGGTGATCAATGGCCGCACGGAATCCAAATTGCAGGCGGCGGCACAGGCAATTGATCCGAGCGGGCAGAGCGTTGCGATTTATGCGGGCGATATTGGTCAGGTGGCGGTTGCCCAAGGGCTGATTAACTTCGCAATCGAAAAGTTTGGCGGTGTTGATATTTTGCTGAATAATGCCGGTGTCTTTGCGCCCAAGCCCTTTCTGGACCACACCGAAGCAGACTATGACAAGTTTGTGGACATTATCTTAAAAGGCAAATTTTTTACGGCGCAGGCTGCGGCCAAAGCCATGCAGCAGCGCGGTGGTGGTGTGATTGTGCAAACGGGTTCTATGTGGGCGCTGCAAGCGGTGAGCGCTACCCCTTCGAGTGCTTATTCTGTGGCGAATGCAGGCGTTCACCAACTGGTGAAAAATCTGGCCATTGAGCTGTCTGCTGACAACATTCGCATTAATGCCGTCGCCCCTGCCGTGGTAGAAACGCCGGTGTATGGCACGTTTCTGACGCCTGAGCAGGTCGCTGAAACGTTGCCTAGCTTTAACGACTTTCACCCTTTAGGACGTAATGGACAGCCCGAAGATGTGGTCAATGCCCTGCTCTTTTTAGCCTCTGAAGAAGCTGCTTGGATTACGGGCACCGTTCTGCCGGTTGATGGTGGTGTCATGGCAGGGCGTTAATTTAGCCTTTGGGTAAAATGAATCCCATTCACCGTAGGGGCACAGCCTTGCCCTGCCCATCAGTAGCTGTGCCCACCAAATAATTGATAGTAATTGATGGTTTTGTTTTAACAAGATTGAGAGATTGCTGCTCACCTGTAGACTAATGTGTTCTCTAGTCAGCCAACACTGTATTCATGACAACATCCCCATCCCCATCTGATTCGCAGCGATTTTTGCAAGCGGCCCGTGGCGAAGTCGTAGACCGTCCGCCCGTGTGGATAATGCGTCAGGCCGGTCGTTATTTGCCAGAATATCGCGCTTTGTGTGAGCCCTATAGTTTTCAACAACGCTGTGAAACTCCAGAGTTAGCCATTGAGATTTCACTGCAACCCTTTCGACGGTTTGGGCCGGATGGGGTGATTATGTTCTCTGATATTCTTACCCCGCTGCCGGGGATGGGGCTGCCCTTTGAGCTGGTAGAGAGTATTGGCCCGATTATCAACGATCCTATCCGCTCTCAAGCTCAAGTCGATGCCATCCGACCCTTAGAGCCGGAGAAGGCGCTACCCTTTATTCGAGAGATTTTGCAAGGGTTGCGTTCGGAAGTGGGTGATCGCGCGACGGTCTTAGGATTTGTCGGTGCCCCTTGGACCCTGGCTAGCTACCTGGTAGAAGGCAAGGGTACGGAAGACTATGCCACGATTAAAACGATGGCTTATAAAGAGCCACAGTTACTCCATGCGCTATTAGCCAAGCTGGTAGAGGCTATCGGTCGCTATGCCTGCTATCAAATTGCCAGTGGCGCGCAGGTTATTCAGCTTTTCGACTCCTGGGCAGGACAGCTGAGTCCGCTCGATTACCGAACCTTTGCCCTTCCCTATGAAAAGCAAATTGTTGATGCGATAAAACGTGACTATCCCGATACGCCAGTGGTGCTGTACATGAAGGGCAGCAGCGGTTTGCTGGAAGAAGTAGGTGCAGCGGGAACAGATGTATTCGGTGTGGACTGGATGAGTGATATTGGCGTGGCGAGAAAGCGCCTGGGCAACATTGCGGTTCAGGGAAATCTTGATCCGATGGTGTTGTTGGGTAGTGAGCAGGTGATACGCGATCGCACCCTCGCTATCATTAATAAAGCAGGCCCCACTGGCCATATCCTAAACCTGGGCCATGGCATTCATCGGCATACTCCCGTCGAAAATGTTGAAGTTTTCTTTGATACTGTGAAATCTTTTGCCTATGCCTGAAAACTGCTTAGAAACCCTAGTGCTTAGAAAGCCTCATGCTTGGAAAACCTAATACTTAGACAACCTTAGGAAAAAGTCTAGAGCCGCTGTGCCTAGACATGCGGGTAGGTAATCCCTACCCGCATCGGTGATGTCGAAAAGCATGGACCATCGTCACAATAGAGCCATCAAACCATCTAACGCTCATTATGACGACTTCCTTTGAAACACTTTCCCATGCCCTCTCAGAAATAATTACTCAGACCAGTGGCTCTGTCGTTGCTATCCAAGGTCGCCGGTCAGCAAGCACAGGTATTCACTGGCGAAAAGGGCTTATCGTCACCTCCTGTGAAGCCCTTGCCCAAGACCATAACCTGACATTACACTTCCCCAACGGTCAAACCGTTAAAACAGAACTGTTGGGCAGTGACCCCACAACAGATGTGGCGATTTTGGCTCTGCCGGAGGGCTATGACCTCCCTGTGGTGACGATAGGTGATGCTCAAGCGCTGGCCCTCGGGCAGCTGGTTTCTACGGTAGGCAGATCAGCCCGACGCGGTGTCTTTACAAGTCTCGGTATGGTCAGCCAAGTGAGTGGTCCTTGGCGATCGCAGCGTGGTGGACAAATCGATCAGCGTATCATTGTTGATCTTAGGTTGGCTCGGGGGAGCGCCGGATGTCCACTGATCGATGCCAGTGGTAAAGTCGTCGGATTCAATACCTTTGGCCCTCGCCGCAAAATTTTGACCATCCCTGCCAGCACCGTTGATAAAGTTGTTGATCAGCTGCAACAACGAGGTAAGATTGCCCGAGGCTATTTGGGGCTCGGTATGCAAACTGTTCCCTTGCCAGAAAATATTCAGCAGCAGCATAAGCTGGGCAATCAGTCCGGCATTATGGTGGTGAGTGTAGATCCTGGGAGTGCCGCGGACCAAGCCGGGATGTTGCTCGGGGATGTGATGGTGAAAATAAATGACGACATCCTTGAATCGTTACCACAAATCCAGGCGCTCCTTGGTCCTTCCAGTGTTGGCCAAACCTTTAATGTCATCCTATTGCGAGGCGGCCAATTACAAACGGTTGCCGTCACAGTGGGTGAGCGATAAAGCATGGTCGATATTGTTGTTTGTGCAGGAAATTCTGTTGCCCGTGCTGGCCTAGCGGCTATGTCAAAGACTTCGGTCAGTCAGGTAGTTGCACAGGTCCGTAGCTTGGTGGCATTGAGTGCCTGCTTACAAAAACAAAGGGCTGATCTGGCTGTGGTGGAGATATCTGCGCCCGAGGAATCAGAGATCAGAGAACTCTTGAACTGGGTTGACGATATTTCCGAAGAGGATATGCCATCTGTTTTATGTCTGATTGATGGGTGGGACGATATGGACTTGCCAGCAATCAAGCTTTTTTCTCAGGTATTGGGCACGGGGTTAGTGAGTGTTTTACCGATGAACGTTTCGGCGAATCAGGTGAGAGATGCGATCACTGCCATCACCAACGGTCTCCTCATTTTCCATCCAGAGATCACTGAAACGCTTTTTCTCGCTAACCACTCACCTTTCCTACCCACTGCGCAGTCCTCTGAAATTCTCTCTGAATCGTTGACCCCAAGGGAAATTCAGGTGCTTAATCAGCTCGCGGGCGGTTTTACCAATAAGGCGATCGCCAAAACGCTCACGATTTCAGAACACACCGTTAAGTTCCACATCAGTGCCATTCTATCCAAGCTGGAGGTAACCAGTCGTACGGAAGCTGTTGCGGTGGGGATTCGCACGGGGCTAGTGATGCTTTAGAGATAACCCATCGCTAGAATAAAGCAACCTTTGATTGAACAGTAGGGTATTGAACAGCAGGGTGCAGACTATTTTGATTTAAGCCGATTTCTCAAAAAACATCAGGTGCTGCTGGGGTAAGCGGTCATCTGTTTTTACCCAGGTTAGGCCTGCGGCTGTCAGCTCTTTTTTGACCTGCTTTTGTGTCATCTTATGGTGCTTCTTGATCAACACCAGCGGATTTTCGGCCCGATATTCTGCCAGCACCACCTGACCACCCGGCCTTAGTGCTTTCACAATGCCCGCCATCATCTCCTCTGGGTAGGCAAACTCGTGATACGCATCAAACATCACGGCCATATCGATGCTTTCGGTAGGTAAGTTGGGATCGGACTCGGTACCCAATACCGTTTCTACATTCTGCACATCATATTTATCTCGTTCAGCTTCTAGTAGGGCGAGCATCTCAGGTTGCACATCGACGGCGATAACCTTGCCTTGCTCCACCCAGTGCGCCAGCTGAAAGCTGATGTAACCGAGTCCTGCGCCAATGTCGGCGACGACATCATCGCTTTTTAGCATGAGCGCATCTACGGCCATGTCCGATCGCTCCTCTGTGGTTCGACTCGGGCGAGCGAGCCAGTTGGCCCCTTCGTACCCCATAACATTGGCAATTTCGCGACCGTAGTACACCTTGCCAATGCCATCTGAGCTGGGTGATTTGTAGCCGTAGCTGCTATCTGCTGCGATGCCATCTGTGCTGGCAGTGGTCGTGGTCGTGCAGCCAACTGAGAGGGTGAGCAGTAGGCAAAAGGTGACAACCTTAATCAGTAGTCGCGAAGCGAAACGGCTTGCCAAGATTACAACTCCAAAAATGGTGAGCAGAGATAGTGTGCGCCTTCTTTAGTCAAAGAGAGGGCCAAAGAAATGGTGAAAATAAAGAGCGGTACAAAGGCTGATAATACCGTGCAAACGGACCAGGCATCGATGAGATCGTGGGTGCCAATTTTGAATGCGTCGTTTTTCTATAGGGTTGATTTAGTGGACCGTAGGGATTTTTATGATGGCGAGATGATAGCTAAAGGACGTATTTATGATGCGAATCTCTGAGTTCTTACTGAGACCGTATTGCGAAAATATACGGATGATTTAAACGCGTTTATTGGGTGAATTGTCTAATAGCTAATGTGTTGAAAGTATAGTTTTTTAAACTGTATTGAGCTGTGTCACTGCATAAGGATCGTGATGCTGGCTATATAGCTGTAAGACCTGTTCAACCTATGGCTGTTCGGTGAAAACTGAACCCACTTGCTATTAAAGTAAGTGCTAAAGATGACTACTTTATAGGCTGCTATTTTTGACGATTTATTGTTATAGCAACCTGCTTATAAGGACATGGAATGCCTGGGCGCTGGAAACGTCATAAAAAATCGGTTTTTGCTGGTGCATTTACTGATGTCAATTAAGCCAACGCTGTTCAAATAACTGTTCTATATAACTGCTCATGGGAGAGTTCTTAACTATTTCTTAATTCTGGAATTTAATTAACACTATTTAGTGAAAATATCTGGAATTGAGCGTTGTTTTGATGAAGCTCTCCGTAATCTCTGGGGCGCTCGATACCACTGACTTGTGTCGTATTTAGTTCCTGTTACGTAGCTGCTGCAGGCGCTTGGTGGGGAACGATATGGATCGTTGCATCTTCTTTGCTGCCTCTTTTAGTTTTGTCTTCCTATTGGATGATTTTTGAGGGGCAATTGTTGAGAACTCGATTTTTGAGCATCATCTGTGAATTCTAGTGATTTGCTTTTTGAATTTACGTGAGGGTTTCAACTTCAGAGCGTTCTTAGAGAGTATTTGAACCTTTTTGAGCTGATGTAATCCATTAAGCCATCTGTCAATGGACCAACTAACCGTAGACCACGCAGACGTATTAGAGCGTGGCATAGAATTTTGGAATCAGTGGCGAGAGAGCCATGCTGATGATGTTTGTAATTTGGCTGGTCGGAATCTAAGCCATGGCTATTTCTTTGAAGGCTCTTTTGCCTCTGTTAATTTAAGTGGTGCCAATCTGAGCCGGGCGTGTTTGATTGGTGCCGATTTTCGAGGTGCAAACCTGAGTGGGGCAGACCTGACCGGTGCGTACTTAGGTGATGCTGACCTTTCGGGGGCAGATTTGAGCCATGCCGATTTGAGTGAGGCTAACCTGGACCGGGCTGATTTGCGACAGGCGAATTTGCTCGGGACCAAAATGGCAGAGGCGGATTTTCGCACGGCTAAGCTGAGCGATCCTAGTAGCGATCCCTATATCGATGAAGTGGCGTACTTGTTAAGCCAGCGCCAGTTAGCGGTCGCGCCTGTGGCGATTGGTGCTCCCAACGAGCCATCAAATCGTCAATCAAGCCGTCAGCGCTTGGCCCAAAAGGCCGTGAGGCGATCGCTCCTGAAGCAAATGACTGATAATTTGCAATTGCTGGTAGGGGAGAGCCCAGAGGCCGCTGCTTTGCGGCAACAAGCGATCCGTCAGTCTGAGATCGCGCCAGCCTCGACCTCTCGGATTGCGGCAACTTCCCCGCTTTCTGTGGCCGAGACTGCTGCTGCCACAACCTCTCGTCGTAATGTGGGTCCTACCGAGCGTATCGAGGCCAATGCTGCTACCAAAGTGTCTGCCCGATCTGCTGGGCAACCTGCTGGCTCTGCTGCACGCTCTGCAAATAACTGGGGGCGGCGAACCGCTGATAAGCGCCTGTCAGCCCGCTTAAGCAGACAATTTGAGCGCCGGGCTGTTTGGATGCCCGCAATGGCGGCTGGACTGATGCTAACGATTGGCTTGCCCCTAGGGTTTGCTAACTTGACCTCGCAGCAGGTTGTTGCAAAATCATCGTCTGAGCCGCTGGCGTTGGCGAAGTCGCTAACGGGTGATAGCCAAGTATGGGCGATCGCAACCCATGGGCAACCCACTGCCCAAAATCCTCAGGCGTCTCGGGCCTGGGTGATTAGTGGTGATGCCGACGGTGGTATTGAAATTTGGGATGGCGAAACAGGAGACTCCCTGCGCACCTTGTCAGGCCACCGCGAGGGTGTGCGTACCCTGGCGATGTCTGCCTCGGGTGAGTGGTTGGTGAGCGGCAGCAGTGATGGCCTGAAGGTGTGGCACCCTGAAACGGGTGAGCTGGCCTACAGCATTCCAGAGGCGACATCCCCGGTGGGCTCAGTGGCCATTAGCCCCGATGAAAAAACCTTTATTAGCAGTGATGACAGCGGTAATATTGTGGCTTGGGACCTAGAGGCCGGAGCACAGCTGTACACTATTGAAAACGATGCGCCCGTGTGGTCAGTGGCGATCACACCGGATGGAAAATCATTTGTTAGCGGCGGCGGTGATGCGACGGTTCACCAATGGAGCTTAGCCTCTGGCCAGCGGTTACAAACCTTTGAAGGGCATGGGGATGCTGTACGCTCAGTGGCCATTAGCCCCGACGGCACCACGCTGGCCAGCGGCAGTTGGGATAAAACAATTAAGCTGTGGGATGTGGCCACAGGTCAATTGCAAACGACCTTTGATAGTGATGATGGTGGCCATGGCGATCGCATTGTGAGCTTAGCGATTAGCCCTGATGGTAAAACCCTCGCCAGTGGCAGTAACGACAGCACCGTTAAGCTCTGGGACTTACCCACCCGTGAGCTGAGCGAAACCTTGGATGGGCATTCCAATTGGATTATGGCCGTGGCCTTTGATCCACAGACCCAGAGCTTAGTTAGCGGTGGCAAAGACCAAACCGTTAACTTATGGCAATAGACGCTCTTTCTATAGACGCTATTTCAATAGATGCGACGCGCTGAACCCCTTTCTTCAGCTCGCTTCTTTAGGGGGCGTCTGATAGCTGATTAAGTGGCAGCTGATTACATGCGGCATATGGGGGGTGCGAGTCAATGCCTAACCTAGAGCCGTACAATCCTTTTTGATAAATTCTATATATTTTAGGTGAACTCTCAGCAAAGCTTCATGTGGGGGCGATACTCTTCACAAGATGCGTTAAATTGAGCCCTTCCAAAACCAGTCTGGAGCAAGTAGCTCCATCTCTGTCGGGATGGCTTTTTTAACAGTAGTCAGGTGTCCTATATCTTTGGGTAGCCTCGGCAAGAGTGGAGAACGTTTGTAAAGAGGAAAGTTGATGTCAGTAGAATATGACTTGGTTGTGATCGGTGGTGGCTCGGCAGGACTCGTCGCGGCTAGTGCGGGCGCGCAGATCAACGCCAAAGTCGCACTGATAGAAAAGCACCTGCTAGGGGGCGACTGTTTGCACTATGGTTGTGTGCCCAGTAAGTCCCTGATTCACGCTGCGCAAATTGCTTACAACGTAAAAACCGCCTCCCGCTTTGGCATCTATCCAAACGGGACAGCTACCAATGAGCCCACGATTAAGCTCGATGAGGCCATGGGCCATGTGAAATCAGTCGTGGATACGATTCAGGTGCATGACTCTGCCGAGCGATTTGAGAAGCTGGGTGTAGAGGTTATTTTTGGAGCCGGGCAGTTTGTTGACGAAAAGACTTTCGAGGTAAACGGACGTCAGCTGAAGGCGCGAGCCTTTTTGATCGCGACCGGTTCTCGACCTGCGCCACCGCCCGTAGAAGGCCTCAAAGAAGCTGGCTTTTTAACCAATGAACAAGTCTTCAGTGTAAAAGATCGTCCTGATGCGCTTGCGGTGATTGGTGCCGGGCCGATTGGTTGTGAGCTAGGTCAGTCGTTCTCTCGTTTGGGCTCTGATGTAACGTTGCTGGCCAGTCGCGATGTGATTATGCCGAAGGAAGAGCCCGAGGCGGCGGCGGTAGTGCAACGGCTCATGGAAGAAGAGGGCGTGAGAATTCTCAACAACACTCGCGCTAAAAAGGTGACCGTAGTAGATGGTAAAAAACACATTTTCACGGGTAGTGAAACGATTGTTGTTGATGAGATTTTGATTGCGACCGGTCGGACGCCTAATGTGGAATCTTTGAACTTAGAGGCGGCGGGCGTCACCTACGACAAGAAGGGTGTGAAGGTCGATGCCAAACTGCGCACCAGTAATAAGCGAATTTATGCCGCAGGCGACGTGATTGGCGGGTATCAGTTTACGCACGTGGCCGGTTATGAGGCCGGTGTGGCGATGCAAAATGCGCTGATTATGCCAACGAAAAAGGCAGACTACCGGGTGATCCCCTGGGCGACCTTTACCGATCCTGAGCTGGCTCGAGTTGGCCTCACTGAAAAGCAAGCACGCGATCGCTATGGCGATGATGTGTTCATTTTGCGTCAGGATTTTAGCGGCGTAGATCGTGCCCTGGCAGAGTCTGCGGGCTACGGTTTTGCGAAGTTTATTACGACCGGTAAGGGCGAGATTTTGGGGGCGCACATTGTTGGACCTCACGCGGGTGAACTCATTCACGAAGCGGTGATTGCCATGAGCCAAAAGCTGAAGGTGAGCGCGCTTCAGTGTATTCATGTGTATCCTACGCTGAGTGAAATTAGTCCGAAAACGGCCCTTCAGCTCACGAAGCAAAAGTACGCGAAGAACACCTTCTTGCAAAACTTCTTGAGAAAGTTCTTCAACTGGCGACGGTCGATTGCTGGGTAGCTAGCAAGAGCATTCGCATATCTTTAGAAGCCCCACCAGGGATAGGCTTGGTGGGGCTTTTGCTTGGACACAATGCTTGATGGCTCTTTTGGCTTTTTTGACCTATCAATTTTTGCTGCAACAGTGAGTGATCTTGTTACAGTGGCTGGTCAGTTAATCAAGATCACTCTATCGATATGTCTCTGGCCCTAAAAAGTGGAAAACAGATTTAGAGTAATCTGTTCCCAATCACCTGAGCTCTGTAATCGTCTCCGTTATTACCTAATGAGATATTCCTGTTCCAAAACTGGCATATCCCGATATCATTGTGATCGTGATCACACAATTGGGTTTGCATCTCATGAAACAACGACTAATGCTGGCTTTACCGCTAGCGATCGCGCCGATAATCAGCTTTTGGCCTCAACCCGCCTCAGCACATCTCGATTGGTCTAAGCCTGCCTCAACGCAGCTAACTATCGCTAAACAGGGCCTCACCTACGCAGAGCTTTTTGACCTTGAAGAAAAATTTGTAGATACGGTGGTTTATTCAATGATGGCCGCCGATGAATCATTGATAGAAGCTCTCTTCGATATCCGAACGGTGAGGGTTTCGAGCGATGGCCAGTACGCCACGGTAGGTTGGTACTACGGCGAAATTGACGCGGGTACAACCCTGATGCAGCGGCAGGGTGATGCGATTGTTATTTTGGCAGAAACCAGTGGTGCTATTTCTCAGGCGAATGTTGAGGCGATGGGGGTTCCATCGGTTGCTGCGGCTGAAATTGCGCCGTACTAACATTGCGCCTTAAAACGGCGCTTTAACACTGCCCTTGAAAACTGTGCTGTGACTGTTCCATAACTTAAGCCGTCACTAAGCCCCATAAAGGCTGAAAATTTATTTTAAATGCACTATAAATACAGTATTAAATTCACTATTGAATGC
>JBCDAG010000208.1:0-12823 GCA_039186165.1 Cyanobacteria bacterium P01_F01_bin.53
ATTTATTTGGTACCAGGGCTCTTCGATGGCTTCCTCGGAGGGTAGAAAATCCGGATGCTCATACAGTTTGAGTTTACGTACCACACGTTCAGCGAGCGATCGGCTTTTAAGAATCTCATACTCCGTCATAGCGTATTCGTATTGAGCCGGGTTGATGCTGTACACCTGCTCTACATTCACCAGGTTCGCCTCGGCGCCCTCCAGAGCAATTGTAGCGCTGGCTCTATAGACGGGCTCCATGCGATAGACCACCAACGCGGTGACAATAGTGATAACAAACGCAAGCCCCAAAATACCCCATTTTTGTCGCAACAAGACCCGCAGAAGCCTACCGAGGTCGATGAAATCATCGTCCATTGAGGGCTGGCTCTGAGGGAAGGCGTTACTGAGGTTATGTGGCCCTAGCGGGTTAGGTTTGTTCACTGGCGTCTCTAGTCCACTGGCGTGTTCATTAGAAAAAGGTGTCTTCTACGGTGATGATGTCACCGGGTTGCACCTTATAATCGAGCGCTACCTTCTGCTCACTGCGAGCGGGGTCTCCATCGGATATCACCAGTGCCTGCTTTCTATTTGCCCGCTCGGTAAAGCCACCGGCAAGCGAAATTGCTTTGCCTAAGGTCAGCCCAGGCTGAAAGTCTACGCCACCGGGGCGCTGAACTTCGCCGTTCACAAAAAAGGGCCGGTATTTAACCACGCTAACGCTGATTCGCGGGTCGATAAGATAGTCCGGGCGCAAACCATCGGTTAGCTCTGCCTGCAACTGACTTGCCGTTCTCCCGGAAACGGTTAACTCGCCCAGAAAGGGGTAAGAGATTCTGCCATTTTGGCCAATAAGAAGCTGATTGAATGTAAGATCGGGCTCCCCGTAGACGTGGATGCGTACGGAATCGCCCGCGTTTAGCGTGTAATCATCCCCGTACTGCGCCATCGCCAACGCAGGTAGCAAAAACCCTGCAACAAACGTGCAAGCACAGCTTATCAGCTTTGTCATATGCGCCTCACTACAGGCATCTAGTTCGCCCGCAGGTCTCTATTACTTGGATGGGCTGGCCGGCTCCGACGGGCAGCCAGTCTCGCCTGCTCTGACTGTGCATTGTAATCGAACTCGGCCTCCTGCGTCTCGGCCCAGTAGGCGCGCCAGGCGTAGTAGCTTTCTGCCAGCGTAAGGTAACCGGGGTGTTCAGGCTCGCTGGCTAACAGTACCTGCAGCGTTCGCCCCACCCGCTCTCGGGTGCGCTCGTTAGGTACGTATTCGCCCCGGCCCCAAAAACTCACCTCGGTCTCAATTGCGGTGAACGCCAAATCTTGCGTGAACAGTCTGAGCCCTTGCCACACGAGCGCAAAAGCAACGAGCAGAGAGGTTATAGTGACTGTTTTGGTCAACTTCGCGCTGCAATCGATAGCTTGTTTGTTGCCAGCCTTTGACACGCATCGCGCACCCGGCTATCTACAGGCTGAGTTTGGCCTCTATAAACCATACGTTTTCGTCATAATTGAAAACGTTGACATCGGAGTCCCTGTCCTCAAAACGATAGCCCGCGCCCAGATCAAACCAACGTCGGAACGCATAAATATACTTGGCCTCGACGCCGTAGGTATCATCTTGCCGTTCACTGCCCTCGTAATCGTCGTTGGCAAAGGCCCAGCTCAATCTCGTGCTGGAGCGACTGCTCCAGTCGTACAGCCATGCCAGCGTGACTTCTTGCGTATTGATACCATCGCCTACGCCATTGGTGGGCTGGTAATATCGGCGGGTGTTGAAATCCAGGCTGGTGAAGGTGCGCGGCGCCCAGAGCACGCCCACCTCCCACAAAAAGCCATCCTCGTCACTGCGGGCATTGGAGTCGTATTCCCTATCATAGGCGCCCACCTTCACGTGCCCCGTGGTCTTTGCCGTCGCTTCCCAATCTACGCCCACCAGATAGTTATAGGTGTCATTACTCAGGCTGCCGTTAGGATCATCCGGATCTACCCTTACGTAGTCGTTTTCAATGGCACGCACCTCGATTAAGGCATCGGTGCGAGGCGCAATTTTCCAGAAAAAGGTGGCATCGTATGTCTCTTCTTCACGGTCGAAAAAGCGGGTGAATTCTCGAAAATTATCGTAATCGTAGTCGGCCGACCGGTAGCCTACTTTTATGCGCCCCTTAGCCTCCTTGCTGCCAAAGGTATAGTCGCCGCCATAGGTGGTACGCTGGTACTCGATGGGGCTGTCGGTAATTAGCGACAAATTGCCTTCAATAAAGCCGGTACCGCGTTCTTCATGACCGTCGTAGTACTCGCCATACAGGCCTAATTCATTGCGCGCATTAAACACCTGCTTAATATCCAGGTTGGTGGTGTAATCGGTGTAGTCATCATCCCCACTGCTGTGGTAGTGGCTGTCTTTTACTTCAAAACTCGCCGAATATTCGCTGGGGCCACTTTGTATCCAGGCCTGCACCTTTGGCGTCAAAATAGTTGCCCAGGTATCTTTCTTATCGTTCTCGGTGAGCCACAGGTTATCGGTGTAGTACTGCTCCACCTCGAGCGTAGGCGTTATAAACATGGGGCCAAACTCGACATTGGCTGGCTCAAGCGCAAACGCGTTTTGCCACGCGTTCGCAGATAAAATAGAAACAACAATGCCCGGCAGTGCCTGTTTGGCCAACCTGTTCATGATTCAATCCTTTTTTGCTAACGACGCGGTTTGGGCTTTCTAAACGAACCCTCGCTACGCAGATTATAAACACGCTTCTGTGTAGAAACTATGTGTGGCAACCAATTTTATTCAGTTTCGACACATTTCTCCCTCGGCCGAGCCAATCATGGCTGCGTCAAGATCTCGCAGGGCGACGCAAACCGCGACTTACAAAGGCCATGGCGAGAATACTGACAAAGGTAAGGGCATTAGCGGGCATCTGCAGGTTGAAGTCAGTGCTGGAGTGAATGACTGCCCAGGCGACGGTCATCATCACCGCGAAGGCGGCCCCTTTGTACAAACGTGTATGCCGATCTCGTTGTACTCGCCAGGCACTCCAGGCCGCCAGACCCACGAAGGCAGCCAGTGCCAATGTGGCGGGAATGCCCAGCTCTACGGCAAACTCCAGATAGTCATTATGCGCGTGCAGGTAAAAGCCTGGCAGATCAGGCGGCTGGTAGTTGGGGAATACGCCGTAAAAGGAACCCCCACCTGAACCGGTAATTGGGAAATCACTCAAGTAATTAAAGACATGCTCATTCGAGATGATTCGCGCCTCTTGTGTGGGCTGGGTGCGTTCCAGACGCTCTACCAACTGGTCCAGACCAAACCATTGTCCGAGAATGAGCAAATCGACAACAAACAGGCTCACCAGAAAAATCACTACGCGCCATGAAAATCGCTGCCCGGCGATAACGGCAATCACGCCGGCAAACCCCAACGCTGAGAAAAACGCGATGTTGCCCATGCGAGCTCGAGTCAGCACCAGCGCTACCACCATTACCGCGAGGTAAACGCGCAATCGAATTTTGGGGCTTAACAATAGTTGCAGCCAACCACGCAATCGATCCTTCCAGGAATACAGCTTGGTGGTGGACAGTTGTGCGAGCAGCAAGCCAATGCCTGCACTCAGACACATCACCAGGTAGCCGGCATAGTGGTTTCGATTCACGAACGTGCCCGTAGCCACCCCCTTGCCCACGTATTTTTCAACAAAGAAACCCAGCTCCACACCGCTAAGCACCATAAAGGTGCCATATGCCGCCTGGAAGGTGCCGCTGAAAACCAGCACCTGCATCAACAATTTCAAACGATGATGCGAATTAACCATGGCAAGCGTAAGGAAAAAGCCTGCGGCGTATGCGCAGCCTTTCAGTAGATGGTATTTGGTGTACTCGCGATCTAGCGACAGGCTGAGCCAGCCTGCTTTTACATGCCAGGCAAAGGCCTGTGGCGAGAGCCATTCCACCACTGGCCGTGGCAGATAGAGTATTTGCACTAATACCCATAGCTGCACTACTAGCAGCAACGCCAGCGGCAGCCGACCATAACGCCAGACTTTCAGATTGACCTGAACCCAGCCGAGAAGGAACAATAACAACCAGGCGGCTAATACAACTGCCACTAGCGCAACCAACAGCCCTTCCGCCCAGATGCGATTAGAAGCAAACGGTAGTGGCGCCCAGACGAGAATAGCGAGATAAGCGGCGAAAACGCCTGCTTCAAGTCGGCTGGTTATTGGCTCGTTGGTGGGAGCCGGGTCGTTATTGCTGTGGTTCAAATGAAGAACGCTAGCTTTGCGCCAATAAAAAAGGCAGCAGATGCTGCCTTTGTTGTCATACGTGCGCCATCAGGTGGATGGGCTGATTTCTTCACCACCGCCATGTGGGGTGTAGTTGCTCTTATACTCAGGCGGCTGCTTTGCCAGTTTTTCAGCGGAGGCGAAAGCAGAGCGCGCCGCAACCGTCTCTGGGCTGCTCTCGCCAAATGCGAAGGCGACTGCTCTGACCACGCCATTCGCCTCGCGTAAATTACTCGCCAGCCCGACACCGGCCTCAGCCAAAGGCACGCGATACTGTGGCCCGGCACACTCAACTGCAAAAACCGTAGCCCCCGTCAGCGCCATACCACTATTCATGAGCGTTTCAATAATTACCTCTGGCGTGCTGCCATTTCTGATCAACTCTTCCACTTGCTCACAGGATGTGGGGGGATCGAGCGGTGGCTGAGCGTTCGCAATCAATGGCAAACTGACCGCACTCGCTAGTAGTAATGATCTCAGCAAGGTGCTTTTCATGTCACATACCTCGTTTAATACCGGCATTGTGCATTTGTTGCACCCAAGATGCGGTATATTGAAATTTAAAACTCCACGATAGGAGCATTGTTAGAGAGTGTCAATCAGTGAAAGTGTGAACGATGACTTTTGGCGGGCTACCTACACTAACGCGCGACTGTGACTGCAGATCGACTCATAGACATCCTGCATTCTGTTCAGGTCCCACGGACGCCGAACTGTAAAAACCCGAGAACGATCTGCCAATTCCGCCAGCCAGCACATTCGCTGTTGCTGAAGGAACCCAAAGTCGAAAAGATAATTCGGCATCAAACTCTCAAATTTTCGGAATCCAGTGACCTCGCTGATCTCGACCTCTTCATCGGGCCTTCCTTTCTCAAGTATATAGAAGGCGTGAATAGGGCGGGCTTTGGTGGCAAAAGCAGTTACCGGATTGCCCAATACCTCTGCTTCACGCCAAGGGCGATGGTGAGGGTGGGAAGGTATGGCAGTAAACCTACCTTCAACTAATAACGTGGCTACCTTATCATCCGATAACATCGGGTGGCCGCGCTGCAAAAAAAAATCGCCTAAGGTAGATTTGCCACCAGTGGATTCAGCCAAGAACAGTATCGGCTGATTATCTACTTCCACCGCTGCGGCGTGAATAAAGTCATAGCCTCTTTCCAACGTAAGAAAAAGAGGTAGAAAAATGTGAACAAACCAAAACGCCAACAGATCGCGATTACCAGATTCGTGAAGCTCATATTCGATAACCGATCCTCCACCCACCCACGCAAAGCTCACCACCTCTGCGACCTGAAATCGCCACGGCCGCTCTTTCGAGCTCAACGCTAATTCTCTATCGCTGTGCAGGTACAGGTCGCGGCCGTGGCTGGCTTCGAGTGGTTGTACCATAGGCAGCACTCCCCACTGTTGAACATCGCCATCTACATGTCTTCGCTCACGAAGTTGCGAGGGTGCGCCTTCTGAAAGGGTGGATTCTGTGGAATGCACTCTACGGCCAAACAGGGGAAAAGCCGATATTATTTTGACACCGTACAAGCAAGTCTCAGTCACTTGTTTCGCCCCATGAAAACGTGGACACCACCGTAAAGGCTTCATGACCGGCTATGCCATTCACCACTGAGTCACCACACCGTAACCACGCGTGTGCTGAAAGCTCAGCAGAATTACTCGAAGTCTCGCCACCACGACGAACCCCGAGATAGAATTGGCCCGGAATATGACGGGCGGCTAAGAGTCGTTGGGTGGTGAGCACCTGTATGAGGCAGCGGCTTTGCCAGGGTGTATATCTTGCTGCGACAGCAACTAAGTAACCGATGTTTTTTGCGCTCACTCCCTGAGCCGTTGTGATTTCTTGAGGCTTCGTAGTCTCGGAGTAGTGTGCCAACGGTTTTGTCAGACGCTTAAAGGGAGCTACAAGCAGCGCTAAGCGAAAATATCCCAGGAGAAGCCAGGCGTTTACAAGCACTATTTTGTCTGCGTTGTTAAGCAGAAATAGCTTTCTTAACCTCGTTTTCATTTTCAAGCATTTAGCACGCTATCGGCCAGTTTTTCAGCGTCAATGTCTAGGTTGGTTTGAACTGCGGAGGCGTCTTCCTGGGATTTGCGCCTAATATGTCTTTTATCGAGTAGGGAAACACAAACTTCGCATATGCTAGCTGTATAGTGTAGCGGCCAGTCGACTCTTCTAGATAAAGAACTAACTACATGAAATGAACACCTTCTAATCCGAACCGCTACTAAAAAACCCCTCCGCCCTGCAAATGCTTCCTTTAGACTCGGTCAGCGAATCTAAACTACATGACCCTCTTATTATCGAAGTGTGGACATCTTTCCCTGATCTTTGCCGATATCTTGGAGGCTAGAGCATTTCGTAGAATTAACGAAAAATGCCTTTGCCGCATAGCTGACTAGGTCATTACCTGCCTCTCCATAGCCATGTCCATATTCACCATCTCTACCATGGTACCAACGCCACCCTGGGTCAGCTCAGCGATTTGCCCTAGCTTGCTGAAGTGTGGGGGGTGATAAGTCTTTTTTGAGCCCTTTGGCCCACTGCATTCAGTTTCTTGCATCTTTTTCACGCTGAACCGCCCCATTAGATTTTCTAACAAATTGGTCCAACGAGTATACTTCCCAAGCTCGGGATGTCCAAGTGAGTTCGCTATCATCAAGTTCCAACCAGTTTTCGGGGAAAACGGTCTTTGCTGAAGTCAGTGATAGTGTTGTCGGACTCAAGTAATCAGCCTGAAAAACACCCGCTTTTCTGAATTGACGTAGCATCGCTGCATTAAAATCCCAACCCAACTCGACACCCACCACCTGTCGCCAGGCGACAGCGGATGGGAGTTTCCGGTCGGCTAAACGTCTCAACAAGTATTTTGTCCAGCCATGTCTCGTCTTCATTTGCCATGGAAGGTGCAAGCAAAAAGATACCAGATTTTTGTCGAGAAAGGGGTGCCTAGCCTCTATTCCATAGTAACTCGCTACGCGTTCATAACGCTCTACCCCTGCAGTAAGCTGCTCCAATGCCTGAGCATGTTTAGCCGTCGGATCGAGAGTGCGTGCACCGACCCTGTTTGAGTCGTAGCGGCCAAGCATACCTACCAGATCTGCGTTGGCTGCAAGCGCACGGCTTATTGGTGCTGATTCTAACGCGGACTGATTCCGTCGTTTCTGTGATAGCTGGCGCTTCCATGCGAGCATTTTTCGGGACAAAAGGGCCGACCGCAATTCTCGCCAAAACAGTCTCTGCGGCGAAAGGAAGTCACCATAAGCGCGAGCCGAAAGCCCCTTACTTTCATTCCATGCCAGCTTCCAGTTCCCCTCACCGATCAAAAAGTCTATGTGATCAAACGGCAAACCAGCCACAACATCGCCATCTATACCATCGAGAATGACTTTGCACCCCTCCTTGCTGGCCTTCCAGAAAGGGAGAGCGGGAAGGGTCATGTACGTATCATACGGGTCTTCTAAATTGGCAAACAGATCATGGAAGTTAAGACCTAGGCTTTCTATTTCAGACGTCGTTATAAAACGCGGATTTATAAGCCCTTGATTCGCCACTGCCGCAACGCACGCACTCTCCAGACAGTTGCTTTTGTCTTCAGATACTCCTGAAAACGTTTTCAAAGGAGCGAGGCCGTTTATTTTTGCATGCTCTCTAGCCATCGCAGTGATAGTAGAAGAGTCCAAACCGCCACTAAGCGTTGTTGCCACACCGCAATGACTCCGCATGCGGTGCTTGACGGCATTTGAAAACAGCTCGCTGAAGGCTTCTAGGTATTCGTCTTCACACTCAAACTGGATTTCCTGACCGAGCTCTAATTTCCAGTATTGCTCCACACTCAGACCCGCGCTACTGAAATTCAACCTTGACGCAGGCGGCAGCCGTTTGATTTCAGAAAAGAAAGTGCTTGTTTTATCAAACCCCTCAAGTCTATGAGTGAGGAAATCCGCTACGCGATCATTATCCAGATCGCCAGGGACATCCGATGCGCAAGACACTGATAAGGCTGAAGAAGAGAATACAAACAGCGCTGCACTTGCGTGATAGTAAAAAGGTCTGCAACCGAATTGATCTCGAGCACAAAACAATTCTCGCGTTCGAGCATTCCAGATCGCAAATGCGAAGTCTCCAGAAAATCGCTCTACGCAACCCCTCCCCCAACGGCAATACGCATGAAGGATAATCTCGCTATCAGTAAGATCGGTAGTCCCAAGACTGCTGAGCGACAATGCTTTCGCAAGCTCATCTCGATTGTCAATTCTGGCGTCAGCGGTTATCACCAAGCCCAAATCAGGCCGTGCTAGGGGCAGAACCTCAGTTAGCGACTCCTGGGTGGTATGAAGCATACAGTGGCCAAAACCAACGCCATTGGCATTGGCATTGGCATTGGCATTGGCATTGGCATTGTAAAAGTCAATTCCATCTGGGCCCCTATACCGAATAGCTTGCGACATATTTTGTAACTCAGCGTCGTTGACCTCCGCACCATCTAGACGCACAACACCGAAGAGGCCACTCATTCTCAATCCCCTGCCATAATCACACTGCAGGCATCATTCAGTGAGTTTCCTTTTCGATGTATTTGCAGAGTTTTTATTCTTGGAATGGCTGTTGCAATTGCAGCCATTTCGGACAGTTGTTTTGCAGCCGCAAGCCCCTCCAGAGGGACCAACGGCATGGCATGCTTCATCAAAACAGTCAACTGCTGGATCCCGGCTAACTCCTCTGCTGAAGCGCATGATCCCGCTGTTGCCTGCTTGAGAATATAGATTTCATCCAAAGCTCTAGAGCAGCACGAGTTTGAAACTGCGCTGGCAAAAAAAAGTTGGTTGATTCCTTTGTCAAAGTAGCTGAGCTCCTGGGATCCTAACCGTAGTAGTTGCAGTGAACTCTCTCTCAACCACAAACCAGAATGACCCGCTGCGACAACCGCTCTATTGTTCCTAACCGATAAAGACAATACATCATCCGCGAGCAACTCCCCTCCTTGCAGTTGGAGTGCTGTTGCAAGAGTCGATTTGCCACTGCCAGATTCACCAAGAAATGCGATGGTCCTTCCATCTCCTAACTCAACAGCGCTAGCGTGCCAGACAAGCTTGCCCGAGTGCGATAAGACTCTGGGAATGACCTGTTGCAATAACAACCTCGTTAAGGTGCCCTCATCGCAGCTGTTGGTAATACGACATAAAATTCTAAAGCCATCAATAAAAAAATCGGCACCTTCATTTGAGCTTATGCGAATCCTGGGATTACAGCTTTCATCTGGAGTATCCGAGAAATATACGACAAGCCCCGCCGCAGGGATATATCGAACCGCATGCCAACTGCCATGCGACCTAGATTCATATTCATCCACAAGTCCAACTTTTAGGTCAGCTGTCACCGATTCAATCTCTATGAGACCTGGTAACGCAAAACTGCTCTGTATTACAGAGTCGAAAAACTTATACATTTAGGAAAATCGCTCAGACAACGCTCTGACAAACTTTAGAGCATCTCGATGCGTGGCAAATGACTCGGGAAAAGCACCGCGCACACCTTCGGCAAGATCGCCAACTGAAGCAGCACCATCCATTTTGCCCATCACCCAAACCGCTGCCGTGCCCTTCTGGTCTAACCGGGGTGAGTAGTTTTCTGACAGCTTTCGTACATGTGATAGAGGCGAGACCTGCGAGAGGAACGTACTCTGACGCTGACGTTCGCCTTTATATTCAACGACCCAGGTCCAATCTCCAAATTCAGGGCGCTGTACCGAAAGTTGCAGGCGGTCTCCCTTGTCTAAGGTAATCGGTTCATCCAGAGGTAGAAAGACCACGCTCCAGTGGGTACTGGTCTCTTCACCAGAAGTTGTCAGCCACTCATCTCCCAGCTTCATCTTGAACCAGCCAAGCCAGCCATGACAGACATCTGATTCTTGGATTTCCGCCACAACTTCTGAGTCGCAACGAGCCACCTGAGCAGCAGATAAATCCAACTCCATCAGATTCTGGCCCTTTGCAAGAGGGACGGCATTGAAGCTGCTACGTTGACCATAAAATAGGGAATTCACTGAATACTTTCGAACCGAGTCGAAAACCAAAGGTGGCATACCATGCTCTTTTGCATGCTCTGGAAAAGCAGACCATCGATCGAGATGAAGATGGAAGTAATCTGGCATACTTACCGGCAGCACTTCCATAATGGCTCGCTCGGGTACAAGTGTGCCTGTAGCTCTCAGGAATCGATCTCTCGCATAAAATAATGAAGGTAGCAAATCCTCCTCTAGAAGAAAGTTACCTGTAAAAACGGAGATCAGCACGTCTACCTTGGTGCTTAATTTTAGCTCTTCAGCTCGACATTGATGAAAGTGAACGTTGTCTAATCCATTATCACTAGCAATCTGCTTTGCCACCTCGATGACGTTAGTCGGCTCCACTAGGTGAACCTCTTTCGCGCCGAGCTTCGCCGCCAATAAACCATGTATCCCCAGGCCGGCGCCCAAATCCATCACGATCGACTCAGGGGTAACTACCCGTTTAAGTGCTCGCAGATAGGCGCTGTTTCGCACACCGTCAAAGATAAACGAATGATGGCCGATGACATCTGAGTAACTCATGCAGTACATAATAGGAAAATTAGATGCCAGTGGTCTACCAAGCTTGCCAGGTCACTCATTTAAGCTCGCGCACAACCGCGAAGTGCACCAGTTCAATCGCGCAATCCAACCCATTGAGTCATGCTTGTGATTCGCGAAACAGTGAAGGCACTGTCTCAGAAGGTTAAGTCTACTCGTTCAAGAAAACGGCTGACATACAGGCTTAAGAGGTTGCTTTGTCTCAACAAAGAAAGCAGTTTTTATCACCAAACGGCCGTCGAGTACTGTATAGCTAACGTGTAAACTAGCCGCTATTTTGACGGCGTCCTAAACAAAACAATATCCGGTTTTTTGATGAATTTCAGGCAGCTTCTACAGTACATCACCCCACACCGCAAAACGCTGCTGTTCATCCTAACTCTACTACTAATGGGAACGGTGTTATCGCTAGCTGGACCTTGGCTTGCTGGCTTACTGGCAGACTCAGTGATAGGCGACTCAAAAATGGGGATGAGCACTTTTACGCTGCTATGCATTTGGGTGGCTGTTATGTGCATGCGCAGCCTGCTCACGTTCATTTCAACTTACAACATTGGCAGCACGGGAGAGCGTCTTACAGCCGAGTTGCGTGAACGCCTCTATCAGCATCTCCAAGCGCTTCCATTGAGCTATTATCAGCAACGCCGACCGGGGGAAACAATATCACTACTGAGCACAGATGCGGCGATCATTAGCAGTTTCGTTACCGACACTTTAGTTCAACTTTTGCCGGCGGTTCTTACCTTCTTCGGCGCGCTTTTCATGGTGGCCTGGCTGGATCGGAATATCGCGCTGCTTGCGGTGATATTTCTGCCCGCGTTCATCGTTGTTATGAAATTGATAAGCCGCCGCTTGCGGCCCCTTTCTCGCGCCTGGGTAGAGGCCCACAGCGACGTTGTATCGGTGATCGAAGAGAATTTATCTATGCTTCCATCGATCAAGTCCTTCACTCGGGAGCGACATGAGAGAGCACGGTTTCAGTCGGCAAACTCTCGCTTACTCACCCTATCCCGTCAGCAGTTATGGATTGACTCCGCGCTCGCGCCAGCGATCGGCGCACTGGGCGCTTTAGGCGTTGCGCTACTGCTCTGGGTTGGCATCGGCCATATTGAAAGCGGCAAACTCGATCCCGGCCAGCTGGTAGCGCTGTTGTTATACGTTGTGTTGCTCATTAATCCTTTGAGAACGCTTGCAGATATCTATGGCCAGTTTCAACAGACCAGAGGCAGCGCAGAGCGGATTATTGAGTTTTTGCAAGAAGAACAGGAACCTGCTGATGAGGGTCTGCGCGAATTAACCCACGTAAATGGCCAAATCGAATTCAACAACGTTTCTTTTGCCTATCCACATCGAGAACACGTGCTGCGCAATCTTAATCTTCAAATTCGTACTGGCGAGACGTTAGCCATCACTGGGGAAAACGGCGCTGGCAAATCGACCCTAGCACATTTGTTGCTGCGTTTTATCGACCCTCAAACGGGTAACATATTGATAGATGGCGAAAATATTCGCGAATCAACTATCTCGAGCCTGCGCTCTCATGTTGGGCTTGTTGCGCAACACGTATTACTTCTCAACGGAACTGTCGCCGACAATATCGCATACTCAAACCCGGATGCCTCTCAAGATGCTATCGAAAAAGCGGCCATCGCAGCCAATGCTCACGAGTTTATTCTGGGATTGCCCGATGGCTACAACACGATCATCGGAGATCAGGGCGTTCGCCTTTCGGGAGGCCAAAGACAGCGCGTTTCTTTGGCCCGCACCTTATTGAAAGACCCACAAATTCTAATCTTCGATGAAGCCACCGCGATGTTTGATCCGGCAGGAGAGCAATCCTTCGTAGAAGAATGCCGGGAGTTGTTTTCACGCAAGACGGTGATCTTCATCACCCATAGAGCCGCGCCCTTGAGCTTGGCCGATAGAGTTATAAAGTTG
>JBCDAG010000209.1:0-12808 GCA_039186165.1 Cyanobacteria bacterium P01_F01_bin.53
TCTGAATTGTCAATCAAGTACCAGAAGCGGTTTGAACGTTACCAAAAGAGTTTGTTTACATTTCTTGAACACGACTCTATACCATGGCATAACAATACAGCGGAAAGGGCTCTTCGTCATATTGCTATTCAAAGGAAGATATCAGGCTCATTTTTTGAAACTGGTGCTAATTCATATCTAACTCTACTTGGAATTATGCAAACTTGTAAGTTCCAAGAGAAATCATTTTTAAAATTTCTAGTCTCAGGTGAGAAAGATGTTGATGCTTTTAAGTCACCTAAAATAAAGAAAAGAACCCAAGCCGTAAAAAGTCATACCTAAATCGATGAGTAATGATATACCTTAAGGCTATTTTAAGTTTCTTGAAATAGTTGAAAGACCTTGAATTTGGGTTATTGCAACAGTAGCCCCTGAGAATATAGCCTTTCGTTGGGTCCTCCTAAAAGCTGGCATGGAAGCATGGGCTAGCCGCTACGACGATAGCGATTCATTCATCATGGTCTTTAGGCGATACTCTGATGAGTAATACTGAGTAATACGTGGATAATGCACTGGTCAAATACTGCACAGTTCGGAGCTTCAAAAGATGCACTGGCAATCCTGGCAAGACTACAGACAAGCGCAAAACAGTATTGAGCTACCCGCACATACGGTCGCTCACATTCCCATGACTATACGCTATATGGACGTGGGCAAAGCCCAGAATGGGACGGTGCTGCTCATGCACGGCATTCCGACCTGGGGATACCTGTATCATGCGGTGATTCCGCTGTTGGTAGCCGCAGGATATCGGGCGATCGCCAATGTTTTTGTTTGAGACTGAGCGAATAATCTGTCGTAGGTTGCTGCTATCAGATGTTGATGAGATGTATGCCGTATACAGTGATAAAGCCGAAGCTATACCAACCTCAATAAAGGTGAGCTGATTATACTGACACTTTCCAGCTAATCTGCCATACAGAGTGATTAGGTAGACGAATTTCTTTCTGATAAGTAATTCTGCATCAAAGCTAAGTTTGCTGTTTTTTGAGCGAGTGAGATTCATAAAACCCAAAACTTATCAGGGTGTCAGTTTAAAATCTGGCTCTTACTGGGTAGAGAAGCCTTATATTGAATAAGCTATATAGAATTTGAGGCTTGCCACCTATTGGGAGGATGGAAACCCAGATGATACTTTTAGCCTTAGTGACCGCTGACCACCCTGCACTTGATAGGTTTATGGCTTTCAATCTTTGGCAACGTTACGTCACTAAATCTCTCGCTATTTTGGGATTGAGCACTTTTCTAGTCACTGGTATGCAGTCCTCCGCCGTATCTAGCGAACGCTCAATCTTTGGAGAAAGCCCCACGGATATTGAGCGTTACTTTGGCCAGTATTGGACTCGCTTGACCCTTGGACATGCCGAAGGCGATCTCAACGTAACGTATACTTACAGCCCTGGAAGAATAAGATCTTTTTTCAACAATGCAGAAGACCTAAGATTGTCAGTTGGGTTTATCAACGATCAAGCAGTGAGTGTTCGCATCCATCAAGATGGTGCAGGGTTCAATATCCCATCTGAGCGATTCGAGCCTTCAGATCATTCAATGAACATCTTTGATGATGTATTTGAATCAATTTTTGGTTATCGACCTCCTGTTACATCTCCTGTTTACCGACAAATACTTCAACCAGGATCATTGCAAGGTACACTCCATACGATTACTTATTGCATAAGCGAGAAAATCGCAATGTCCTATGAGTGGATTAGCACAGAGGATTACATTTGGTTTATCCATTTTTTCCAGGAACCTGCTTGTGTTTGAATAGGACGTTGCTGAACTTCGGGATGCTTTAAGCCAAAAGGTTCGGATGCTTAGCATGTCCAGCGTTGCGCTTTCACGTTAGATCACCACATCTTCAGTTATATTTCAATACTGCTTTCTGTTCGATTCAAGTTCATGGATATATCTTTGATTTGAAAACAAGATTTAAGTCCACAGCGATCATGGTAACGATTTTCTTGGGAACGGCAACTGTTCTCGGGATTTTCCTTCTGCCTTGGATTATTAAAGAAATTTGGCATCCCACTGGAAGTTTTGCTGGCCCTATTAATAGAATTGTGGCAGAGTTCTTTGCATGGGCTACAGCGATCGCTGCCACTCTGGAAACTTTATGTTTGGGCGGATTACTTTCCCGACGTTGGGTGAAACCATCCCTCGGTATTCCAGCCGTAGGAATCTGCGCAACAGTTTCCCTTATTGCAATTGGTTGTATTATACATTTGCGGCATTAAGCCAAATTTAGCGTAAATGAGATTTGCTTAGGGCGGGTTGAACGATTACGCTCTCACAAATTCTAAGTTATGATTTGAGCGTTGCAGTAGTGTAAAGCACGCGTATGAAGTCATGATATTCAGCATCTTGAGCAAGGCGGGCTAAGCCTTGTTGAATCAATTGAGGCAAAACAACATCAGGTTCTCCTTCTCCCAGAGGTTGTTGCCCAAAGGCATCCTGAAAGCGCTGTTTTGCCATTCTTTCTACTAAAGCCTTAAATAGCTTGCTTGTCAGCAAAATAGGTATACAACGTTTGCTTAGAGCCCCCCGCTGTCTTTGCAACTTGATCCATGTTCGTATCGTTCCACCTGTAGGGCAATCCATGACCACCGACCGCTAAACGTGACTCGGTATAATGCCGAGGTCACCTCCGGCGGGTGATGGATAATGCATGGTCGAATACTACACAGCTTGGAGCTTCAAAAGATGCACTGGCAATCCTGGCAAGACTACAGACAAGCGCAAAACAGTATTGAGCTACCTGCACATACAGTCGCTCACATTCCCGTGACTATCCGCTATATGGACGTGGGCACAGCCCAGAATGGGACAGTGCTGCTCATGCACGGCATTCCGACCTGGGGATATCTGTATCATGCGGTGATTCCGCTGTTGGTAGCCGCAGGATATCGGGCGATCGCACCGGACTTTTTGGGTCATGGATGGTCAGATAGGCGCGATCGCTTCGACCGTTCCTTTCAAGATCAAGCCAACATGATCTGCGCCCTACTCGACCACCTCCAGCTCTCCCAGGTAGATGTTGTCGGCCATGATACAGGCGGCGCAGTGGCACTTATTTTAGCCATCGAGCACAGTCATTTACTCCGTCGCCTCGTCATTACAAACTCAGTTTGCTACGACCGCTTCGATGATGACATGCTGGACTTTGGCCATCCGCTCCGATGGAAACCGCGCCCGGTTAGCGACTTGGTAGCGGCCCTAGAAGAGAGTTTGGCCATGGGCCTCTCAAACGCTGAACAGCTAACACCCGCCTTTCGAGAAGGCATCATTGCACCGTGGGCGAGTGAAGAAGGCAAGCTCAGCCTCATTCGCAATGCCGCTGCCTTGAATGCCAACCAAACCATGGCGCTGGTCGATCGCCACAGCACCATTACAGCACCCACGTTAGTGCTGTGGGGCATGGACGACCCTTGGCAAAAAGCGGAAGATGGACAACGGCTCGCGGGAGAAATTCCCGGAGCCGTTTTTGAGCCGATTGAAGGAGCCTCTCACTGGATACAACAAGATAATCCGAAGGCCTTCACAGATGCGTTGCTACGCTTTTTAAAGCAAAATCACTGATGGAGCCGACAGGTCAGCTCCCCGCCCAAGCGCCCACCCACTTGAATATATCGCTCTAGGTCTACCGGTAAAGGAGACACCTTCCAAATTTGTTCACAGTATTCCTGAATAGACCGATCCGAAGAAAATCGTCCCATCCGAGCCGTATTGAGAATAGACATTTCAAGCCAACGGTTACGGTCCTGATAGGCCTTACCAACAGAGGCCTGGCAATCCACATAGGACTGATAATCTGCCAACAACATAAAGGGATCGTCGTACAACAACTTATCTAACAGGGGTTTGAAGAGGTCCGTATTCCCCTGTGAAAAGTGCCCGGAGGCAATCAAGTCAATGGCATCTTTCAGGTAAGCATTGGCCTGGTAATACCCGTAAGGGTTATAGCCCTCGGCCTTCTTTTTCGCCACTTCCTCAGTTGTAAGCCCAAACAAAAAGAAATTATCCTCACCCACCGCTTCTCGAATCTCGACATTCGCACCATCTAAGGTGCCGATGGTTAACGCACCATTCATGGCAAACTTCATATTGCCGGTGCCGGAAGCTTCCATGCCCGCCGTAGAGATTTGTTCAGAGAGATCGGAAGCCGGGTAAATTCGCTGGCTATTGGTCACATTGTAATTGGGTAAAAAGATCACCCGCAGCTTATTTCGCAAGTCAGGATCTTTGTTGATCATCTCACCCACAGCGGTGATCAGCTTAATCATCAGCTTCGCCATGTGATAGCCCGGCGCAGCTTTCCCGCCAAAAATAAAGGTCCGTGGCGTCATCTCCAGGTTGGGATTTTGCTTTAGCTGGGAGTAGAGCGTCACAATATGCAACACATTTAAGTGCTGTCGCTTGTACTCATGAATACGCTTTACCTGCACGTCAAACAGCGATGTCGGATTCACCAATATGCCAAACTGTTTGTGAATCCGACCCGCTAACTCCCGCTTCACCGAGCGCTTCATTTCATACCATTCATCCTGGAAGCCGCTATCGGTCGCCAGGGGCTCTAGCTGTTGTAATTCTTCCAGATTGGCTAACCAACTATCACCAATTTTCCCCGTCACCATCTTGGTCAACCGAGGATTACTCAACGCAATCCACCGGCGCGGCGTCACCCCGTTGGTCATATTGCAAAACTTTTCAGGAAACAGATCATAAAAGTCTTTTAGTACCGTTTCTTTCAACAATTCACTATGGAGAGCGGCCACACCATTAATGGTATGGCTGCTCACACAGGCCAAATTGGCCATGCGGATATAGCGCTCACCACTCTCATCAATCAGAGACAACCGCGCCAACTTAGCGGCGTCCTTAGGGAACCGCATTCTCACCAGCTCTAAAAACTGTGCATTGATTTCATAAATAATCTCTAAATGGCGGGGCAGCATCTCACCCAATAAGCTCACCGGCCACTTTTCTAGGGCTTCAGGCATCAGGGTGTGATTGGTATAGGCCAGGGATTTTTGAGTAATCTCCCAGGCCAAGGTCCAGTCGATATTATGTTCATCGACCAGGAGCCGCATTAGCTCGGCAGCGGCGATCGCAGGATGGGTATCATTCAGCTGAATCGCAAATTTCTCATGGAACTTTTCAACTGGAATATTTTGCCCTTGCAAAATACGGAACATATCCTGCAAAGAACAGGACACGAAGAAAAACTGTTGCTCTAACCGCAGTTGCTTACCGGCAAGGCTATCGTCATTGGGATACAGTACCTTTGTCAGGTTTTCAGACGACACTTTCTCTTCCACCGCGCCGTAATAGTTACCCCGGTTAAACACTTCAAAATCGAACGACTCAATCGCCTCGGCCTTCCACAGTCGCAGCGTATTGGCCGTATTCACCTGATAGCCCAAAATCGGTGTGTCATAGGGAATCCCCAGCACCTGCTTACCCGGAATCCAACGCACGCCAAATTCTCTATCTTCATCGGAATAGGATTCGGTATAGCCCCCAAACTTCACCGCCATAGCCCATTCAGGCCGGGCCACCTCCCACGGGTTGCCGTAGCGCAGCCACTTATCGGTGCGCTCCACCTGCCAACCCTGCTGAATATCTTGCTCAAAAATGCCAAACTCATACCGAATGCCATATCCCAAAGAAGGCACCTCTAACGACGCCATCGAATCGAGATAGCAGGCGGCTAAGCGGCCCAAGCCCCCATTACCCAAGCCAGGCTCCACCTCCTGGGCCAGCAAATCTTCAAAATCTAGCCCCAACCCACTCATGGCTTCCTTCACCTGATCATAAATTCCCATATTGATCAGGTTGTTGCCAAGGTGCGGCCCCATCAAAAACTCAGCGGATAAATAGCAAACCGTGCGGGCCTTCTCCTGGGTGTAGCTCTCAGCCGTACTGTTCCAACGGTAGAGCATGCGATCACGCACCAGGTAGGCCAATGCCATGTAATAGTCATGCTTTGTCGCTAGGGCAACCGGTTTCCCTTGCACAAAAAAGAGATTATCTAAAAAAGCCTGCTTCAGCGCTTCAACGCTCATACCCGTCCGGTGTTCAAGTTTCTCCTGGGGAGACTCGCTCACCGCAGCCACACCGAATTTCGCCGTTGACCCTGTCTTGAAGGAAGTCACCATAGGGGGCACCTAGTAATATCTCTAAAATCGCTAAAACATCTCTTGAAGAAAATGGAATAAGACCTATTCGAAAACCGCATTACACGGGCTTATGCCATCTACTCATAAGACAAAAAAAGGTCAGCCGATTTTGTGATGTACACTACGATTTGACCTAGCTTAATATTGACTACTGAATGTTCATCGCCTATGCATAAGCCAAACGCTCTCTCACGTTTACTTGTTTAGCGCCGCTGCATATCTCACAGCTGTATAGCTCACGGTTTATGCCTGTTTTTACTGGGTTGTTGTGCCTAACTGAGCACCCCCTAACTGAGCACCCCCTAACTGAGCACCCCCTAACTGAGCACCCACACTCATCAAAACATTCCGTAACCAACACTGTGCCGCAACTTCGCTATTACTCTTATGCCAGCGCATAAATACCTTAAATCCCTTAGTCGACAGCGGCAAAGGCAGCACTTGCAGGTTATAAACATCGGCAAATGCATGCGCTACGCGCTCGGCCATCGTCGTGATCAAATCTGTTTGAGCAATCACCCCTGGCGCGACCAAAAAATGAGGCACTGAGACCGCCACATGGCGCTGCAAACCCTGCTTTGCCAAGAGGGTATCCATCCGCCCCCGACGATCTTCCTTGACCGACACCAACAAATGGTGAGCCTGGACATAATCTTCTAAAGATAACTGCCCCTGAATAAAGGGATGCCCACGGCGACAAACCGCAACAAATGTCTCTTCAAACAGTCGCTGTTCTCGATGCCAGGAGACTTTCTCTGGGAAAAGACCGCAAACTACATCCAGTTCGCCTTTATCTAGCATTGATAACTGCTGTGCGCGATCGCCTGAACGAATCTGTAAGCTCACCCCTGGTGCGATCTGTTGCATCTTGCTTAGCAGCATTGGCAACAGCGTAAACTCCACATAGTCCGACATGCCAATGGTAAAGGTCATCTCACTGGTAGCCGGATCAAACGTCTTTTGGGGCGTGAGGGCCGATTGAATGTGACCCAAAGCGGGTTTGAGCTGTGCGGCCAATGCGATCGCCTTAGGCGTCGGCTGCAACTCACCACCCGCACGCACAAACAAATCATCCTCTAACAATCTTCGCAGACGGGCCAGGGCATTACTTGTCGCAGGCTGGCTCAGCCCCAAATGCTGCCCTGCACGAGTCACATGCCGATGCCGCATCAACGAATCGAACACCACCAACAGATTCAGATCAATACTCGATAAATTCATTAAGTGAATGATCAAACGAAAAACCATCATCTAAACAGATGATAACGCATCCAATCTCATCCCTTAACAATCTTGTTCCCAAAAATCTCAGAGCACTCTTAAATCATTGCCTACAAGGGCATTGGGAATCTTCTAAAAACCGTATCCATCGCCCTAATCACAGGGCCACAACAACCACAGCTCAAAAGCAATTATTCACAGCATGAATATCACCTATACGAATAATCCATTGGACAGGCCATAACAACTGCACCACAATCGAGGCAGGTGTAAATCCATCAGGAACAATCACGCCCTATGCCCCCATTCCCTATGCCCCCTATCTTCTGATTCAAAAAGGCTCAAAAAGATTTGCATTGCAAGATGAAAACTTAATCACGGGACAACAACAAAACTCTGGTCACGCTGTTGCTCAGCGCATCATCGCAGCCTTGGAGAAATAACTCACTTTTCTCACAAGCACTCTCAAGAAAATCCCTTCACAACAACACGCTATGAATATTACTTTCTTAGGCATTGGGAACGTCGGCAGTGCCCTCGCAGACAATCTCGCAAAGCTGGGCCACCAGGTAACCATTGCCGCCCGAAACCCATCCTCAGAGACAGTCCAAGCCGCCCAAGCCAAAAATGCCACGCTGGCAGCTAAACCAATACAAGAAGCCGTTGACGAAGCCGAAATTGTCTTTTTGGCAACCCCTTTCCCAGCCAATGAAGCAGCTCTCACCAGCGCTGGACAACTCACGGGAAAAATTGTTGTTGACTGTACCAATCCCGTCGGCGCGGGCCTTAACCATTCCTTAAACAGTAAAACGTCCGGCGGGGAAATGGCACAAACGCTTGTCCCCGAAGCCAAAGTCGTTAAGGCCTTCAGCATTTCTGGCTATGAAAATTTTGAAAATGTCGCCTATCCAGGCTACCAAGCCGGTGATAGTGTCCTTAAGCCTGCCATGCTGATTGCGGGGGATGACGGAGATGCTAAGGCAACTATCACCGGCCTCTGCGAGCAGCTAGGGTGGGAAACGGTTGATACGGGTCCACTTGCCATGAGCCTACATTTGGAGCATATGGCCCTGCTATGGATCAAGCTAGCTCGCGTACAGGGCCTAGGCGCAGAGTTTACCTGGGCGATATTACGTCGATAAGAAACACTACAATCGACGAGCCGCAAGGTTTCCGACCCACCCCGTCGCTACGCTCCACCCCTCCAGAGGGGATTTTTCCCGTCTTTGTGGCGTCATGTGCTCGTAATAGATCACTTTTATTTTCATCACCTGAAGTAGTTCCCCTCTGGAGGGGTGCCCAGAGGGCAGGGTGGGTCAGCAATGTAGGATATTAGCCAATGTCTCATAGTTGTGTGTACACAGGAGACCTTCGTAGAGGGTCCAAGGAGGCCGAGAGCATGGAAACTGATGGGGAACACAAGTTTAAGCCCCATAAAAACGCTTAAAAAGCGCTGAGAAACAGGGAAATTACCCATATCTCAGCGCTTCTTAGTTAAGCTAATCAGCTAAACACCAGCTTACTTACCAGCAACCAACTGCTTGAAACCCTTGCCAGCAGAGAAGGCGGGAACCGTAGTCGCAGGAATTTTGATAGTCTCACCAGTTTGAGGGTTACGACCATCGCGGGCTTTACGAGCACGAGGCTCAAAGCTACCAAAACCAACTAGGGACACTTTATCGCCACCAGCAACAGATTCCATAATCGACTCAATTGCAGCGCTCACGATAGCTTCAGCATCTTTCTTAGACACATCCGCCTTTTCTGAAACTACATCAATCAGTTCACCTTTGTTCATAATGAAAAAGCTCTTGTGCAACAACATCGATGTAGTTGTAGCACAACAAGTAATGGGTAACAAGGACTATTTAGCCAAAAATGTGGCTGATTGTAGGCCTTTAACCGGTTTCAAGCCCCAAAAGACACTGAGATCACAATGGGATCACAATAGGAAAGGGCCATTTTTTCCCGGTTTGGCGTAAGTTCCTCAAGTTGTTGTTGTATAAAGGTTTCAGCCAAAAGAGAGTTGTGGAAAATCAGTAAAAAAAACCGGCATTCAGGCCTAAAATCAGTCACTTTTTAGTCCAATTGTCAGCAATTAAAAAAAATCTAAAAAAAAATGATTTTTTTCTGTCGGAATTGCCTTTTTCAGAAAAAACAACCTTTTCTTTAAAAAGTTGGCCAAGCCAAGAAATCCGTGCTACGTAGGTATTTCTTCGGAGAAAATCAGTGCGATCACCCCCAGAAAACCCGACCAATAATCATAAGTCAGCCCGAAAAGAACACTTTTGAGCCCAATTAACCTAAAAGAAAGCTTAACTTTGAGCGTGTTTTTCACCCCAGTCAGATAAAAAACATCAGGTAAGAAACGGTGCTATGAGCGGGCTTCAAAGGCAACAGCTTCACCCTCACAGGCGACATAGGCACAGTCATTTCCCTCCAGCTTGACTTCATATCCACCGGTAAATTCGCCAAAGGACGGTAGAGTGAGTCGCTTTTGATCGCGTTCTACAAAAAAGCAGGGAAGACGAAGGCTGTCAGTACGCGATCGCAATCTCACCACCGGATGAATATGACCACAAATATTCAGCGTGGCCCCATGCTGGCCCTCTGGCTCGTGGCTCAATAAAAACGGCCCGAGTTGCACCGCTTCTGTCCGGCAAGCCATGGCCATCGGGGGCAGTGCCGACACCAGCTGCCGATCATGATTGCCCACAATCAAGCACACCTCTGCCGAGAGTGACTTTAAAAATGTATCCCAGATTACAATTACTTCCGGAACGAGAGATTTCCGAGAATGGAACAGATCGCCAAGGACAAACAGCTTTTGGGGCTTGGTTTGGGTAATGAGCGATCGCAATCGCTCCACATTCTCTTCATTGACCTGAGAGGCAATCGGGATCCCCAACGACTGAAACGTTTCCGCCTTCCCCAGGTGAACGTCAGAAACCAACAACGCGGCCTCATCTGGCAAATACAGGGCCTTGTCATCCAACAGCTGTAGCCGCAGGCCAAACAGCTCTATCTCATTAGCTAGTAACGCGGCCATTAGTCATTCATATAGAAAAGGTCACCTCAAATTGCCGGGCTTCGACTCCGCTCAGCCCTCGGTCCTGCTGGTGCTGCGACAACCCCGGTCACTGAGCGTAGTCGAAGTAAAGTGCTACGCCGTAATCGTTCGTCGTAACAGGTTCCCATGGCTGAACACAGAACTCATCAGCCCCCAGCGAACGGGGTTAGACGTGCGACCAAACAGCACCAGCATCGCCTGCACGATCTCTGGCAATGTAGACGTATCGGCAAGAAAACCGGCCCACTGGGATTGTTCTAATCCAAAAAAGGTGGTAAAGAACTGTTGTAAATCATGGGTCTTGAACGCCATCAGGTTCTCTAAGCCAAAGGTATAGAGATAGTGCTTACGTAGGCGCTCGTCAGGCCAAAGGGCCTGCCAGGCCTCCTGCGCGACTTGGCTAGGAGAGGTATTTGTACCCTGTAGGGATTGTGCGATCGCCCTTGCCAAGTCAGGCCCACGCCGCAACATCGCTCCCTGCATATAGCCCGTCGCCGGGTGCACCATACTCGCCGCCCCGCCAAAGCCCACCACCAACTGCGTCAAATCCGGTAGCGGCATATTCATCGGAAACAAACACCGCTCCACATGGTGCTCTTCAATTACCTTTACCCCCCGATGGGCCAACCGCTGATGCAACCGTCGCTCCAGCGTATCCATACCAATCCCTGGCACGTGGGCCAAAGACGTCTCTTCTACAAAATAAATATCCTGCCCCAAATCCATCGCATACAAAAACGTTGGCGGCAGCTTCCGCTCCGGCGCAGGTAAATGGTCATCCCGATAATCCATGAGCACCATCTGCCCTGGCTCAACCGGTGGTGCAGAAAAACGCCCCACAATGCCGTAAGCCGCCTGGTACGCAATCGGCTTCGTCTGTGGCACTCGCCTAATCAGCGCCGGATTGTGCCCACTGGTATCAATCACTAACCGCGCACTGTAGGTATTCCCCGCCTCATCAGTCACTTCAGAGCGCTTCGCCCCATGCCTCACACCCGCTGCCTTACCCTGATGCCACTGAATGCCACTCTGCTGACTCTGCGCTAACCACTCCCCCTGAAGCGTTTCACGATCGATCAGGCCATAGTCCCGCTTCAAGGGAATCGTTTTATCACCCATGTAAGCCGTCGTATGCTGCCAGCGCTTCCACAGGTACTTTTCCATGCCTAGCGCTTCTAGCTCATCAACCCAAATGCCATAGGTATTGGGCCAGGGCTTCGCCGCATCGGTGGCACTTAATCCCTCCACCTTTAGCCCTCGCTGCTCCAAGGCCGTCGCGATTGACAGCCCCGCAGGCCCCGCCCCAATTACCAATACGTCCGCCATGTAATTACTTGCTAATGTACTGCTCTTCCCTTATTGGCTTATTTTACCGGGTATGGTTTACGCTCGGAGAAATCTCTGTAATTTTCAACTCTGTAACTGTCAATCCCTTAGCGAGCAGACAACACACAGGTTGGTACACCCACAAGGCATCTGAACTATACAAATGTGAACTCTTAAATCAGTACGATGCGATCGCCCATGAAGTCCCTCCATCAGTCAATATTTTCGCCCATTCCCATGATCGTGGTCGTTGTGCTCATGACGACCACGACCTTACTCACCGCCTGCCAAAGCGAATCTCAGCCGAGTAGTGCCATAGAGTGGTTCGAGACGATGGTAGATGTCGAGCCAGCTGCGTTTCAAGAAATCCAGCACTTCACCATTCAAGATATTGACTTTTCCCATCACTTCAAATTCACTTATATCGATCGCGCCGATCTCGACATCATTATTCAAAAGCAGGCACTGAAGTCCGGTAGCAATGTCACAGGTCTTGACTCGAACTTGCTACCGCCTTGGTTCAACCCATCGCCCAATATGCAAAGCTATTCAGATTTCAATCGCGGTAATGCAGTGGTGATCTTGTGGATCGATGAAGCCTCGAAAACAGCCTATTTCGAGTACGTCCAAATTTAGAACAATTGGCATAGGCAACTGGCCGTTGCGTCACTTGAGCAGTTCAATGCGCCGGCGTTCACGTAAGACCACAGGATCTCAGGTTTTACTCTGTCAATGGTGAGGATTTGCGAAAAATTCCGGCAAAAGGCAGAAGAATCGCTTATCAGAGGCGTTGCAAGGAATTTCGTAGAGAATTTCCAAGGGGAATTATCAGAAATCGCACCCCGTCAACACCCTTAGCAGCAAAAGCAGTCTTCAAACGTGCACCAATTCTGGTCACACCAGTGCGAAAGATGAGAAGGCAATTGATGCCGGCAAGGCAGGCTAACAAGAGGAAACAAGCAGTCCCCACCAA
>JBCDAG010000210.1:0-12754 GCA_039186165.1 Cyanobacteria bacterium P01_F01_bin.53
ATTCACACATAGCACAACACTCTTTCCCTCCACGCCGCTCTCCCTATCTTTTAAAAACGCCCCGCTTGAATTACAAAATATAAATACGCGACTCGAGTACGATGCCACGCACGACGACCTAACAGGGCTGGCCAATCGGACCCAATTTATGAGGGCACTCAAACAGTCCGTGGCCAAACTAGCCTCCGATGTGGACATTGGCCTGTGCTTTTTCTTCATCGACTTCGACCGCTTTAAACAAATTAATGATAGATTTGGCCACCTGATAGGTGACAAAGTGTTGATTCAGGTGGCCAATCGTTTATCAGCCCTCGTGGGTGAGGCGACGTGCCTTGCCCGTTTGGGTGGCGATGAATTCGTGTTACTCATGGGTCAGCTGGACGAATTCGAAGCTGTTAAACTCGCACAGAGAATTACAGATGCGTTTGCTTGTCCTATTCGGATTCGCGATACAGAGATTTCTATTTCTGCGAGTGTGGGTATTGTTTTAGCCGATGGGGCATACCAATGTGCTGATGAAGTGGTTCGTGATGCTGACATTGCGATGTATCGTGCAAAAGAAACAGGGAATTGTTATCAACTCTTTGACGAAGATATGCGGACGGCGCATCTGGAAAAAATTGAGCTAGAGCGGGAATTAGAGATCGCTGTCCGTGAGAAACAGTTTCGCATCAATTATGAACCCATTGTCGACACCACTGAGTCCAGTATCTTTTCTATCGAGTCTTTGGTGCGGTGGGTTCATCCAGAAAAAGGCATTATCTCGCCAGGCCGGTTCATTCCACTTGCCGAAGAATTAGGTCTGGTGATAGACATTGACCGTATCGTATTCCAAAAAACGTGCGAGCAATTTCGCCAGTGGCGAGCACATGGTATCGCCAGCCCTCACCAGAAGTTTAATGTGAATCTTGCTTCTGGCCAGTTAGAGAAATCTGATATCCTCCCCTTCCTGTTGAGTGCTTTGGATGTGTCAGCGGTGAGTCCCCATGATGTTGTCCTCGAAATCACAGAGAGTTATTTGCTGGCAGACTCCGGGCTTGTTATGAAGAATTTGAATGAAATGAACGAGCTAGGCTTCAGCATTTTTGTCGATGATTTCGGTACCGGATACTCATCGCTGAGTTATTTAGCAAATTACCCAATTCATGGCATTAAAATCGATCGTAGCTTCGTGAGAGATTTGGAAGAGAGTCCAGAAAACAAGGAGCTAATTCGATCCATCATTGCTATGGCCGAAGCTTTGCATCTCAAAGTTGTTACCGAAGGCGTAGAAACAAGAGAGCAATTGCAGATCATGACAGAGCTGGGTTGACGCTATATTCAAGGTTTCTTATTTACTCGTCCTATGAATTTCGCTCAGGCCGAAGTTTTCTTGGTGGATAAGCCGTACCGTGGGTTGATCGATCATGCTGGTATTTGAGTGCACTAGAATTGGAGCACAACTCGCCACCAGCGCAAGGAGTGAATCATGGCCCGCAAAATCACACCCTTTTTAATGTTTGAGGGTGCCGCCGAAGACGCGATGAAATTCTATATTTCATTATTTAAAGACTCAGAGATTAGTCAGGTTGAACGCTATGGAGCGGGCGAGCAAGGTGCAGAAGGCTCAATCAAACGGGCTGACTTTATTGTGGGCGGGCAGCCCGTAATATGTATTGATTCTCCCATTCAGCATGATTTCAGTTTCACGCCAGCCATGTCCCTATTTGTGGAGTGCGAAGATGAAGAGGATCTACAGAATGCCTTTGAGCAGTTGTCCTCAGGTGGTCGCGTGCTGATGCCGCTCGATAACTATGGCTTTAGCAGGCAGTTTGGATGGCTGAACGACCGCTTTGGTGTTTCATGGCAGCTCAACCTAGCGTGACGATTTGGGAGTGACGATTTTCGCTGTGGCTGAGATGATGGTCCAATCATGTTGCAAATTCAGCATAATGACTCGGTTGGAGCCGACGGAGCATATCCGCTCCCGTTACTATGACGCGAGATAGATTGGACAAAAGCATGAGGCGACGTCGATTGCTCAAGTTGCTTGGGCTTGGCCTAGTGTCGTTGTGTGGCTTGAAAATTCTCGATGGTTCGGATGCAGACAGCCTCTTGTCCACGGGAACCCTCTCCGAAAAACAGTTTTTGGACCATGAGGGGCGATCGCGCTCCTATCGCCTTTATGTCCCGAATCCACTCCCGACAACATGCGCCGCTGTGTTGCTGTTACACGGCCATGGCGGCAGTGCCGATCAACTCATGGGCGTGGTGGCAGGGCGGAATGCCCCCTATAGGCTGTGGATGCCGATTGCTGACCGAGAAGGTTTGATCCTGATTATTCCTGACGGGCTCGTTTCGCCTGATGGCAAGCAAGGCTGGAATGATGCTCGAAATATTCCCACCAATCCAGACTCGAATGATGTGGACTTTTTGATGACGCTGATTGAGACAGTCAGTGAGTCGTATCCTATCGATTTTCAGCGGCTGTATGCCACGGGGACCTCTAACGGTGGCCAGATGGCCTTACGATTGGCTGCGGAGGCCTCGGACAAACTTGCTGCGGTAGCGGCTGTTGTGGCGTCCAATCCTGACCCAATATTTGCTCGCAGGCCGCAGCAGTCTATTTCCGTCATGTTGATGAACGGGACGAATGATCGGTTTATCCCCTACGATGGCGGCAGTGTGATTGATGATCGCGGCCAGGTTCAGTCCACGGATGATTCGATTCAGTACTGGGTGACCCACAATGGCTGTGAGCAGACGCCCCGTGAAATTCAGTATCCCAATCAGTCAAATGTAGACGGTTGCACAGCTTCACGCATGACGTACACCCATGCCACAGCGAATGTCGAAGTATCTCTCGTGCGCGTTCTTAATGGCGGGCACACGGAGCCCAGTATTCAACAACCCTATTCCCGGCTGTATTTAGCCATCGTCGGTAGGCAAAATCGGGATATCGAAATGGCTGATGAGGTCTGGACGTTCTTTCAGGGCAAGTCAGTATCCTCAGAACCCCTGTCGTGAGGGTAAACGAATGCTTGCCCCTAAACGATAACCTAAGTGAGTGCGTATGGACCTTGCCGTTAGTTCAATTGAGGCTTAGGTTCAGTTGAGGCTTATGTAAGCAGTAAACTTAGGGCTCTTCGGACATAGGCCCTCCAAGATTCTGCGGATGGGAAGATCAATGCATAGAGCATGATGCCGCTCATGGTGTCGAAAACCAAATCCGCATCTACAGCCTGTGGAGACTTCGTTTCTTTCCTTTGCCCGTTGGATGACCCTATCAAAGGCTTGTCGTCAGGGGTGTAGATATTTCCGCCAATAGAGTTGAGCGAATCCAGGATTGCTTGATGCACTACTCATTGCGATCGCACGATGTCGGGCATGTGATTTATGCCTGTGACACGGGAATGTACGATGAGCTGAAAATTTTGCCTTTGTTTTGGTGGACGAGTGAATGCACGTTTCAGACTTACCTAAAAATGAAAAGCAACCCTGCTGTTGATGTGATGTATGAAGATATGATCAGAGAGAAGGGTTTTCTCTGGTTGTATCGAAAAATTTTGAAGGTACTGCCCGGGGTGATTTTCGAATTAATTCCGATTTGGTTTAAAACTCGCAACCGTCAAAAACTGCTGCCATTTCTTGAGTTTGAGCCCTTGCTGGATCGTTCTCTTTTAGAGATTCGTCAAGAGTTTGATCTATTGCCGTTCATAAAATAAAACTAAAATAGGCTTTGGGTATTATTCGCCGCCCAACACTGTCTGGCAGTTGCTATTTTGTTGGGAGGACGGATATGTTGGGCAAATAGATAGGTTGGAAGGACGGAAGACATGCGCATCGTAGCCATTGAACCCCATCATCACCTTCGGCCCTACGTGCTGAGCTATAGGATTGTTGAAGACAAGCTGGGAGAAGTCGCAGGAACACCTATTTGGACCTGCCCTGAACCTATTGGCATATTGAGTGCAAACTTTGGGAAGCGTTCTTACCATGAATCTGGCGAACTTCATCCTAAGGTTGGTTTGCTAGGCGCGCAAACGCGTGCTCGTCAATGGGTATCTCAGCCAGAGACTTTATTCGTCATGGCCATACTGACCGTCCCCGGCATGATGACCTTGTTCCCAGGTATCGGCCAAGATTCTGCTGATAACCTACTGGATGTTGCCGATTTGTGGGGGGAGCGAAAAACAGAAAACTTTTGGCGCTGCTTTCCCCACACATTGCGGCTTGATGATGTAAAAAACGCAATGGATAGTTGGCTCCTAAACTTGCTCAGCGCAGCACCGATTTCCATAGGAAAGCGCCGTTTACAGCTACATCAGGCGCTGATATCCAACAAGCGCATCAGCACAACGTGTGAACAACTCGGAATAACGCCAAGAACACTACAGCGTGAATTTCAGCGCCATCTTGGCGTCAGCCCTAAGCAAGTGATGAACCTGCATCGATTACAGCGTAGTGTCAGGGCCAATGTAGAGACTGTCTCCCAGTACCCTATGCAGGTGCAAGAGTTTTCGGACCAAGCTCACGAAATACGTGCGTGGCGTCGATATTTGAGCCGCACGCCTGGTCGATATTGCACGGAGAATAGATCGTCACTTGCTAAAGCCTTTGACTCCTCAGCTCAACGAGTCCACCTAGATCCAACACTTTTCTATCTGTAGATGTCTTTTTAAGATGTCTTTTTATTTATATTTTTACCTACGGATGTCGCAAACGTTCAATACAGTCAACGCTGAAGACTTTATGCTCGTAGCGTTTCGATTAGGAGCCTACCGTGAACTCGATATCAGTGAACTCAATATCAACAAGTGCAGCGACATACGAATTTCGTGGGGTGGAATTTGATTTGTATATTGCACAGCCTGCAAGCTTGACGAAGGCGCGTCCGGCCATTTTCATTGCCCACGCCTGGGATGGTTTGAACTCTCCCATTGAGGCTATCGCCCAACGTGTAGCTCAGTTGGGATATGTAGCAGTTGCAGTTGATGTGTATGGTAAGGGTATTCGTGGAGAGCCCATGGGTGATAACGCCCACTTAATGAATCCTCTCCTTGAGAATCGAGATATTCTGCAAAATCGTTTACAGGCTGGCTATGCGGCTATCAGAGAGATGGAGACGGTGGATGCTACCCGCATAGGCGCGATAGGCTACTGCTTTGGTGGATTGTGCGTGCTTGATTTGGCAAGGTCAGTGCCGAAAGACCTTAAGGGGGTTGTGAGTTTTCATGGTGGACTCACTGGAAGCAACCTGAATAATATGAAGCCAATAGAGGCCAGTATTCTCATCGAACATGGCTGGGATGATCCTCTTGTTCCACCAGCTGATTATTTGGCATTCACTGCTGAGATGGATGGGCGTAAGGCTGACTGGCAGGCGCATATTCATGGTGGCGCAGTCCACGCGTTTACCTTTGAGGGGGCAAACATCCCAGAGCGAGGCATTGAGTACCACGGCGCAGCGGCTCGCCGTTCATGGAAATCCATGATTAATTTCTTTGATGAGATTTTCGGATGAAGCTTTCTGATTGAAATGCCGCTGTTGGCGTGGTCTGAGATCAAAAATATTGGCTAAACTTGAAAAGTGCTACACAGTCGTCCAATTCTGTCGTTAGGCAGTATCTGTACACGTTATGAATGAGATACATCACGACAACAAGTCATGTCGTGATGATTTCACATCCTGAGGCTTTTGCCTGATAAAACTGTCTTTGTCAAGACGCCAGATAATTACTAGGAGAGGTGCGTATATGGTTGTCGCTATTAGCCTTGACACGCCAAGACTTACCCTCAAGCCTTTAACCCTATCTGATATGACAGTCATTTACGACATTGCTAAAGAGAAAAAAAGTGTCGAAGACTTCCAATATGTTGCCCAGAGCCTTAACGATGTGAAGGGTTGGCTAGAGCCCAGTCTCTATGACCCGGATAGCTTGCTGTGGAGCATATGCAAACAAGGTCAGAATCAAGACCAGATTATTGGGCTCTTTGAAGTTTGCTTGGAGGCCGAATACTCCAATATAGACACGAACGTCTGTCGCCTCGGTTATTTTCTCGATTATCGAGAACACAATCAGGGCTATGTCACAGAGGCCTTACGGGCGGTTATAGACTGGCTATTTCATGACACAACTATCGAACGGATTGAGGCAGGGGTGACCCTGCACAATATCCCCTCATATCGTGTCCTGGAAAAAGCAGGTTTTCTACGAGAAAAAGTCGTTGAGGGCAATTGGCAATGGTATGACCAAGTCTATGACAGTGCTTACTACTATTTGCTAAAGCAGACTGACTAAAACGGACTGTAGGTTAAGACAACCTTGATTACTATCGCTTTCGTCACTTGGCTGACTACATTAGTAGTAGAGATTAGTCATGGAGCAGTACCCTTAGCATTCACCTTGAAGCCACGAGCCATCAAATCTGCCGCGCATCGGCAAATGCAGTCGCGGATCTCTGTCCTCAAATACAGCGCCTCTTATGACCACAGAAGCTACGCCCTCTTCTAGCAGCACCATCAAACTAGAGCCCAGCTGGAAAGCGGTTCTAGAAGATGTGTTTGCCACCCCCTACATGCAGACGCTGAAACAATTTTTAAAGGCAGAAAAGGCGGCTGGAAAAATTATTTACCCGCGTGGCTCACTGATGTTCAATGCCATGAATAGCACACCCTTTGACCAAGTCAAAGTTGTGATTCTTGGGCAAGACCCTTATCATGGCCCAGGTCAGGCCCATGGCTTGTGCTTTTCTGTCCCGGAAGGGGTTGCTGTGCCCCCTTCTCTGATCAATATTTTTAAAGAAATTGAACAGGACTTGGGTATTACACCACCCGGACATGGTTGCTTACAAGGTTGGGCGGATCAGGGTGTGTTATTGCTCAACAGTGTACTGACGGTAGAACGACATAAAGCGGCCTCCCATAAGGGAAGAGGTTGGGAACAGTTTACGGACGTTATTATTAGCGCTTTAAATCAGCAACGTAACCATCTCGTGTTCTTGCTGTGGGGCAGCTATGCGAAACAGAAAGGGAAGTTTCTAGATCGCAGTCGCCATCTTGTACTGACCTCACCCCACCCTTCGCCCCTCTCTGCGCATCGTGGGTTCTTTGGTAATCGGCATTTTTCACAGGCTAATGCTTACTTACAACAGAACGGTATTGAGCCGATTACTTGGTCGCTTTAGCCGTTGTTTGTGAATTGTGGATGGTGAATTTATGAACGTACGCGCAGCAACCCAGCTTGATCGAGAGGCTATTTATAGTGTCCATTGGGCTGCTTTCGCAGAAGACGAGCGGGAGCTGGTGTCGAAGCTTGCTGTCGATTTGCTGTTGGGAGAAACTTCTCCTAAAACCATTTCCTTGGTGGCTGACCTCGAAGGGGTGGTCGTTGGCCATGTGGCTTTTAGCCCTGTGAGTATTGAGGGCGATGAGAGCTTCCGAGGTTTTATCTTGGGACCGCTTGGTGTAATGCCTGACTATCAGAATTGTGGCATTGGAACGAAGCTCATTGAGCGTGGCATTCAGCTTGTATCCAGTCTGCGGGCGGATGTTCTCTTTGTGTATGGTGATCCAAAATATTACGGCAAGTTCGATTTTAGTACGGATGCTGCCGAGTGCTATGTGCCTCCTTCCCAGCTTCAATATCCTTTTGGGTGGCAAGCGATTGCTCTCAATGATAACGAAGTTAGAACAATACCAGCTAACTTGGTTGTTGTAACTGCTTTAAATAATCCGGAGCTTTGGTAGTCCTGCTAGTTGTTAGCCCTGTTAAAGGGACGCGTGGGCACACATACCCTTATGCCTTCGTCATCTTTGCCACATCGGCGATCGCACCTGATGGTACTCCTCAGCTTATTGCCTCTAGTGCTTCCAATGCAGCACTCTCTCATCCCAACTGTGCAGTACACTGACCTCCTGTTCAGCCTGAAGTTAGTAATTATTCAATGATTGCAGCGATAGCTGTTTTCAACGATTTGATCAAGCCATCGAGATCCGAGCGACTCGTTGCGCCGGACTTGAATCCCATTGCAGTGGTCACGAAGAAATGCGCGAGTTGCGCCACGGTCTGCCCCTGATACGTGCGCTGTGATGCTTCTGCCATGAGGATTTCGGCGATGACGGCTTCGTGTTGTTTGTGCGCCTCTTTAATCGCGGCCTTCCCCGCCTTGTTGTGTCCACTAATTAAGTCTTCAGGGTCGCCGGACGACTGCAACAACTCGAATGATTTAACAATGGTTTCCTCAAAGTACACGTCCAGTTTGTCAGCTAGCTTGGTGATGCCTACCAACTTTCTTTGCACGGTCGTGAGGCTCTCCCTCGTAACGTAACGAATCGAGGTGACGATGAGTTCGTCCTTGTTGCCGAAGAGGTCGTAGAGCGTTTGCCGCGAGACGCCTGCCGCCGAGGCGATGTCAGTCATTGACGTTTTCTTCGCGCCATAGCGTATGAATGTGCGTATCGCTGCTTGGATAATTTTTTCTTCGATCTCAGTCATGGCCTATGTTGCCAGTGGAACTTCCAAGGTATTCCATCTTACAACTTGACACAAACTGAATCTATGCAAAGATACAACTATACAATAGTACTATAATTGTATAGTTGTATCTTTGAGGGATAAATTGCTATGACCTATACAGTACTGATCACCGGATGCTCCAGTGGCTTTGGTAAACTCACCGCTAAGACCTTTAGCAAAAAGCGGTGGAACGTCATCGCCACAATGCGCTCTCCAGAAAAGGCTCCTGAACTGTCGGAACTGCCAAATGTTCTGGTTACTAAGCTCGATGTGACCGATCCAAAGAGCATCATTGCTACCATCCAGCAAGGCCTTGAACGATTCGGACGCATCGACGTGCTGGTGAATAACGCTGGTTATGGCGGTCATGCGATCTTTGAGCAAGCTACTGACGCTTCGATCCGCGACATGTTTGAGACGAATGTCTTCGGTACTATGAACACGATGCGAGCTCTGCTGCCTGTGATGCGAGCCCAGGGTAATGGAACAATCATTAACGTCACCTCAATGGCCGCTTTAATCCCTGTGCCTGGCAACTCGGTATATACGGCTTCGAAACATGCCACAGGTGGGCTTGCCGAGGCAATGGCTCTAGAATATGAGCCCCTAGGCATTCGTATCCGTCTCGTCGAGCCGGGCGCGTTTCCCACAACGCGATTTACCGAAAACGTTGACACGACAACTGCGGGTACTGATGAACAGCTCGACTCATATGATCGTCTGCTACGCCAGCACTTTGCGAAGCAGGTCGAGGCAGTCGCATCTGCCAGTGACTCGGTCAACGACCCACAGGATGTGGCGGACAAAATTTACGAATGTGCCACCCAGGATACGCCAATCCACAACCCAGTTGGTTCAGATGCGGAAATGTTGACTGGGATGATCGCTGCCGCTGACTCCCGACAGACATTTATTAACCAGGTAAAGCCTTTGCTCATGCCACCTGTGCAGTAAGTACCCAGCCCGCAACCGACCAGAGTTATCACACTACTTAGAGCTATCACACTACTCTCATCACAACATTTAAGGAGCTAAGCAATGTTCGGCAACATGATTTCCAACATGATGGTGAAGCCGTTCCAGTCACCATTGTTCGACAGTCCTACGAACTACGGCCTCGACTACGAAGCTGTTGAATTCCAAGCGCGAGACGGCGTGACTCTTCGGGGATGGCTGATCAAAGGTGGCACAGACCGTGTGATTGTTCAGAGCCACTTCGGCGTGCAATGCAACCGTGGCGGTTGGTCACCCAAAGGCAAAGGGCCGATTGCTCCCTGGAAAGAGGATATCAAATTTCTGCGGCAGGCAAAATACCTGTCAGAGCAGGGCTATTCCGTGTTGATGTACGACCTGCGAGGGCATGGCGAAAGTGAACTTGGTACGATTCCGTGGGTGAGTTGGGGGCCGGAGGAAGCTAAGGATGTGCTCGCCGCGGTGGACTTTGTTTCTGCTCGGCCCGAGTTCGCGAAGGCGAGTGTGGGCCTGCTGAGCATTTGCATGGGGGCGGCATCCACGACCTACGCCTACGGCTTGTCTGACGGGTTGGCCAATCGTGAAAAGGTCAAGGCCATGATTGCCGTGCAGCCCTTACTCTATAGCTACTTTGTAGAGGCGTTGGGCATGCCTGGATTTATGGAACGCGCTTGGTCGAAGGTTTCTTGCCAGCGACTTGGCTTTGATATGACCGAACCCAACTTTATTGATGATGCACCCAAGATTACGGTGCCTACGCTGGTGCTTCAGAACAAGAATGACCCTTGGACAAACCTGGACATGGTGCAGGCCTATTACGATGCCCTGACGGTAGAAAAAGACCTACGGATGCTAGACCTAGAGAAAAGCCGTTTTGCTGGCTACGATTATTTGGGGCGGGTACCGGAGGCGTTTATTGGTTGGTTTAATCAGTACCTCTAACGTGTGAATCAACGGCAGCATTCTCAACTGGTAACGATTGTGTACTATTCAAAACGAACCACGATGGTGACCCTTAATGAGACAACCGGAGAGATAACGGGAGAGACAGGATGACTTATGAAGAATTCAATGAATTTTGCGGCGCTCTTCCGGCGACGTCATATGTCATGCAATGGGGCGGCTCTCACGTCTGGAAAGTGGGCGGGAAGGTGTTTGCTATTGGCGGTTGGGGGGAACCTGATAAGCCTGCATTTACCTTTAAAGTGTCTGAGCTTGATTTTTATTGTTTAGGTGAACAGCCTGGATATCGGCCTGCGCCTTACATGGCTTCCCGTGGAATGAAGTGGATTCAACAGTATGATTTATCGATCACAGAAGATGACGATCTTAAGGGGCACCTAAAAGAATCTCACCGTATTGTTTCCTTAGGCTTAACGAAGAAAAAGCAAAAAGAACTTGGCCTGAATCAAGGCTGATTGCAGGCCTAATGCTGCCCAAGAGAGGGTGGCTGCTAGGTGTGTGATGGCAACACGATCATCGATCTCTCCGTTATTTAAGGTGTGTGCTAACCTTTAGGCAACTGTGGATGGGAGCATTCGTATGACAGTGCTGCAATACCTTAATCTGAACCCTACTCAAACCCTGCGGGAGGCGATCACAGCGCTGCGTGACCTAGAGGGGCCCGAAGATGCCGCTGCAAATGTCACCCCAGAGCTATTACCCGACCTTGAGATTCACGATGTTATTCATGTTCTTTTTGGGTGTAGCACCGATCTGGCTAATGAAGTGATGGCACATCTTTGGACAGTCTTTGGGACGACCTATCCTGTTCGAGACATGGCGCGGGTGAATACCCATCAAGAAGAACAGAACCAACCAGCCTTGTCGAGGCTACATTAAGGCCTGCATGTAAAACGTTTTTGCTTTTATAAGAATAAATGTGGAACCATAACATCCATTTCCATAACTATCTGCTACACCACATTTCCGGCAAGCTTAATCGTGCTTTGGATATAGGGTGTGGGTTGGGGCTTTTTGCCAGGAAACTTTCTCGTCGGTCGGAATATGTCGAGGCTATTGATGTTGATAGTGAGATATTAAAAGAGGCCTCAATTCAGAATAGTATGGCCAATATCTCTTATCAAAATGTTGATTTTCTGGAGGCTGATTTGCCTAATGATTCATACGATCTGATCGTCTCAATTGCTTCATTGCATCATATGGATTTGGAGCCTGCCTTGAGAAAAATGAAAGCCCTGCTTCGGCCCTCGGGTAAGTTACTCATTCTTGGGCTTTACCGTGAGGTGACGATTTGGGATCATATTTATAGCGTTATCTCAGTGCCTTTGAACTATGTTTATTCAAGTTGGCATCGTACCTCAATTTTGAGGCCTAGGAAGAGGGCACCAACCCGCCCTGCCCAGTTGTCGCTTAGGCAAATTAAGGCCGTTGCGCGGACTGTAATTCCTGGTTTTCGTCTCCGAAGACATTTGTTTTGGCGTTACTCTTTAATCTGGCAAAAACAATGAACTGGCCAAAAAAATAATCTCATGTTGATGGCTTCAAATAGTGTCACCATTCGCCCAATTAAGAATGCATATCCGTCAATATCAAGAGAGTGACTGGTCAGCTGTTTGTGAGATTCATGACGCCGCTCGTCCAATTGAGGTGAGTAGCTTTATGCCTGGTGCTGAGGCTCTTCCCTTAAAGAACGTGGCAGAAGAAGATGGCTTTTTTGAAAGTGAGTGCTTTGTAGCCTGTGAGCATGACAAAGTTGTTGGTTTTGTCTGTATCGAACCGCCTGAGCTTTCATGGCTGTATGTATCCCCGGAGCATCATCGGCAAGGTGTTGGCAAACAGCTTGTGGAGTCTGTGTTGCCGAAGTTGGGTGAGGATGCATTTTTGACAACATCGCTGGAGAACACGGGTGCGATCGCTTTTTATCAGCACATGGGGTTTCGTATCTCAGCGACTTTTCCTGGTTCCTGTCAGGGGTATCCGTGCACGTGTGTGCGCCTTACGATGCCAGGCAGCGCCCGTGAGGATATACCGCCCTTCCCTGTAAAAGAATCGCTGGTGCTGGCTGGATACAGCGAGGCAAAACCTGGTAAGGCACTCAAAGATAAGATGGGAGTATGGCGATGGGTGTAGACGAGTGCCTAAATTTAGTTCATTAGGCAAGCCTAAATAGGCAATATGTCGTAACTACTCAGGTTGAAGGGCAGGCAACATCGGTGCATTAGCAAAGGTACTGGAAAGGGACTCCAGAACGTTCATTCCTTGCTTTCTGAGCGTAGAAATATAACCGCGAATGCGGGAGAATTGCTTGGCGCCCGTGTCAG
>JBCDAG010000211.1:0-12684 GCA_039186165.1 Cyanobacteria bacterium P01_F01_bin.53
CCGCTGAAGTGCATGCCTGGAATGCCAAACGCAATCGAGAACGCAAAACCATTGACTGGTCGTTTACCAAAGAAGACGCTGACAAGAAATTAGGAAAGCATTACATTTGACGTTGCATAATTAATTATTTTCTGTACTAGAACTTATCCAAAGCTTTGGGGATGACTCTCCTGTAATTGTGGTGCTCAACAAAATGAAAGAGCACCCCTTTGATGTCAATCGCAGAGCCCTCCAAGAGAAATTTGAAAACATTAAAGCCTTTATTCAAACCGACTGCGAAACCAAACAAGGGATTGAACAGTTAGAAGCAGAAATAAAACAACAAACTGATCAATTAGAAGACCTCAGAGCCCCTTTCCCCGGTAGCTGGGTCGCCATCAAAGACGAACTCGCCAACATGACAGACAATTACATCTCCTTTGAGAAATATCGAGAGATTTGTCAGCAAGATGGCGAAACCGATAATAACGCCCAAGATTCTCTCGCAGTCCACCTTCACAACCTCGGCATCGCCCTAAACTATAAAGACGACCCATGCCCTCCGCGACACCCACGTCCTAAACCCTCGCTGGGTCACCAGCGGCATTTACACCCTCCTAAACGACGCCATCCTCACCGAAGCCAAAGGCGAACTCACCGCCAACTGCCTCAGCCGCGCCCTCGATACCACCCAATACCCCCGCGAGCGCCACGGCTTCCTGCTAGACCTGATGCGCAAGTTCGAGCTATGCCTCCGCTTTGAAGAAGACGAAAACCGCTACCTCATCCCCGACCTCCTCGATAAACAACAACCCGCCGAGGCCTCCACCTTCACTCCCGCTGAATGCCTGAACTTCCGCTACGACTACGCCGTCCTCCCCGAAGGCCTACTCCCCCGGTTCATCGTGCGCACCCACGTGCTAAGTAAGCAAGCCTACCGCTGGCGTACAGGCGTGATCCTCAGCTTTGAAGGCAACCGTGCCCTAATAAAAGCCGACCCCCAAGACCGCCACGTCACCATCAGCGTTGAGGGTCCGCTCGGCAGTCGCCGCCGTCTCCTCGCCGTCATCCGCTCCGACTTCGACCGCATCCACAGCAGCTTTAAGTCCAAACCTGAAGAACTCGTCCCAGTCCCCGGTCATCCCACCGTTACCGTTCGCTACAAGGATCTGTTACTGCGAGAAGAAAAGGGCCGAACCACCTTTGAAGAAGTCGTGGATGGGGAACTTTTGGATCTGAGTGTTCAGGATTTATTGAACGGTGTAGACATTGAGGGAAGCCGTCAGCGAACAGGTAAGCACGCGATTGGCATAGAGAGACGAACAGATGCGCTGCGACTGTTCTACAGCTACTCTCACAAAGACGAAGTCCTACGCGATCAGCTCGATACGCACCTGAAAATTTTAGAGCGGCAGGGCCTTATTCAAAGCTGGCACGATCGCCGCATCTTAGGTGGCGAAGACTGGGCGAAGGAAATTGACACCAACCTACAGCAAGCTGATATTGTTCTTCTTCTTATCAGCGCTGACTTTATTGCATCTGACTATTGCTACAACATTGAAATGCAGCAGGCAATGGAACGCCATCACGCTGGGAAAGCCAAGGTTATTCCCGTGTTGCTAAGAGCCACAGACTTTAGCGGAACGCCCTTTAAGGACTTACAAGGGTTTCCGACTAATATGAAACCTGTGACGCAGTGGAGCGATCGCGATGCCGCCTGGCTCAACGTAGAAACTGGAATAAAAGAGGCGATCGCAGCCATCAAAGCAAAACGATAAGCCCCTGACTGCCCCTCAACCTCAAAACGTACATATCAAGATCCCTTAACTTAAGAAATTCAGCCGGGCATACTGCCATTACCTATCCCCTTTCGGCAGTATGCGCACACTTTCCAAACCCCGCACGACTTTTGTAATTCTCTTCGCCAATATCACCTTGGCCCTAGCCTATTACGGCACCGCCGAGCTATCGCGCTGGCTCGCCTCCACCCCCCAAAACGTCACCCCCGTATGGCCCCCCGATGGCATCGCCGTCGCCGCCGTCTTTTTGTATGGCTACGCCCTCCTGCCAGGAGTTTGCCTAGGCTCCTTCCTGGCCAACATTTGGGCCTTTTGGGACCCGAGCAGTGTGGGGATGCTCCTCGGATCGATCTTCGGCGTATTGGGTATTGCCCTCGGCACCACCCTCGGCACAGGCGTCGGCGTCTTTAGTCTGCGTCAGGCAACCCGTGGGCGCAATCCCCTCAAGCGCGTGGGCCGTGTGGTAAAGCTGCTGGTATTTACCGGCCTACTCGGCCCCGTGTTCAATGCCACCGCCGGGGTTGCCGTACTTTGTAGCCTGGCCGTTATCCCTTGGTACATTTACAAAGACGTATGGCTCACCTGGTGGATTTCTAACGTGGCAGGCATCTTTATTGTCACCCCCGCCATTATTAGCTGGGCACTGTGGTTCCACACCCAACAGCTCAACAAACCTGGCCAATTAAAAAGCAGCCTGCAAACGATTCCCCGCAGACTTAAACAGTCTCGCAAGCGTGTGCTCGAAGCGATCTTGATCCTGGGCCTGATCGCCGCCTTCGGTAAGGCCGCTTTTTGGGATGGCTATACGATTGAATACATCCTAATTCCACTGTTGATTTGGCCGACCTTTCGCTTTGGCCAGCGGGGGGCAACCCTAGCCGCCGTGGGCATTTCCGGCATGGCGATTTTGGGTACGGTGCGAGCACGCGGCGTCTTTGCCATTGCAGAGCTCAATCAGTCCCTCATACTACTACAGTCTTTTATTGCCGTAACGGTATTCACCGCCCTGATTGTGGCAGCGGTGCTGGCCGAGCGAGAAAATGCAGACAATAAGCTGAAAGTGGCGATCGCAGACTTGGCCACCGCCAACCAAGAACTCGAACAGCGCGTGTTTGCCCGCACCCAAGAACTCGACAACAAAAACAAAGACTTAAACAACACCCTCAAAGAACTCAATCAAGTGCAAGCACAGATGGTGCACACCGAAAAAATGTCCAGCCTGGGGCAAATGGTCGCAGGCATTGCCCATGAAATTAACAATCCGGTTAATTTTATCCATGGCAACCTCACACATACCCGAGACTACATCCAAGAAATTATGGAAGTAGTGGGCCTGTATCAGCGCCACTATCCCCAGCCCACCGCCGTGCTAGCCGCCGAGCTTGAAGAGAGCGATCTGGCTTTCATCCAAGAAGACACTTACAAAATGTTGGACTCCATGGAAATGGGCACCCAACGCATTCGAGAGATTGTTCTATCCCTGCGAAATTTCTCTCGAGTGGATGAGTCTGAGCTGAAGCAAGCGTCTGTTCATGAGGGGCTAGATAGCACCTTGCTGATCTTAAAACATCGCCTATCGCTACCTGGGAAACAAAGCAAGATTCATCTCGTGAAAGAGTACGATAGCCAACTGCCCCCGATAGACTGCTTCCCAGGCTCGTTGAACCAGGTCTTTATGAATACGCTGAGCAATGCGATTGATGCGGTGGAGGAAAACCTATCCCAGCTTGCAGAAGGTGAGCTGCCGACGATTACCATTCGGACCAGCGTGGTGGGGGATAACGTGATGATTGCGATCGCCGATAACGGCCCCGGCATTTCAGCAGCGGCCAAGGGCAAAGTCTTCGATCCCTTTTTCACCACTAAGCCCGTGGGCAAAGGCACCGGCATGGGCATGTCCATTAGCTATCAGATCATCACCCAAAAGCACGGTGGCACACTCACCTGTAACTCCACACCGGGCGAGGGCGCAGAATTTGTTATTCAGCTACCGCTGAAGCAGGCATCTGCGGCTAAAGAGACCGACGGCAAAGGCACAGAACAAGCACCCGTAGCTGTAGCGGCTGTAGGTTAACCTGAGTTCGGGATAAGTAGCTTGTGCTTATGGTCTGAAGTAGATCCCTTCTTGGGAAGGGTGGCGCGCAGCGACGGGATGGGTTCGATGTGTAGCGTCAGCGGCTAACCCACCTCGACCTCCACTACGCTCCGGCCACTCCTCCAAGGAGGAGATCTACTTCAGGCTTGATTTGTAGGTTCCTTATCCCAAACTGACGTTAGGTTAGTTTCTCGCTGGCGATCGCCCAACAGCTTCTATTCATTCCTATGTGCCCGAGAGCGGTGCATCTAGAATGCGAGAAATGCGATCGCGCACATCCTCCCAATGGGCCAGGGTCGTCACATCCATCCGCGATCCCCGCCGCCGTAGGGCTCTGCCAATATCGTCATACATGTAGCCCAGCTGATAACGGGCTAGCAGCCGCGCATCTTCCGGTGCGCCCAAGGTCCCAGCCAACGCCAGAAAGTCCATAAAGCTTTGGGCCTCAGCTAAAGAATCCCCCCCTTTTCTCAACACCAAATTCGACAAAATGTTGAGATGGTGGCGCTGCAATCCCCGTCGCAAACTCGACACCCTTGTGGCCTGGTTTTCTTCAGACGGCAGCGCCACCTCTGTCCAAATTCCCTCGTACACCGTTTCAAATAGCTCCGCGATCGTCAACACATCATCGCTATCTGCCTTAAATTCCAAATCTCGTACCCGGCCCAAACGCACCGCCGACAACAGATTTGTGAGCGTCGTCCCCTGCACACCCAGCACCTCTTCATAAATCGGATAATCCAACGGTGCTACCGTAAACGCTGCCCCCTGATGCGACCACCTATCCGGTGGTAGCTGATTGAGCAACTGCGGCGAAAATTGAAAAGCATCTGCCGCAAACACCCTTTCGTTCAGGGCCGCTAACGCCGCCCGTTGCTTAGCTGCGGAAATCGGCTCCAGCGGGGTACGTGCTACCTGGCCACCCACCGAGTTTTCTTCCCAAGGACTCAACCGCCGAAAACGCTGCCCACCAATGTAGTCCGTCAGGGTGACGGTATTGTTGGCAAAATATCGAAACACTAGCGAGACTCGTCGTCGTAGGCCACCATAGCCTTCATCTCGCCCCACAGAAAGTCGATTAAGCTGCTGCCACACGGACTGCGCATTATCGAGCTGCCACTGTGAATATGTCAGCGGATCGTTGCTTAAATCCCAGGCATTTACCTCCGGATCGATAAAGTCAAAAATATCTTCATCGGCTGCATAGGCTAGCGAGGGCGCCCCCCCGCGATCGGCAATTTGACGCAGGGTCGGTTCAACAAAGTTACCCCCCCCTGTTTCTAAAGCCTGGCCAACCCCCGTGAGAATCGAGGTCGCCACAGGCTGGTAGCCATACTGAATCGCCCAAATATCGTAAGCCCCCAAACGGGTTGGGAAAAAGTCTCCTTGAGCAACCCCAGGCGGTGCAATATTCGGTGGAACATAATCCATGATGGAACTGGTCAGCCCCTGGCTGCGGGTGATGCTCACATCATTAAGCTGTTCTGGTGCCAGCGAACCACTCCCCGCAAAGTTATGACGCAGCCCCAGGGTATGGCCCACCTCATGGGCCGTCAGCATCACCAAAAATTGCTGCACATACTCATCTAGCTGGGAACGATTCAGATGAGCAGTCGTATCTAGCGCCAGGGCACCAAAGGCCGCCTGCTCAGACCCAACCATCTGATGACAATAATGTTCTGAAGCATGGGTATAGCGACCCATCAGGTCAGATTGAGGATTGCGCAGCTGATTGAGCCCAGCCATCCCTGCCTGCTGAAGCGCCTGCCATTGCAACGCCCAATCTTGCGATTGCGGCCCGCACTGGGATGACATCGCAGAGGCCCCAACAACACTGCCAGCCCCACTGCCAGACCCAGACCCTGGCCGACTACCTAGCGTGCGATATGTTCGCTGCAATGCGCGAATACTGTTGGCATCTAAAATAACGTCCGCATCTAAAATCTCTCCTGTCAGCGGATTTGACCGCATAGGGCCGTACCCCGCCGGGGCCGAGTGTAGCGAGTCCGACCAGCGAATCACGTTATAGCGCACATCCGCCGGATCCCAATCGGCATTGTTGGGCATTTGCCGAGCTTCAATCGCCCCTTTAAATCCAGCCTTTTCAAAGGCTTCATTCCACATCAGCACACCAGCTTTCAGCGACTCGCGATACGCCGGCGGCACCGTGTTCTCAATCCAAAATACAATCGGCTCTTTCGGCCTTGAAATCGCTTGGGTGGGCGTTTGTTTTTCTAAGTACCAGCGATTGATAAACCGCACAAACGGATCGCTACTACCCAGTTGCGGCGGCGCTCGAAAGGCCGAAATAAAATACCCGACGCGCTCATCAGCCACCCTAGTCTGGTAGCCATTGTTGCCGGGCAAGGCCGAGAAGCTGTAACGAATGCCGAGGGAAAAGCCCCGCTCGTCCGGGAGACTTTGCAACGAAAAGCCAAACAGAGAGGCCAAAGAAAAGGGCGCGCCGCTCCCATCCGAGACATAGCCAACGGTCGTGCTCAGCTCCAGATTTTTTTCAAAGACCTTTAAGCCATTGATACGTGAGAGCTCGGGGCTGGGACTATAGCCCGAGGTGGCAGAGCCAAGGGCGTCTTTGGTATTGACCAAATCACGCACCATAATCAAATCAGATAAATCGATCAGCTTAGCGTCCGACTCAGGGTCCACGCTCACAACATCGATGGCAAACAGAATAGAGTCGCTAAAGGAGGAGTCCAACAAACGCTGCTGCCAGTTTTCTCCGCCAGGATTGCGAATAAACGTGTTAGGCACTAACACCTGAAGCTTATTTTTGGGCGCTTCGCGAAACTGAACCAGCAGATCATTAATGGGCCAGCCGCGAAAAAGGCCCGCCTCACCCAGGCCCGCTTCAATACTCGCAGCCAACAAAAAGTTTTGGTTGAGCTGCGTGGGCAGCAGGGAGATGTAGGTTTTGCCCGTCTCTAGGTCGCTATAGGTGGTAAACAGGCCTTCTTGCTTTTCCAGCTCGGCAGTCACTTCCTCAAAAGGTCGCAGGGTATCTTCCGGAGGTCCCTCGCCACCGGGTCCACCAGGTCCACCGGGACCACCAGGACCGCCAGGTCTGACCGATTCCGATGGTCGGCCATCACCAGGTTCTGGCGCTGGCTGCGCTTTCGTGGCAAAGTTGGTCGCCAGGTGGACCTTAACGCCGGTGGTAAAACGCGACCAGGCATTCGCCTCGCTGCTCAGGTCGCCACCGAGATCCCCCATCAAGGGGACACCCAGATAACTACTAAAATACAGGGCGATCGCACTGGCAAAGCACCACCCCAGCACACCGAGAACTAAATACTTTAAAACGCGCAGCTGACGGGGCATAGGAATTGTGCTAAATCGAAGAGGATCTTTGACGATTGTGTGGTTAGGCTAACCCGTTGCGCAATGGCTGTGCAATGGCAGACACATAAAGAGAATCTTGTTATTCTTCAGCAATACGCCCCAAATCGCGCGATCATGACACCCCCCTATGAACTAGAAACGACCCGCTTACGGCTACGCCAATGGCAAGCAACTGACAAGGCCCCCTTTGCCAAGCTCAATGCCGATAAACGGGTGATGGAATATTTTCCTTGCCCCCTATCAACAGCACAAAGCAATGCCATGGTAGACCGGTTGCAAGGGGCGATCGCACAGCGCGGCTGGGGCTTTTGGGCCGTCGCCATGAAACAGCCAGATAAACAGCCAGACAAGCAGCCACCACACAACACCTTCATTGGCCTGGTCGGCCTCAGCATTCCACGGACACGTCTACCCTTCAGTCATTGTGGGAAAGACCGTGGGAAAGACTGTGTAGAAGTGGGCTGGCGACTCGACTATCCTTACTGGGGCAAAGGCTATGCCACCGAAGCCGCCAAAGCCTCGTTAGCCTTTGGCTTTGAAACCTTGGCGCTCGAAGAGATTGTCTCTTTTACGGCGCTGGTGAATAGGCGATCGCAAGCCGTCATGGAAAGGCTCGGCATGCAACGCGATCCCCACACCTTCAACCATCCCAGCGTTGAAAAGGGCAGTCCCCTAGAAGAACATTGCCTGTACAGGTTGACCCAACAAGACTGGCTCAATCAAAAATAGCTCAAACCAAAAGCAGGTCTCCAAAGATCTAAATTAAGGAGCGAGGATCTAATAAATGGCGATCGCTTTGAACGTGATTTGACGAATTTTGGCTACCTGGAGCTGACATTTTCAGCTAGCTTGTTGCTCAAGCCTGTCTATCCTTCTGCCATTGCCAATAATGGCCGCTAGCTGTGATTGCTGGCTTTCCCTGAACGCGCTGTTTTCTTCAATCAGGGCAGTGATGTTTGTGGTGTTGTCGGCTATCTGCTGAGCGTTAGCATCTTGCATCGTTCCAAGTTCGGCTATCTGCTGAGCGTTAGCATCTTGCATCGCTCTAAGTTCTGTCATCTCTTGATCATGCCGTGCTGAAGCCTGAGCAATGTCTGAAGCATTCTGAGCGACTAGGGCGCGTGTTTCCTCAAGCCGTTGATCAAACTGCTCAATCCTTTCACCTAGCGCGGCTATTTGCTGTGAGTTTGCGGATATCTGCTCAGCGTTGGCCGCTGTACGCTGGGTGGTGGCTTCTAGCCGTTGGTCTATCTCAGTGATGGCGTGAGCGTGACGATTCAGCAGCTCTACCACTTCATTGATGCTTTCCCGGTTGGCGTTGGCCTGCTGAGCATTGGGCCTAATGAACTGAGACACCAGCACATTCACCGCTTCTGTGAGCTGGGCGATTGCCTGCGCGTTTTGCTCTGGTGTGGGTGTGGTCATTGGTGGGCCGGGAATCTAAATAGAGGAGGTGCGAGCGTGACTAGATTATATCTCTATAAAGCCCCTGATGTCGGCACGGGATTAAGCGGGAGCGGCTCCTTGCCATTGGGTAACAACAACTCTTCTACACCATCACCATTGCCCGCCTCTCGAATAATGGCCGGGCTCCGAGTCTTGTTCCCCTTAAAAATGGCATCTAAAGCCTCATTCAAAGTTTCCGCCATCGCAATCCGATTTTTGTACGCCACAATCACCCGGGCCAAAATAGGCAACCGGTTCTGCTCCGCCTCCAAATACAGCGGCTCCACGTACAGCAAAGAATCCTCAATCGGAATCACCAACAAATTCCCCTGGTTCGCCCGTGAACCCTGGGTATTCCACAGCGAGATTCGCTGGGATATATCAGGTTCTTGATTGATCCGGGCCTCGATTTGCTCAGGGCCAAAAACAAGCTGCTGCTTGGGAAACTGATACAGCAGCTGACGACCATACTGCTCACCGTCAGAGCGGGCGGCCAAGCACCCCACTAAGTTGTTCCGCTGTGCAGGCGTAAAGGGCCGCAACAACACAAATTCGCCCGAGGCCTCCCCCGGCAATTCCATAATCAGATAATAGGGTTTCACCACCTGCTCTTCATTGGCGTACAGCTCATTCGGTGCCCGCCACTGGTCCTCTCGGTTGTAGAACACCTGAGGGTCAGTCATGTGATAAGTCAACAGCTGATTAGATTGAATTAAGGAAAAGTCTTGTGGATAGCGAATGTGTGTGAGCAGCGCAGGAGGCATGGCCGAGAGCGGCTCAAACATGTCGGGGAAAATCTTGGCCCAGGTCCGAATAATCGGGTCGCTCTCATCGGCAATATAAAAATGCACAGAGCCATTATAGGCATCGACAACAATTTTCACCGAGTTGCGAATGTAGTTAAACGGGTATTCTCCGGGATCTGAATAGGGGTAGCGATCGCTGGTCGTATAGGCATCCAGCATCCAGTACATATAGTTTTCACCGGACTCTTCCCCCGGCGGGGCATACTCACTTCCCGCATCAGCCACCACCAAGTAAGGGTCCTTATCAAACCGTAAAAACGGCGCAATCCGGGCCACTCGCTGTCTGATATTGCGCCGAAACAACAATCTCGTATCCGCCATAAAATCATCGGAAAGTAGCATTTTCCAGTCGCCCAGGTGCTTGGCAAAGAGCAGCCGCTTCCAAAAGGGACCAATATTCACCCCGCCCCCACCGTCGTAGCGGTTGTACACATTGTCACTACCGCTGGGATAGTCCAACTCTTCCACCCGGCTGTTGGTCATCACATAGGTGTTGGTCAGCTCGCCAAAGTACAGGCGCGGCTTACCCACCGGAATCGAGCGGGCCACACTTTGGGAGCTGGGCGTGTGGGCAATATCTTTAATAAAGTATTCTGGCAAACCGCCGGAGCCCGCGGTATTCACCGGGCTCATCGTAAAGCCATAGCCATGGGTATAAATCAGGTGTTCATTCACCCAGGTTTGGGCTTCGGCGGGCACTTGCTGATAATCTAGCTCCCGCGCCGAAATCAACACCTGCCGCCGATCCGACTGATTGCCGTCACCAATCAGGGTATATCTATCCACATCGGCGTCGGCAAATTCGTAATACAGTCGAATTTGCTGAAGCTGCCGGTTCGATTCCAACAGGGGCCGGGTATCCCACAGGCGAATGTTGCGAATGGTCAGATCATTCTCTTTTAAGTCTGCAGCGGTGAGGGTGCCCTGGGGATCAAATTCTTCTGTTTCAATCGTGGTCAGGCCAAAGGCATCGCGAGTGGACGCAATCGTGCGTTCAATGTAGGGCCGCTCTCGCAGCAGTTCATTCGGCTGTACGGCAATGCGCTGCACGAGCCAGGGCACAAGCGTATTGCCCGCTAAGGCCATGGCTAGATAAAGGGCGATCGCCACCATAATCGGGTGCGCAAACAAAAACCGAAAGCCCCGAGCCCCCACTACGGGCGTAATCCCCCCCCTGGGCCAAAACACCGTTCGCCAGATTAAAAACAACGCAAGCCCCAAGGCAATCAGGCTCAGGGCCGCATTCACCGGCAGGTCTACATGAATGTCGGTAAAGCTGGCCCCATAGGTCACGCCCTGCTCGGAATACAGCAAACCAAAACGGCTCAGCCAATGGCTCATCGAGGTTAGGATTAGCAGCGCTGCGGCGATCGCATACAAATGCCGCTGCTGCGCCGACGAGAATCCCGCAAAGCGGCCCTGGCTAAATGCATTGCCCGCCAGCAAGTAGAGCAAGGCCACCGCGCAAAGCACAAACAAAAACAGCCCCGAGAGCCAAAAATTCACCAGCTCTAGCAGCGGCAACTTAAAAATGTAAAAGCTCAGCGGCTTATCAAACACCGCATCCGCCTGGCCGAAGGCGGACGGCCCCCAAGAAGGCAGCACCCTGGCCCATTCTTCGACAGCAATAATGCCAAAGCAGCCGCTCAACACCGCCGCACCGAGCCGCACCAGCACGTTGGGAAATATCGCGATCACCACCGCGCCCCCGACAAGGGCACCCACCAGCAACGGATACCCAAACAGCGACTGCACCAGCGCCCAGTCCAACTTAAAGTCAATGCCAAAGGGCACCGGCACCGCTGAGGTCACGTTGAGCAATTTATCAGCGGTCAGGTACAGGTGATAGCCCAGCCCCATACTCAGCAACAGGCTCAAACCCAACATCACCGGCAGCAGCCCCCTCAGGCCCAATCCCACCCGCAAGTTGGCCTGGTTCGGCAGTAGGCAATTTTGGTTCGCCCGCAGCCGACGGGCCAGGTTGAGGTTATAAAAGGCAATGGCGAGGCTGGTGAAAAAGGTGAAAAAGCCGAGAGCTACTTGGGTGCGCGATCGCAGCAAAAACTCGGGCAAATAGTTCAACTCAGAAAACCAGAGTCCCTCAGCCCAGTAATAGGTGGAAACATAGACGGCCGTAAAAAGAAAGAGCCCTGTGAGGAGAAGGTTTTGACCTGCGCGCGATCGCCCAAAGCGAACAAACCGTGCCCCCGGATAGCGGGAACGGCGATCACGCATAGGCTGTTGTGGCAGGCGATTATCAACCCTAGCCATATGGATTCAAGTCTCCCAATTCCGCTACCCGAGTTCTCTAAGGATTAATGACCCCAAAAATCAATCGCCCGATAGCCCAACTCCGCCATCATATGTCGCAATAGCGGAATACTCAGACCAATCACATTCGTGTGACAACCCTCAATTCTTTCAACAAACATACTGCCCTTACCATCGGTTGCAAAGGCCCCAGCACAGTGCATGGGCTCACCGGTATCGATGTAAGCCTCAATCTCCGCATTCGAAAGATCCGCAAAAAATACCTTTGTCACCCGGTATTTCACCAGCGCTTCTCGCCCCGGCGCAATCAGCGCATAGCCCGTTACCAGCTCACCCACACCGCCGCGCATTTGCTGCCAACGACTAATGGCCTCCATCTTGCTCTCCGGCTTGCCGTAAATGATGCCATCCACCGTCAGCACCGAATCACAACCCAGCACCAGTGCATTGGTAAACTGCGGCGCAACCGTTTCCGCCTTCCCCTTTGCCAACACCTGCACCAATTCGTAAGGATCGCTCACAACCACCGCGTCCTCATCAAAATTACTCGGACATACAAACGGTTGAATACCAGCCTCCACCAACAGCTTTCGCCGAGCAGTAGACTGAGACGCCAGAACAAATTGAGTATCAGCCATGGGGGTTAAAGGAACTTCATCAAAGGAACTTCATCAAAGGAACTTCGGAAGAGATCTAGTCTAACGAGAAAATATCTTAAAAGGCTCTAAAAAGGCCCTATGTGGCTTTGCCACCTCCGCGACAAAGCCACATAGGGGTTCCCCTTGCCAAGCTCCTGTGTACACATAAGTCCGAGAGTTCAAGGCGCAGCCAATTTCCATCCAGCAAACATCATCTCAAACTGCTGTAGGCCTCGGTACATGGTCTTAGTCCCTGGTGGTCTTTGGCTACGATAGCCAGAGTGGCCTCC